>JBJTJN010000059.1:0-77479 GCA_046095485.1 Actinomycetota bacterium
CGAGAACCCCCCGGTGCAGGACCAGATCATGCAGGCGTGCGGCACGCCGGCGATCCAGCCGAGCGTGAACCTGCTGCGTCGCGCGAAGGCGCGGGGCGTGGCGATCGTGGTGATCACCGGCCGAAAGCAGGCGACCCTGCCCTACACGGCCTCGTGCCTCGAGAAGATCGGGGTGACCGGGGTGAAGCAGATCATCCTGCGCTCGCCCCAGCAGGAGACGCTCACCGCCGCCGTCTACAAGTCGCGCGCCCGTGCCGGGCTCGAGAAGCAGGGCTGGAAGATCGCGCTGTCGATCGGCGACCAGGTGAGCGACATGAGCCAGGGCCATGCCGACGCCGGGTTCCTGCTGCCCAACCCGATGTACTTCATCCCCTAGGCGCCGCGCGCGAAGGAACCGCGCGCCCGGGCCTTGCGTGCGCGGTCACTGGGCGGTCAATTGGCGGTCAGTGCCCGGTCAATCCTCGAGCAGCCCCTCCACGCCCTCGGCGGCGCGCACGGGTGCGTACTCGAGCACCTCGTAGTCGGCCATGCCGGAGCTCTTGAAGGGGTCGTCCTCGAGCATCGCCCACATCTCCTCCGCGCTCTCGCCGCGGGCGAGGATGATTCCGCCGGTGAGCGGCACCTGGCGGGCGGTGAGCAGGATTCGCCCCTCGTCGAAGTTCTTCATGATCCAGGCCTTGTGGCCCTCGAGCAGCTGATCGACTTCCTCGATGGGGCGGTTGTACGTGGCGCGAAGCAGGAACATCAGGCCTCCAGTTGGTCGATGGGCTCCCAGATGAGCTCGGAGAATTCGATGACGAAGTCGATGCGGCCGCCCACCACGTTGCGGGCGGCGCCCGAGTCGTCGAGCGGGCGGATCTCGCCGCAGCCCACGCACACGACGTTGTTGAGCCACGAGTAGCGCTCGTCGCCGCTGGCATGGGTGGCGGCCACCACGATCTGGCGCGGCGACGGCGGCGCAGGCCGTGCGAAGCCGTGCCAGTCGAAGATGATCGTGGCGCCATCGTCGGTGGTGATGGCGCCCTGGATGTTGGGCAGCGCGTTCTTGTCGATGCGCGAGCGGGGGTGGTTGGCCGCCTGCAGGCGGCCGGATATGCGGCCCGTCACCTCGCCCTCGGCCACGAAGAAGTAGTGGCCCTCGCTGCCGGCCTCGCCCTCGATCACGGTGCCGTGCCCGCCGTCGGGGTAGCGAAAGACTGCGCGGTACATCGGCTCGAGCTTCATGGCACTCCCACGTGGTCGCCGTGGGGGCACGCTAGCCGCGAAGGGGTCTGAAAACAGGAGAACGGTCGACCAGCCGGTGGTGCACTTGCCGCCGGACATCCCGTAGGCGCCCCGGTTGGTGGCCGGGACGACGGCCGTGGCCGCGCGCGGCGGCGTCAGGCCGCGAGGGTCTCGTCGAGCCAGTCGTACATGCGCTGCGAGCCGATGGCGCCGTCCTGCGCCGTGAAGGGCACGAGTGCCTTTCGATCGACTGCCGTGAGCAGGTCGAACAGCCGTTGCGACTGGCCGGGCCAGAACTGCTCGTCGTCGGGTGAGGAGATCCACGTGGGCGCGGTGATGCGCCCCGCCACGTCGGTGAGGTCCCACTTGCGCAGTTCGATGAGCACCTCGGCCAGGGAGTCGGTGCGGTAGGGCTCCATGCGCTTGGCGGCCTCGAGGGCGATGCCGGGGTCCTCCTTCATGCCCTCGGCCATGTAGGCGTCGAACTCCTCCATCTTCCCGGCGTCGAGCAATTGCAGTAGGGGCGGCGGCAGGTGGCGGGTCCACGACTCGCCCACGCTCACCACCCCGGGATCCACCATGATCGCCGCGAGCCGGGGCTCGAATGCGGCAGCGCGCGGCACCCAGTATCCGGCCTGGCTCCAGCCGCAGAGCGCGATGTGATCGGCGTCGACGTCGGCGCGGGGCGCTGCCCAGTCGACGATGGGCGTGACCACCTTCTCCCAGTCGTAGCGAAAGGGCAGGCCGTCCTCGTAGAGCGCCGCGCCCTGCCCGGGGCCGTCGTAGATGAGCACGTGGTAGCCGCGGTCCACGGCGTCGAGCACGCCGGCACCCAGCATGTCGGCCATCGTGCCGTCGCTGCCATTGGTGGCGATGAGCAGCGGCCTGCTGCCATCCCCGCCCGAGAAGAAGTACCCCTGCAGCGGGGTGTCCTCGTAGGGGATCTCCACCGCCTGCACGGGGGTGTCCCAGAGGTCCATGGCGCGGGCGAAGGCCGCGCGATGGCGTCGCCAGGCCTGCAGCTCGCGCGATGGGTCACGGGTGGCCAGCACGTAGAAGAACGCCGTGCCCAGGTAGAACGACGCCCGCAGGTAGAGCCACTTGGCGCTCACCACGTGCCCCGAGGCCTCGCACTCGCCGGCCTGGTCGAGGCACCTCTCACCGGTGGCCGTCCATTCATCGAACCACGAGTCGGCATCTCCGTCGGTGATGCGCGCCGCCGTGGACAGCACCTCCCCGGCCTCCGACAGCCCGTATGGAGCGCCGCCGATCGCGATGAGCGTGGCGAACTCGAAGCCCGTGTCGGTGAAGAAGCGTGTGTCTGCCATGGCTGCAGCCTATTGGGTCACAGCCGGTAGATGTCATGCATGCATCGACGGAGCCCCCTTCTCGTGCTGGCCATGGTGTTCACAGCCTTCGCTGCGCTCGTGGTGACCGGCTGCGGGGGGATGGTGTCGGGCTCGGGCAACGGGGGCGCGGGCGACGCAGCCGTGGCAAACGCCGGAACCCCCGCCACCCCGGGGGCATAGCGGCACATCATCTACCTGTCGGAGTTCAGCATCAGGACCATCCTCGAGCGGCTGCTGCCCACGGGGCCGGGGCCGCTGCAGCAGGCGCAGGTATTCCGCCAGATGCCGGCCAGGCAGACCATGCTCGAGCCCCCCTACCGCATCGCGCGCCTCGACGGCGTGGCCCTCGCCGCGCTGCCGGCCGAAGAGATCGCCCGCCGCGTGCGCACGGCCGTGGACACCACCTGCACCAAGCGCATGCCGTGCACGTCGCACCTGGTGTCCATCGATGACATCGGCGTGGAGTTCAAGGGCGACGCCGGCAAGCGGCTGAACGACGCCATGGCGCTGCTGCAGGATGAGTCGCCGTGGGGGTCCACCTACGCCGATCGCGTGGTGATGTGCATCCCGGTCCAGATGATCGAGGGCATCATGGCCGGGGGCGATGTGCCCCGAGGGCCAGGGCTGCGCGTGGGTGGCGGCGCGTGCCAACGACCTCAACCGGTCTATCAGCGGCAATGGGATTGGCTTGTACCGGATGGGCCCCGAGGCCATCCAGGTGCTGTGCGTGCAGACCATCGCCGAGAAGGAATCCCTCGACGCCAAGACCTGGAAGATCGTGCAGGGCGCCTGCGCCCGCTGGCTCAAGACGGGTAAGCGGTAGCGACTAGGAGAAGGTGCAGGCCGTGTTCTGCACCGTGCCGTTGGGGCAGGTGGTGAGATCCCACGACCCGGTGCCGCCGATCGTCGGTGCGCCCGTGGCGCCCGTGAAGATCGCGCTGTGGAACTTCACGGTACCGCTACCAGCGAACACCGTGCCCGCGAGGTTGGCCCGGGCGAACACGCTGTAGTTGAAGTGGCCGTCGTTCTTGAAGGTGGTGCCCGCGAGGTTTGCGCCGGTGAAGTCCACCTGGATCCAGTACTTGCTTGCGGCGGACACGTTGACGCCCGCCAGGTCGAGTCCGGACATGTTGGTGAGCACCGTGACCGGGTTCTGCGACAGCGACCCATTGCCGTTGCTTCCGAGCGGAGAGTTGACGAGGCTGCCGTCGAATGACGCGTCGGTGAGTGTCGCCCTGGCCACGCTCGACTCGCGAAGGTCCGCGCCGCCCAATGTGGCAGACGTCAGGTTGGCATCCGTGAAGTTGGTGCCCACCGCGGTGGCATTGGCAAGCGAGGCACTCACCAACCGGGCCCCGGAGAGGTTGGCGCGGGAGAGGTCGGCGCCCTGGACGTCGAGCCCCGTGAGCACCTGGCCCGCCAGGTTGGCCTCCACCAAGTCGACGTTCTCGCCGATCAGGTAGCCGGCCACCACTGACGTGCCGGTGGGCAGGCGCGTGCCCGTGCCCGTGGTGAGCCCACCCGACCTCAGGCCGTCATAGGTCGTGTTGCGCAGGTCGGTGCCCGTGATCGTGGCGTTCGAGATGACCGCATTGGCCAGGCTGGCGTAGCCCAGCACCGCATTCGTGAGATTGGCGCCGGTGAGGTCGGCGCCGTCGAGCGCCACGGAGTTCTGCGAATTGCCGCCGAGGGCCGCGCCCGAGAGGTTGGCATTCCGCAGCGTGGCACCCCCGAAGGTGGCGGCGCGACCGGCTACGCGCGACAGGTTCGCGCCGGTGAAGTCGGTGCCCGACAGCGTGGCCGCCGTGAGGTTCGCGCCCGTCAGGTTGGCCCCCGGCAGGCCGCTGGCCGTGACCGTGATGCCCACGAGGGACGCGCCTGCGAGGTTGGCCCCGCCCAGGGTGCTGGTGGTGATGGTGGCGCCCGCCAGGTTGGCGTTGGCCATGGATGCGTTGGTGAAGGTGCTCGCGTAGGCGGTAGCGCCGGTGAGCAGGGCCCCCGTGAGGGTGGCGCCCGTGAGGTTGACCGCCGTGAGCGTCTGGCCGATGAGGTTGGCGCCGGTGAGGTTCGCCCCGGGGCCCATGAGGTATCCGGTGTTCAGCTGCCAGCCCGTGGGCAGCGAATTGGGCGTGCCCGACACCGAGCCGCTCACGAGCCCCGTGGCGGTGGCGCCATTGACCGAGGCGCCACCCATGCGGGCGCTCGTGACCGTGGCGTTCGTGAGGTTGGCCCGGCCCAGCTTCGCATTGGTGAGCGTGGCCCCGGTGAGGTTGGCGCCCTTGAGGTTGGCCCCCGTGAGGTTGGCGCCCTTGAGGTTGATGCCCTTCAGGTTCTTGCCTGCGAGGTTGCGCTTGGCCAGGTTCACCCCGGCGCACTTCGCCTTGGGTGCAGGCTTGCAGGTCTTCTTCTTGGCGGCGGTGGCCGCGTCGGCGCCAAGCAGGCCACCGACCATGAGCGCGCCGAGGGCGAGGGCTGCCGCCGAGCGCCTTTGGAGGGCGTGAGGGGTCATGAGCCCATGATACGCCCGCCGGCGGCACGCGCCAACCGGCGGGGCGCTATCGCAGTACCTCTAGTTGGTCTCGCAGGCCGGCTGGTAGATGGCGGCGGGCACCTGATCGCCAGGGGCCGTGCACACCTTCGCGCGGTCCTTGGGGATCCAGAACTGGCCCTCGGCCTCGAACACCACCGTGGCGGTGATGGCCTCGTCGCCGGTGCCGGCGTTGATGAACGCGTAGGCCCAGCCGTCGGCGCACTTGAACGATGAGCTGTCCTCGAGCGTGATCTTCTGGTTCTCGAAGCCCGGGGAGTCCTGCGCGGCCTTCTCGATGGATGCGGCGTCGCACGTGGCGGTGCCGCCCACCTTCTGGCCGGTACTGGTGTCCACGGCCGTCGCCGTGTCGGCCTTGGCAGTGGTGTCGGAGGCGGTGTCCGATGACGATCCGCAGCCCGCGACCAGCGCGCCTGCGGCGAGGAGGGCGACCGCCAGGCCGCCGATGCGTGATGTGGTCATGCGGCGAGGCTACTCCGGGCCCCGGCGCCGCCCGGGTGCCGCCCCCGCGCTACCTCTCACGTAGGCTGGTCGCGTGGACGATCTCGACCTGCTCCGCCGCTTTGAGCCGATACTGCGCCTGAACCGCGTGGAGCTCTTCCTGCCCTCGGACACCGGCGCGTACGTGGCCGCGTGCTCCCTCTGGCAGCGGCTGCCCGATGGCACGGATCAGAAGATCGCCGAGGTGGGCGACCTCGACCTGGACTCCCTCGCGGCGATCTCGCGCGAGCGTGCCGCCGAGACACTGCACCTGCTCTACGTGGAGGATCCCCTCACGCGTAAGGAGTTCCGCCAGTGGCGGCGCGCAGGCCACGGCGAGTCGATGCCCGGGGCCAGCCGGTTCTCGCAGGTGGGCATCACGGGGCGCATCATCGATGCCTTCTTCCGGCTCACCCTGCTCTTCCGCGGCCGCGTGCCGCGGGGGTCGGTGGCGGCGGGCGAGATCATCTACCGCGACAAGATCGTCGCGGCCGGCACGCCCTACTACGGGCGCGTGTCGCGCGAGGCCGGCTGGACGATGCTGCAGTACTGGTTCTTCTACCCGATGAACGACTGGCGATCGTCGTTCCACGGCATCAACGACCATGAGGCCGACTGGGAGAACCTCATCGTGTACGCCGCGCCCGATCTCGACGGCGTGCTGCAGGCGCGATGGGTGGCGTTCTCGTCGCACGACGCCGAGGGCGACGGCCTCAGGCGGCGCGTGGACGATCCCGACCTGGAATGGGTGGGCGACCACGTGGTGGCATACCCCGGCGCCGGCTCGCACTCCCATACGCCGAACCCCATGGATGAGCTCGTGCAGGTGGATCCCCCGGTGATGAAGGGCTTCGTGCGGTGGTTTCGGCGCATCATGCGCGCGCTCACGCCGTGGGGCGACCACACGTCGGTGGATGAGGGGTTCGGCATCCCCTTCGTCGATTACCACCGCGGCGATGGCGTGGCGGTGGGCCCCGGGGCCGACCACGAGTGGACGCCCGTGGTGATCGGTGACGACACCCCGTGGGTGCGCGACTTCAGCGGGCGCTGGGGCCGCGACTCGCGCGACCCGTTCGGCGGGGAGTCGGCGCCCACGGGCCCCAAGCACGAGCGCGACGGCATCGACCGCGTGCGGTGGGAGGACCCCCTGGGCTGGGCCGGCATGCAGAAGGTGGACCCCGACCCGCGTGCGCCCGCCAGGGCAGTGGCCGAGCGACTGGCCAGCGTGCACGCCCGCATCAGGGCGATCGACGACGAGATGGGACTGCTGCGCACGGCGTCGCGGCGCGAGAACTCCGAGCTTCGCGCGCTGGACGCCGACGTGGTGACGCAGGCCTTGGCAAAGGACCGGCGCGAGGATCTTCACCAGCGCGACGAGGCGATGCTTGCGCTGCGCGACGAGCGGCGCCACCTCACGGCCGAGCGCGACGCCCTGGAGGCGGCCGAGCGCAGGGGGCTGCCCCTCGAGGACCCGCGTGCGCACATGGGCGTGGACTCCGTGCCCGACGAGGCCGAGGACGAGCCGGCCAACGTGCGCAGCAGGCTGCTGCGCGTCTGGGCCGCCATCAGCACGCCGCTGCTCATGATCATCATCGTGTGGCTGCTCGTGGGCGTGGGATCCGGCTACTACTGGGTGGGCGCCGTCGTGGGCGTGCTGCTGGTGATGGGCTTCGAGGCGCTGGCCCGGCGGCGCCTGATCTCATTCATCGTGTGGGTGGCGCTCATCGCCATCGGCACGAGCATCGTCATCGGCCTCGTGCAACGGTGGCAGTGGACCCTCGCGGTGCTCCTCATCATCGGCGCCGCCGTCTTGCTGGCGCAGAACCTGAAGGAACTTCGCGCAAGTCGGTAGCGCGCATTGCATGCCCGTAAGGGGGATGTGCAGGCCTTGTTGCGAATGAGTGCCACATGTTCCGGGGGAACCGCCACGCCTGGGCACCGGGTCTAGCCTCGGGGCCCTCATGAGCACCACTCATCGCCCTTCCCGGCGCCACGCGCTGGTGGCCGTCACCGTGGCCACGCCCTTCGTGGCGATCGGCGCCCTCACGGCCGTCGCGCTGGCCCAGCCGCCGGCCGACCGGCAGGCGGCGCAGTCGTTCGCCTTCGGGCAGGACGCCGCGCGCGAGCTGAAGAAGGCGCGCGCATGGGCGGGACCGGTGGCGGCGCTCGAGCTGCAACGCGATGCCACGCGGCGCGAGCTGGTGATGCTCATGACGCCGGTGCTCGGCCTGCCGGCCGGCCCCATCGGGTTGGCATGGCGCGACATCGCGGCCGACGACCCACAGGGCGCCGCGGCCAAGGCCGCCTTCGAGAAGGGCTGGCTCGCGGCGGCCGGCGACGCCCTGGCGCTTGATACGCCCCTCACCGGCCACGACGCCAACCGCGCGTGGACGCTCGGTCTGCGCATGGGCAGGGCCGTGGCGCGCATGGGCCAGTTCCGCGATGGCGCCGGACGCACGTTCACGCTGCCCGAGGGATTCGGCACGTCCATCACTGCGCGCGAGGCCGGCCTGCGCCGCAACTACCCGTCGAGCGACGACCAGTACGAGCGCCACGACTCGCAACCGCTGCGCCTGGCCGACCTGCTGCTCATGGCATCGCGCGGCCGGTACATCCGGCGGGCGGGTATCCCGTCATCGGTGCGCGCGCTGCAAGGCTTCACGATCCCCGCCGTCGATCCCATCTTCGTGCCCACGGTGCAGCGTGCCCTCTCACAGGTGGGCAACCCCTACGTGTGGGGTGGAGAGTGGACCGACCAGAACTCGCCGCTCGACCGCCAGGCGGCGGGCGGCTACGACTGCTCGGGGCTGGTCTGGTACGTGTGGAACACCGGCGACCGCGCGGCCGAGGCGCAGATCAACATGCCGAGCGGGCGCACCACGTACACCATGAACGTCGGCAAGCGCGGCAAGCGCATCGCCTGGCAGCGGGCGCAGGCGGGCGACCTGGTGTTCTTCGGATCGGGGGGGCGCCGCACGCCGCTGAGCCAGGCATCGCACATGTCCATCAGCCTCGGCAACAAGTGGATCATCCATTCGTCGGGCGGCCGCGGCGGCGTGAGCATCTCGTACCTGCCCACCTACTGGCCGAGCGGCCTCATGAATGCCCGCAGCTTCCGCGTGGACGCCACCACGCCGGCGGCGCCCGACCAGCCCACCACGGCACCTCCGGCTACCACCACGCCCGAGCCCGTGACGCCCGCGCCCATCACCACGCCCAGCCCCGGCACGCCGCAGGCACCGGCGCCGTCGCCGCAGCCCGCTCCGGGCCCCGGGGCACCGCAGGCGCCGGCGCCGGCGCCGGGCTAGGTGCAGCGCCCGGCTAGGCCGGAAGCGGGGCGAAGAGGTAGTGCGACACCATGAACTCGTCGCCGCCCCGGTAGCCCCACAGCCCCGCGCAGGCGAGGAAGAACAGCCGCCAGCGGCGGAACCACCTCTCCCCCTCGCCGGGGTGGTCGCGATCCATGATTGCCACCACGCGGTCGCGGTTGGCCACGAGGTTGTCGTCCCAGTGCAGGGCCGTGCGCGCATAGTGGCGCCCCGACACCCGCCAGTGGTCCTGCACGGCGAAGCGTCCCGAGGCGGCGTGCAGCAGCAGGTCGTCCGACGGCATGGTGCCCCCGGTGAAGAAGTGGCGGCCGATCCAGTCGCTGTGGTCGTCCTCGCTGAACTCGAAGGCGATGTCGCGGTGGGTGAATACGTGCACGAAGAACAGCCCGCCGGGGCGAAGCCACCCCTGGATGCGCGCGAACAGCGCCTGGTGGTTCTTCACGTGCTCGAGCATCTCCACGCTCACCACGCGGTCGAATGAGTCGTCGGGCAACTCGAGGGTGGTGACGTCGTGGGTAATCACCGTGACGTTGCCGAGGCCGCGCTCGCGCGCCTGCCGCTCGATGTGCTCGCGCTGGCCGGCGGAGTTGCTCACGGCCGTGACGCGGCTGGCCGGGTAGCGCTCGGCCATCCAGAGGGTGAGCGACCCCCAGCCGCAGCCAAGCTCCAGCACGTCCTGGCCATCCTCCAGCTGCGCCCGCGCGCAGGTGAGCGCCAGCATGGCGTCCTCGGCCAGGGCCAGGTCGTCCACGCCGGGCGGATACAGGCACGAGGAGTACTTGAGGCGCGGCCCGAGGCAGGCCTCGAAGAACTCCGCCGGCACCTCGTAGTGCTGCTCGTTGGCTGCGTCGGCGCGCACGGCCACCGGTGCCGCGGCAAGGCGCCGGCGCAGCGCCCGGGCGCGCTCGCTCTCGGCATCGGTGCCGCCGCGCCTCTCGCGCCGCAGCCGCGTGGCCACGCGCGCGCGTATCGCCGCGAGCAGCACCGGGCGCGGCACGTCGTGATCTTCCGCCAGCCGGATGTACCAGGGCTCCACACTCCGAGCGTAACGGCCCGCGTCGTGCGAGTCTCCCCCCATCGGATACGGCGCGATCATGCTCACCTCGGCCATCGTCATCCTGGCGATCGTCGTGATCACCTGGCTCGTCAGCCTGGCGCTGCGCGATGCCAGCGTGATCGACCCGGTATGGCCACTGGGCTTCGTGGCCGTTGCCATCACCGCGTTCGTCGCCGGCGACGGCGACGAGGGCCGCCGGTTGCTCATCCTCGTGCTGGTGGCGATCTGGGGCCTGCGGCTGTCGGCGTACCTCACCTGGCGCAACCACGGCAAGGGCGAGGACTTCCGCTATGCCGCCATGCGCGAGAAGCGGGGGCCGTCATTCTGGATCGTCAGCCTCGTGACCATCTTCATCCTGCAGGGCGTGCTCATGTGGGTGGTGTCACTGCCGGTGCAGCTGGCCGCCGTTCCCGAGCGTGGCCTCGGCCTGCTTGCCGTGGCGGGCGTGGCGGCCTGGGCCATCGGCTTCGGGTTCGAGGCCATCGGCGACTGGCAACTGGCCCGGTTCAAGGCCGACCCCGCCAACAAGGGCCGCGTGCTCGACACCGGCCTCTGGCGCTACACGCGCCACCCCAACTACTTCGGCGACTTCATGGTGTGGTGGGGAATCTTCCTCATCGCGGCCGAGAGCGGTGCCGGCGCATGGGGGTTCATCGGCCCGATCCTCATGACCGTGCTGCTGGTAAAGGTGTCGGGGGCGGGACTGCTGGAGAAGGACATCGCCGAGCGGCGCCCCGGATACGCCGAGTACGTGAGCCGCACGAGCGGGTTCTTCCCCCGCCCGCCGAAGCCCTAGGGCGCTACTCGGCCTCGGCCGCGGTGCCGGGCGGCAGCAGGATCACCGGGCACGACGCATGCCGGGCGAGGTGCCCGCTGAACGAGCCCACGAACTTCGCCATGCGCGCGAGGGGGTCGCCATGCGATGCCGCCACGATGGCGTCCACGCCGTTGTCGTCGGCCCAGCGCACCACGGCATCGGGAGCCGAGTCGGCATCGTGCGGGTCGAGCAGAACGGGTTCCGCGCCCGGGATGTCCTCGCACACCACCTCGAGCAGCCCCTGCGCGATCTCCTGGTGGGCAGCGGAGTTGTCGCCCAACGGCGATCCTCCGAACGCGGTGCCGATGGCCGCGAGGAACGACTCGCTGAAGGGCGGGCCGCCCATCACGTGCACCACCGAGAGCCTGCCGCCATCGGCGCGCACCTGCAGGGCCAGGTGCACCACGGCCTCGGTGACGGGCGACTCATCAACGCATGCCACCACGTGGCTGAACGGTCCCGTGCTCACGTCGCCAGAGTATCCGGACCGCTCACCCGTGGCCCCGCCGCTGCCGAGCCGCGGGGTAGCATGGCGGCAATGGGTCTGAGAAAGCGCTTCCTCGTGGTGGTCGTGGGCGTTCCCGGCAGCCCTGCCGAGGCCCAGCGCAGTGAGGTGGGCCGCTTCCGCAGCATGGGCGCCGCCGAGCAGGCGGGCCAGGACGAGTGGCGGCGCATCCTCTTCGTGCATGCGCCCCATGTGGACCGCTACCGCATCGTCATCGAGGATGACGGCGTTGAGGTGGGCGAGGTGCCCATGCCGGAGCTTCCCGCCGATGCCGGGCCGGGAATCCTCGACGAGACCGTCACCCCGCTGGGTGCCAGCAGCGTCGGGGCCCTCGGCGAGCCCATCGAGGAGCAGGCCGACGACGAGCCCGAGCCGGAGCCCGAACCGGAGCCCGAACCCGAGCCGGAGCCGGTGCCGGAGCCCGCGCCCGAGCCCCCGGTAGCCGCCGAGGCCGTCGCCGCAGTAGCGGTGGTGGCGGCAGCCGATGAGCCCGAGGCCATCGAGGCCACGGGTGAGCTCGAGGTGGTCGTCGATGAGGACGACCTCGCGGCCACCGGCGAGCACAAGGGGCTCGCCGACGAGGTGGCGGCCGATGACGTCTCGGCCACCGGGGAGGTGCCGGTGATCGCCCCCGCTGGTGACGCCGAGCCCGCGGCTGCCCCGCGCCCCTACATGGAGATCGAGGATCCTCCGGACGGCCCCGTGCCGGAGGACGTCATCGCCCGGTTCGCCGCGATGGTGGAGGCCGATAAGGAGCGCGAGTCGCGCCGCGCGGAGCGGGAGCGTGGCGACGCGGGCTGAACCCGCGGCGGAGGACCGCGGGCTCGCCCGCGTGTGGGGGCTCGTGGCGGGTGGCCCTTCTGGACGGCTCGGCCACGATCGAGTCGTGCCCGGGCCGGGGCACGACGGTGGTGATGGAGATCCCCTCCTAGACGGCCGCCGCCGCGTCGGCGCGATCACGCAGGGTCATCATGCGCTCCCACGCCTTCTGCTCGGCCGCGGCATGCGACTCGGCGTCTGCGTAGAGGTGCGAGCCACGTGAGATGGCCAGGTAATCGGCCATGGCGCGCTCGAGTTCCTCATGCGCGTTGCGGAACTGGTAGGCGACTTCTGCAGTCATCTCGGCAGTGCTCCCGCGTAGGGGTTCCGTGGAGGAAAATTATCCGCCGGTCCGGACGTCACGCAGCAGAACGCGGCGCGCCTGCAGCCCATCGGGGCCCACCTCGATGATGCCCACGGCGGATGCCCGCTCGTCATCGGTCATTCCCGCCCGAAAGCGCATGTACGCACGGCCTTTGACACCGGTGCGCTCACTCGCGTCGCGCTCCTCGGGTATGTAGACGGCGCCCGGCGAGAACACCCGCGTTCCCCTCACCTGGGTGTCCACCGGCATGTGTAGGTGGCCGTGCACGATGAGGTCCACGGGGCCCAGCCGACGGCGCATGTGACGATGCAGCCCGAGCAGCACGACCTTGCGGCGCACGAGGCTCAGCCCCGCCGCCGGTATCTCGATGCCCCGCGTGCGGCGCCCGTGCACGAGGCCGATGCGCCGCCCGCGCACGCGCACCACCCGCTCGCGCGGGAGGTCGATGCCGGCCAGGAGGTCGTGATCGCCCTGCACGGCCACCACCGGCGCGATGCGCTCGAGGTCGTCGATCACGCTGGTGCAGGTGAGGTCACCTGCGTGCAGGATGAGGTCGCAGCCCTCGAGGGCCGCGGGCACCTCGGGGGGCAGCGTGGGCAGCACCTCGCCCACGTGCGTGTCGGCCACCACGCCGATGCGGATGGTGCCGCTCAGATGGCCGTCGCGTGGTAACCGGCGTCCACGTGCAGGGTCTCGCCGGTCACCGCCCGCGCGAGGTCCGAGCACAGGAAGAGCGCAGCGTCGGCCACCTCGTCGGCGTCGATGGGGCGGCGCAGGGGGGAGCGCTCGGTGGCGTTGTCCACCATGTCGCCGAACCCCGGGATGCCGCGGGCGGCGAGCGTGCGCACCGGGCCCGCCGACAGGGCGTTCACGCGCACGTTGTCGGGGCCCATGTCCCAGGCGAGGTAGCGCACGATGCTCTCGAGCGCCGACTTCGCGATGCCCATCACGTTGTAGCCCGGAACCGCGCGCTCGGCCGCCACGTAGCTCATGGTCACGATGGCACCGCCGCCGGCGTCGCGCATGTGCGGCTCCACGCGCTCGGCCAGCCGCTTGAGCGACCACGACGAGATATCCAGCGCAAGCTGGAAGCCATCATCCGAGACGTCCATGAAGCGGCCGCCGAGGTCCTCCACCTTCCCGAAGGCCACGGCGTGCACGAGGATGTCAATGCCGCCCAGCGCCTCGGCCGTGCCTGCCACGGCGGCGTCGAGCTCGGCGTCATCGGTGACGTCGAGCGGCAGCACGGGCACCGGCCCGTTGGAGAGCTCACCGGCCAGCTTGCGCACGTCCTTCTCCACGCGCTCGCCCTGGAAGGTGAGCGCCACGCGCGCACCCTGCTCATCGAGCCGTCGCGCGATGGCCCACGCGATGCTGCGCTTGTTGGCCACGCCCACCACCAGCGCGCGCTTGCCCTCGACGATCCCGCTCACGTGTCATCCCTCGCGTTCTCCAGCTGACCGCAGCAGGCTAGCCTGCGGGGCCGTGCGATTCCCCGCCAAGCCACTGACGAGGGCCCTTGCGGCACTGATGCTCGCCGTGGCCTGCGCATTGGCCTTCGCGCCCGGCGCCATGGCGCACGCCCTGGTGGATCAGATCACCCCCGCCGACCGCGCGCGACTCGACTCGGGGCCCGGTCGGGTGGAGGTGCGCTTCACCGAGCCCGTGCAGCTGCTGCAGCAGTCGGACCTGACCGTGGTGGACTCCCGGGGCGAGCCGGTGAGCAGCGGCCCCGGAGCGGTGCAGCAGGGCAACGCGTCGGTGATCGAGGTGCCGGTGCGCCCCCGCCTGGCCCCGGGCTCGTACACCGTGCGCTGGCGCGTGGTGTCGGCCGACGGGCACATCATCCCCGGTGCATCGGTGTTCGCCGTGGGCGACGTGCCGCTGGCCGCGCCCTACCTGGGTGGCCCGGGAGGCGGCGAGGGCCCCACCGAGACATCCGCCTGGTCGGTGACGGCCCGATGGGTGGAACTGGTCGGGATCGGCGGCCTGCTGGCGCTGCTGCTGTTCCGCGTGCTCATATGGCGACAGGCATGGAGGCCGCCGCCGCGGATGCCGGGGGGCGAGCGCGACGCCGCGCTGTCGTGGGCGCGCGACGCCTGGTGGATCGGCTTCGGCGCGCTGGCCCTGGTGGCGCTGGTGGGCGAGGCCCTCGTGCTGGTGGTGAAGACCGCGGCGTCGATGGGCACGAGCGTGTGGGGAGCGCTGGCCGACCCCGCGGGCATCGTGCGCGTGCTGGCCGACACGCGGTTCGGCGACCTGCTGCAGATCCGCACCCTCGCGCTGTTCGTGCTGTTCGCGCTCGGGGTGTGGCGGTTCCTGGTGGAGTACCGCAGCGACGATGCGCCCGAGCCGAAGGACGCCGACGGCGGCCTCGTGTCGATGCTCATCATGATGGTTCCGGCGCTCGTGGCCATTGGGTCGCTCTCGGCCCAGGGGCATGCGTCCACCACCGATATGCCGGCGCTGCAGGTGCCGGTGGACGCCCTGCATGCCGCCATGGCCAGCGCATGGATCGGCGGTCTGGCAATCGTCACGGTGTTCCTGCTGCGCCTTCCCCGGGTTGCCGGTGCGGGCGGGCGACTGGTGGGCGGGCTCTCGCTCGCGCGGTTCTCAGGCCTGGCGGTGATCGCCGTGGCGCTCCTGGTGGCGAGCGGCGTGGTGCGGGCGTTCGGCCAGATGACGTCCCCCGCCGACCTGTGGCAGACCTCCTACGGCTGGACGATCCTCGTGAAGATCGGCCTGCTCGCCGTGGCGATCGTGCTCGCCCTGCGCACGCGGCGCGTGGTGAGCGCCCTTCGCCGCCGCCCGGGGCCGCCCAACATCGCCACCTTGGCGCTGGTGCGCAGAGGCGCCTGGGTGGAGATCGCCGTCACGCTGGTGATCGTGGCCTTCTCGGCGCTGCTCGTGGGCCAGGTGCCCCCGATCTCATGACCACCCTCGTGCTCATGCGCCACGGCGTGGCCGAAGACGACAACCCCGGTGGCGACGCCGCGCGCCGCCTCACGCCCGAGGGCCTCGAGCGCGCCGGCCTGGCCGCGCAGGGGCTGGTGGCGCTGGGGGTGCGACCCGACCTGGTGGTGACCAGCCCGCTGGTGCGCTGCCGGCAGACGGCCGAGCTGGTGGCGGGCGCGGCGGGCTGCCCGATGGACGACGACCTGCGACTCGCGCCCGGCATGAGCGCATCCGACCTGCTCGAGGTGATGCTCGATCATCCCGACGCCGCAACCCTGCTCGCGTGCACGCACCAGCCCGGGCTCACCTACGCGCTGGCCGACCTCACCGGGTGCGGTCAGATCGGCTTCAAGCGACCGGGCGCCGCGGTGGTGGAACTCCAGGCGCCGCGGCTGGGCGCGGGCCGCCTGGTGGCCGTGCTGCCGCCGCGCGTGCTGCGCGCGGCGGCCGTGCCGCACACGTAGGGGCGGGCCCTAGGCCCTCGGGGCGCTGATGACCACCGGCACGATTGACCGGTGGAACAACTCGAGGGGCTCGCCGTCCAGCACCAGCGGGCCCTTCTCCTCGATGAGAAGCAGCATCTGGCGGCGCTCCTCGCGACGCTTCTCGAACAGCATCTCCCAGCCCTTGGCCTCGCCGTCGCGCTGGTTGGACAGCGCGAGGTGGTGCAGCGTGTGCGACACGTGCTCCGTGGGCGTGGGGTTGCCGAGCCGGTCGTGGGCGTCCAGCAGCAGCATGGCCCGCATCCACGACGTGTCGCTGTTCTCGCGCGCGAAGCGGGTCCACTCGGGCGGCACGGCATCCTCGATCGCGTCGATGATCTCCGCCCATGCGCCCATGTCGGGGGCGCCGCCCGTGGCCTGCTCCTCGCTCACGTCAGCGCGCGCCGATGTCGACGTAGTCGCGCTCGTCCGGGCCCACGTATACCTGGCGCGGACGCGAGATCTTCTGCTCCTTGTCGTTGATCATCTCCAGCCACTGCGCGACCCAGCCCGGGGCGCGGCCGATGGCGAACATGACCGTGAACATCTCGGACGGAATGCCGAGCGCCTCGTAGATGAGGCCGGAGTAGAAGTCGACGTTCGGGTAGAGCTTGCGCTGGATGAAGAACTCATCGTTGAGCGCGACCGTCTCGAGCTCGACGGCGATCTCGAGCAGCGGGTTGACGCCCGTCACCTCGAACACGTCGTCGCAGGCCTTCTTGATGATGGTGGCCCGCGGGTCGTAGTTCTTGTAGACGCGGTGGCCGAAGCCCATGAGCAGCGCCTCGCGGTTCTTCACCTTCTCCACGAACTCGGGGACGTTGTCCTTGGAGCCGATCTCGCGCAGCATCACCAGCACGGCCTCGTTGGCGCCGCCGTGCAGCGGCCCGTAGAGGGCGGCGATGCCGGCAGCCACGGCCGAGTACGGGTCGACCTGCGACGAGCCCACGCTGCGCACCGTGGAGGTGCTGCAGTTCTGCTCGTGGTCTGCGTGGAGGATGAGCAGGATGTCCAGCGCGCGCACCAGGCGCGGGTCGGGGTCGTACTCGGCCCCGAAGAACATCTTGAGGATGTTGGTGGAGTAGTCGAGCGAGGGGTCCGGCGCCACGGGGTCCTTGCCCTGGTTGTGCCGGAAGGCCACGCCGCCGATGGTCGGCATCTTCGCGATGGTGTTGTAGAGCGCGTCCATGCGCTCGGGGTCGCTCTCGATCTCCTTGGCCTCGGGGTTGAGCGTGGAGAGCTGGCCGAAGCCAGCCTCGAGCACGCCCATGGGGTGGGCGTCCTTGCGGTAGGCCTTCACCGCGGCCTCCACCGAGGGGTCCACCGGCATGCGGTCGGCGATGTCCTTGGTGAACTGCGCGAGCTCCGCCTGGTTGGGCAGGTCGCCGTGGATCAGCAGCCACGCCACCTCGAGGAATGTGCTCTTCTCGGCCAGCTGCTCGATGGGGTAGCCGCGGTAGCGCAGCACGCCGTTGTCTCCATCGAGGTAGGTGATGGCGCTGCGGCACGACGCGGTGTTCATGAACGCCGGGTCGTAGGTCATCAGGCCGAAGTCGTCGTCCGAGACCTTGATGTTGCGAAGCTCGGTGGCACGGATCGTGCCGTCCGTGATCGCGAACTCGTAGGTCTGGCCTGTCCGGTTATCGGTGACGGTGAGGGTTCCGTCCTGGGCCTCTGTGGACATACGACGCCTTTCCTTCAACTCGTGGCTTCCGGGGCCCCACTGGCCCCGCGGGTAACCGGATTCGTCCCGGACCGCAGGCGAGTCTAGGGAATGACGAGGCCCGGCACCCGGGGGAACGGAGCGATGCTGCTACGGTGGCGTGCGCTCCCTGCCCACGGGCGGGGACGTGGCCATAGGGCCGCATGACCAGCCCCCGCTTGAGGGGCACCGACAATTCACTGGAGGCACCCACATGGCAGAGCACGTGCTCGCCGTGCTGGTCGACTTCGAGAACATGGCGCGACCTGGCGCCAAGTCCCGGGGCGACTTCGATATCAACCTTGTCCTGAGCCGCCTTGCGGAGAAGGGCCGCGTGGTCGTCAAGCGCGCATACGCGGACTGGAGCCGCTACCGCGAGGCGAAGATGGACCTGCAGAACGCCGGGCTCGAGCTCATCGAGATGCCCTCGGCGCGCGAGGGCGCGAAGAACCGCGCCGACATCAAGCTGGCGGTGGACGCCATGGAGCTCGCGTTCTCGCGCGAGCACCTCGACAACTTCGTCATCGTGTCCGGCGACAGCGACTTCACCCCGCTGGTGGGCAAGCTGCGCGAGCTCAACAAGCGCGTGATCGGCGTGGGCAACCGCGAGAGCTCCAGCGAGCTGCTCATCGCCAACTGCGATGAGTTCATCTACTACGACAGCATCGCGTCGTCGTCGCGCCGTAGCCGCGGCGGGTCGCGCAAGGACCCCATCGCCCTGCTGCAGGAGTCGCTCATGGCGCTGCTGCGCGAGGGCGTGGAACTTCCGCTGGCCAGCGTGGTGAAGGACGCCATGCGCCGCAAGGACCCGGCCTTCGACGAGAACGCCCTGGGCTACTCGACGTTCAGCAAGTTCCTCGAGGCGTCGTCCAGCAAGGCCGGCATCACGCTGCAGACCGACCCGCGAAGCGGCACCTACCGGGTGTCCACCAGCGAGTCGACGGCCACCATCACCGTGACGAGCGGCGACGACGGCGACGGCGACGAGGCCGGTGACGGCCGTCGCCGGCGCAGGCGCGGCGGGCGTGGACGCGGCAGCGCCACCGGCGAGTTGGCCGAGCCCACCACGCGGTCCGCCGGAGGCCGATCGCGTGCCGAGGCCGCCACCGAGGCCGCGGCGTCCGGCGCGGATGTCTTCGAGGTGTTCATCACCCCCACGCCAGATCCCGACCTGGGCCAGCTCCCATCGCTCGACGAGCCCATCACCTACGAGGACATGGTGCTGCTCACGCCCGAGGTGGAGGCCGAGGTGAAGGCCGCGGGCATCGAGGAGGACGACCCCGACGCACCGCCTGCGCGCAGCACGCGTCGCAGGCGCCGCCGCGCGTCGGCCGATGCCGACACCGAGGCGGAACCCACGCCCGACGACCTCGAGGCGATCGCCGACGAGGACGTCGCGGCCGAGGAGGCCAGTGAGATCGGCCTCGCCGAGATCGGCGAGACGCCCACGCCCGAGGAGCAGGTGGAGGCCGAGGCCCCGCCGGCCGAGGAGGAAAAGCCCAAGCGCAGGCGCACCACGCGCAAGAAGGCAGACGAGGAGGCCCCGGCCGAGGACACCGCCGAGGCGAAGGCGGATGAGCCGGCCGAGGACACCGCCCCGGCCAAGGCCAGCACCAGGGCGAGCGCCAAGTCCAGCACCAAGTCGACCGCCAAGGACGACGACGCGGGGGACGACGAGAAGCCCGCGAGCCGTCGGCGCGTGCGTCGCAGCAGCGCGGCGAGCACCGAGGAGGAGCCCGCCGCCGAGTAGGGGGTGGGCGTGCCTGCGGCCCCCGACGGGGGCCGCAGGACTCCCGACCGTTGTCAGGACGACGCGATTTCGCGCGGCTAGCCTGCGCGCGTGTCCTCGATAGACCTGCTGGTCAACACCATCGCGTCGCCGATGATCCTGGCGTTCATCCTCGCGGTGATCGTCACGGCCCTCGGCAGCAACCTGCATCTGCCCAAGGCGCTGTCGACCAGCCTGTCGATCTACCTGCTGCTGGCGATCGGGTTCAAGGGCGGCACGGCCCTGGCCGAGGAGCAGGTAGGCGGCATCGCGTTCCCGCTGCTGGTCACCCTGGGGCTTGGCATCGTCACGCCCCTCATCGCTTATGTGATCGCGCGCTGGGTAATGCCGATCAGCAAGATCGACGGCTGCGCCCTGGCGGCCCACTACGGATCGGTGTCCGCCGTCACCTTCGCGGCGTCGCTCACGGTGCTGGCCGAGTCGGGCGTACCGGTGGAGGGCTACGCGCCCGCCATGCTGGCCCTTCTGGAGATCCCCGGCATCATCGTGGCCCTCACCCTCGCCGCCGACCAGGTGAGCGAGGCGCGCCAGGGCTGGGCGGGTGCCCTGCGCGAGGCCCTGCTCGGGCGCAGCATCGTGCTGCTCGCCGGGGGCCTGTTGATCGGGTGGATCGCCGGGCCGCAGCGCATGGAACTGGTGGCCCCCGTCTTCGACGATCTCTTCTTCGGCGCGCTCACGCTGTTCCTGATCGACCTCGGGGTCACCGTGGTGCGCCGGGCCACCGGCCTTCGCGAGTACGGGCCGCGCCTGGTGGTGGTGGGCATCGTGGTGCCGCTCATCAACGGCACGCTGGGGGTGCTGCTGGGCACCGCGGCGGGGCTGTCCATCGGCGGGGCCACCGTGCTGGGAGTCATGGCCGCCAGCGCGTCGTACATCGCGGCCCCGGCGGCGGTGCGCATCGCCCTGCCCGATGCCAACCCGGCGCTGTACCTCACCGCGGCGCTGGGCATCACCTTCCCCTTCAACCTCATCGTGGGGATACCCCTCTTCTACTGGCTCGCCCAGGCCGTGGGCGGCTAGCGCCGCGCGAAGCGGGCATCATTCAGGCATGAGCGCCACCGATGACCTGCTGCACTACTCCAAGGAATGGGCCGCGTCGTTCACGCAGGGCGATCTGGGCGTGGAGCCCACGCTCAAGCTGGCCGTGGTCGCCTGCATGGACTCCCGCCTCAACCCCCAGGCCCTGCTGGGCCTGCGCCCGGGCGAGGCGCACTACCTGCGCAACGCCGGTGGCACGGTGACCGACGATATGATCCGCTCGCTGGTGATCTCGCAGAGGTTCCTGGGCACGCGCGAGATCGTCCTCATCCACCACACCGACTGCGGCATGCTGCGCTTCACCGACGACGAGCTGCTGCGATCGCTGCACAACGAAACGGGCATCCGCCCCACCTGGGCGGTGGAGACCTTCGCCGACACCGAGGAGGACCTGCGCATGTCCATGCGCAGGGTGCGCACCAGCCCCTTCATCCCCTACACCGACAGCGTGCGGGGCTTCATCTACGACGTGAAGACCGGCAGGATCGCCGAGGTCGAGGCCTAGGCAGACCCTGGCGCCGAGCCGGTTCGCCGATCCCGTTACCGTCTGATCGCATGCTGTGACATATCCTTACTCTCCCGTAGAAGTAAGGAGGCTATGGTGGACGCGCAGGCACGGATCACCTCGAAGGGGCAGGTCACCATTCCCAAGCCGGTCCGCGATGCGCTCGGCCTGAGAGAGGGCGACGCGATCGTGTTCAGCGTCGATGACGGACGCGCAACCATCGCGAAGGCCGATGACCTCATCGCGCTTGCCGCATCGGTGCCGGTGCCCGAAGCCGTCAAGGGCCTCGCGTGGAGCCAGGTGCTGCGCCGGGCACATCGGCACCTCGGCGAGGCGCCCCGCTGACGGCGTTCATCGACACCAACATCATCATCCGCCACCTCACGGGCGACCCTCCCGGCATGGCCCGACGGGCCACAGCGGCGCTGGCATCAGGCGAGCCCCTGCTGCTGTGCGACGTCGTGCTGGCCGAGTGCATCTACGTGCTGGCCTCGGTCTACGAGGTGCCGAGCGCACGGGTGGCCCACCTCATGCGGTCTGTCATCGCCCACCCCACCATCGTCACCATCGACACGCCGGTGCTGCTTCGGGCCCTCGCCATCTACGAGCACGAGCGCCTGGGCTTCGCCGACGCCTATCTCGCGGCGCAGGCCGAGGGCACGGGCGTGCGCGAGGTGCTCTCGTTCGATCGCGCGCTCGACCGGGTGACCGCGATCACCCGCCGCGAGCCCTGATCGCGCGCCTGCTCAGCTGATCTCGACCGGCTCCTCGGCGATCTGCTCGCCCTCGGGGGCCGAGCGCGCCAGGCGGAAGGCGCGGATGACCGGCTGGTCGGCATCCTGCAGCGACACGATCACGTAGAGCGGCTGGTCGAAGAACGCCAGCTCCACGTCGGTCTTCGATGGGTACGCCGCCGACCGGGTGTGCGAGTGGTAGATGGCCACCAGGTCCTCGCCGGCGTCGTCGATGGCGTCCATGAGCTCCATCTGCTCGCGGGGGTCCATCACGTACATGAACGGGGTGCCCTCGGCGTTGGTGGTGGGCAGCACCCGGGTGGCGGTGTCGCCGTGCCCGGCGATGAGGCCGCAGCATTCGTTGGGGAACTCCGCGCGGGCGTGCGCGATCACCTGCTCGGCCAACTTCGCGGGCATCTTCACGGCTGCGGTGCGGCTACCAGAAGACGCCGTTGTCGAGGGTCTCCTCGACGGCCTCGATCTCGTCGGTCCAGATGCCCGCCGAGAGGTACTTCCAGCCCCCATCGCACACGATGCCCACGATCGTGCCCTGGTCCATGCCCTTGGCCACGCGGGCGCACGTGTGGAATACCGCGCCGCTGGACACCCCCGCGAAGATTCCGTGCTCGTCGGCCAGGCGCCGGGTCATCACGATGGCGTCCATGTTCTCCACCAGCAGCTTCCGGTCGAGCTGCGAGAGGTCGAGGATGGGCGGGATGAAGCCGTCGTCGAGGCTGCGCAGGCCGCTCACCGGGTCGCCCTGCATGGGCTCGCAGGCGATGATCTGGATGTCCTCGCGGTGCTCCTTGAACCGGCGCGACGACCCCATGAGGGTGCCGCCCGTGCCGAGGCCCGCCACGAAGGCGTCGATCTCGGGGCAGTCGCGCACGATCTCGGCGGCCGTGCCCTCGTAGTGGGCGCGCGGGTTGGCCGGGTTGCCGTACTGGAAGAGCATCGGGATGCCCTCCTGCTGCGACAGCCGCGTGGCCATCTCCACCGACCCGTTCGATCCGGTCTCGCCCGGGCTCTCCACGATCTCGGCGCCGTAGATCTGCAGCAGGCGCCGGCGCTCCTCGGTGACGTTGTCGGGCATCACGGCAACCAGCTTGTAGCCGCGCACCCGGGAGATCATGGCCAGCGAGATGCCCGTGTTGCCGGACGTCGGCTCCATGATGGTGTCGCCGGGGCGGATGATGCCGCGCTCCTCGGCATCGTCGATGAGGCTCTTGGCGGTGCGGTCCTTGATGGAGCCCGTGGGGTTGTGGCTCTCCATCTTGGCGAGGATTCGCACGTCGGGGTTGGGCGACAGGCTCGAGACGTCGATGAGCGGCGTCTCGCCGATGGACGCCACGATGTCCTCGGACACCTCCTGCGGCGGGGCCTCCAGGCCGGTGCGGCTCATGAGGCACCTCCCGCCATCGCGGGGAGGATCATCAGGGTGTCGCCATCACCCACCGGGGTGTCGGTCCACTCCAGCAGGCGGGCGTCCTCGTCGTTCACGTAGACGTTCACGTACTTGTGCAGCTCGCCGTCCGGCGTGAGGATCTGCGCCCCCACGGCCGGGTGCTGGTCGCACAGGTTGGTGAGCACCTCGCCCACCGTGGCGCCCGACACGTCGACGGTGCGCTCGCCGCCCACGGCCTGCCTGAGCACCGGAGGGATCTTCACGGTGCTCACGCGGTGGCACCCACGTGGTCGTGGCTGCCCACCCCGGCGCACCAGGCCTCGTAATCGCGCAGCTGCAGGTCGGCGTTGGGACCGCACGACGGGCAGTCGGGGTCGCGCCGCACCTTGAGCTCGGTGAAGGTCATGCCCAGGGCGTCGTAGATGAGCAGGCGGCCCGAGAGGGTGTCGCCCATGCCGAGCAGCACCTTGATGGCCTCGGTGGCCTGGATGTTCCCCATCACTCCGCAGAGCACGCCCAGCACGCCGGCCTCGCCGCACGAGGGCGCGAGGTCGGGCGGCGGCGGCTCGGGGACCAGGCACCGGTAGCACGGCCCCTCGTAGGGATTGAACACCGACGCGTGGCCCTCGAAGCGCAGGATGCTCGCGTGCACCAGCGGGGTGCGGGTCATGAGCGAGGCATCGGCCAGCAGGTAGCGCGTGGGGAAGTTGTCAGCGCCGTCCACCACCACGTCGTACTGCTCGAGCAGGTCGAGCACGTTGTCGCGGTTCACGCGGAAGGGGTGAACGTTCACCTGCACCTCGGGGTTGAGCGCGCGGATGGCCTCGCGGGCGCTCTCGCCCTTGTTCATGCCGACGCGCTCGGTGGTGTGGATGATCTGCCGCTGCAGGTTGCTCTCATCCACCTCATCGTCGTCCACCAGGCCGATGGTGCCCACGCCGGCCGCGGCCAGGTAGTAGGCGGCGGGCGACCCCAGGCCGCCGGCGCCGATGAGCAGGGCCTTGCTGTCGAGCAGCTTGAGCTGGCCCTCCTCCCCCACCTCGGGGATCAGCACATGGCGCGAGTAGCGCGAGCGCTGCGCCGGGCTGAGGATGCGCGGCACCTCGACGGGGTAGTTGTTCTGCTTCCAGCGGGCGAACCCGCCGGCGAGGTTGGTGACGTTGGAGTAGCCCATGTCGGCGAGCGTCTTGGCCGCGAGCAGCGAGCGCTGGCCGCTGGCGCACGAGATGAGCAGCTCCTGGTCGAGGTCGCCGGCCGCGCCCGCGACGCGGCTCTCGAGGAACCCGCGCGGGATGTGCACGGCACCGGGCAGGTGGCCCTGGTCCCACTCCGCGGTCTCGCGGACGTCGATGATGAGGGGACCGTCGCCGGCCTCCACCCGCGGGGCCACCTCGGAGGGCTCCACCTCGGGGATGACCTCGCGTGCCGTCGCGAGGAGGTCCTGGTAGCTCGGGGACATGCGGTTATTCGCCTCGTTACTCGTTTCCCTGAAAAACCCAAGGCAATAGTAGCAATTAGCCCGAGAGGGTCGCCGAGGGCGTAACCTCGGAACCCCTGAGGGCCGCCGACCATACCGGGCGAATGGCCGCATGGAGGGGCGAACGGCGTGTCTGAGACCATCCCGAAGAGCGAGTTCGTGAACCCCGACGCCCGGGTGCGCTGCACAACGCCCGAGTGCTGGGGCGACCTGGTGCTCTTCCCCACCGGCAACACCGACCAGGACGGCATCCCGGAGTTCGCCAACGCCACGCTGTGCCCGCTGTGCATGACGGGGTTCGAACTCGATCCCGACATCACCGATCGCGACCTCTTCCTGCGCGTGTCATGGATGCGCGCCAACCCCGGCGCGCCGCTGCCCGACGAGGTGCGACCCGAGGACATCGGCGGTGAGGGCGGCGCATCGGGCGGCGACGACGCGGGTGGGGGGCAGCCCTGAGCAACGTTCCCGACCTGTTCGGTGACGCCGTGGAGCAGGCGCTCAGCGGAACGCGTCCCCTGGCCGCGCGCATGCGACCGGCGTCGCTCGACGAGGTGGCGGGCCACGCCGACCACCTGGGCGCCGAGGGATTCCTGCGCCGGGCGATCGCCGACGACGACGTCCCATCGCTCATCCTCTACGGACCACCCGGCACCGGCAAGACCACGCTCGCCCGGGTGGTGGCCACCAGCACGCGGGCTGAGTTCGAGGAGCTCTCGGCCGTGTCGGCGGGTCTCGCCGACGTGCGGGCCGTCATGCAGCGCGCACGCGACCGGCTGGCGGCGGGCACGCGCACCGTGCTGTTCATCGACGAGATCCACCGCTTCACCAAGAGCCAGCAGGACGCCCTGCTGCCGGCGGTGGAGGACGGCCTCGTGGTGCTCATCGGCGCCACCACAGAGAACCCCTATTACGAGGTGAACGCCGCGCTGGTGTCGCGGATGCGCGTGCTGCAGCTGGAGTCGCTGGCGCCCGAGGACATCCTCGCCCTGGTGGAGCGCGCGATATCGGACGACCGCGGACTGGCCGGCACGGTCACGGTCGACCGGGAGGCGCGCGAGGTGATCGTGCGCATGTCGGGGGGCGACGCCCGCTACGCGCTCAACCTGCTCGAGGCATCCGCCGGGCTGGCCGGCGACGGGCCCGTGACCTCCGCGGTGGTGGAGCGCGCCGCCGGCGGGCGGGCCGTGGTGTACGACAAGGACGGCGACCAGCACTACAACGTGATCTCGGCGTTCATCAAGTCGCTGCGCGGCAGTGATCCGGACGCCGCGCTCTACTGGATGGCCGTCATGCTCGAGGGCGGCGAGGACCCGAAGTTCATCGCCCGCCGCATGATCGTGGCCGCCAGCGAGGACATCGGCAACGCCGACCCGCGGGCGCTCGAGGTGGCCGTGGCGGCCGCGCGCGCGCTGGAGTTCGTGGGGCTGCCCGAGGCGCGCATCAACCTGGCGCAGGCGGCCACGTACCTGGCGCTGGCACCCAAGAGCGACGCCGCCTACCGGGGCATCGACGCGGCAATCGCGCAGGTGCAGGGCGAGGGCGCGCGGGTGCCCCCCATCGCGCTTCGCGACGCCAGCTCCACCAACCGCCGCAACCTGGGCCACGGCGCCGGCTACGTGAACCCGCACGGCACGCCGGGGCGCGTCACCGGCGACTCGTGCATGCCCGAGGGCATGGAGGACGTGCGCTTCTACGAGCCCGGTGGGGTGGGCCCTGAGGGCGAGCTCGCGGCGCGGCTGGCGGCCCTGCGCGCCCGTGCGCGGGGCGCCGCCGGGTTTGACACCATGCCGCCGTCACCGGACCGGGAGGACGACGGGTGAGCATCGAGGTGCAGGTGGGGCCGATGTCGGCGGGCGAGTTCCGCCGGCTGTTCCGCTACGCGGAGGCCGAGTCGTCGGGCGAGCGCGTGCAGGGCAAGGCTGAGGACCCCCTGCGCACGGTGGCCGAGATCATCGTCCGGTACGGCGGAACGGCGCAGGGCGAGGAGGTCTTCCGGGTGTCGCTGCCCGACGACGCCGATGACGAGATCTTCGCCATCCGCGCGTCGCTCATCCGCGAGGGGGTATCCCACCGGCTCGAGCAGCAGCTGGACGGCGGGCTCACCGAGGAGGTCTCGTGGCACACGCACGGCGACCACGACCACGAGCGCGCGGTGGTGCGCACGCGGCGCGGCGACGTGGCCCTGCTGGCGGCCGCCTGGGCCGAGATGGCCGTGACGTGCCCCGACATGGAGATCCGCGATCGCCTCAACGACTACTTCTACGTCGACGCCACGGGTCACCACATGACGGAGATCCCGCTCGACGCGGACGAGGGGATCCCCGACGACGACCGCGAGGTGGGCGGCGTTCCGCTGCTGCTGGGCGACGAGTGGGCGCTGGTGGCCCGCTACCACGGCGACCTGGAGCTGCGCGACCGCCTGAACGACCTCTTCGCGGGTCGCCGCGAGCTGGGCGTGCCGGGCGAGCCCGACGAGCTCGGATAGCGCCATGGCCCCGGGCGGCGACCTCAGCGCGGACGAGCGCGCGCGCGTCGCGCCCTATGTGACCGACCCCGAGGGCCCGGTGTTCGCGCTGCGCGGCCTGCCCGAGGCCGTGAAGGGCGCGCTGTTCGCCCGCTACTCGCGAAGCCCCAACTCGGTGCGGCGAATCCTGCTGGAGGAGTTCCTGCCCGATTCCGCGGGAGCCCCTCCCGGAAGCACGGAGAGCGTGACTGGCACCGGAACGGTGCACGTGACTGGCACCGGCACGGTGCCTGTCACGGGGGTTCCGCCAGAGGCCCCCTCCGACGTAGGCACCGACCGCGCCCGGGACTTCTTCCAGCGCGTGCTTGCCGACTACGGCGACGACTCCGTGGCGCAGCTCGGCGGCGCCCACGTGGCGATGGAGGGCGTGAGCAACGTGCTCACCAAGGTGATCGAGTGGGGACGCCTGGCGTCGTACCTGGAGCAGTCCACCCGCTACGTGCCCTACACCGACCAGGTGGACGGCCGCTGGAAGTACGTGCGCCCGCCCGGCATCTCAGCCCATCCCGAGTTGCTGGCCCGCTACGAGGCCGTGCTCGACGACGCCTTCGCCACCTACTCGCGGCTGTTCGAGGCCGTGCTCGATCACCTGGTGGCCGAAGACGACTCGGGCGAGGACGACGCCGCGGCCCGCCGGGCGTTGCGCGCCCGCGCGCTCGATGCCGTGCGCGGCCTGCTGCCCGCGGCCACCACCGCGAACCTGGGCGTGTACGCGTCGGGGCAGGCGTGGGAGCAGCTGATCATCCGCCTGCGCGCGCACCCGCTGGCCGAGGCGCGCGAGGCCGGCGACCTGGTGCTCACCGCGCTGCGCGAGGTGATCCCCGACTTCCTCACCCGGGTGGACCGCCCGGACCGCGGGGAGCGCACGGGCGCGTACCGCCGGGCCACCGAGCAGCGCGCGGCGGCGATGTGGGAGGAGCTGGCCGCAGGCGCAGAGAGCGTGACTGGCACCGGAACGGTGCCTGTCACGGGGGTTGGGGCCACGGGAACCCCGGTGACAGTCACCGTTCCGGTGACAGTCACCCCCTCGGGTGCTCCGTCCGCCACCCCTGGCGCCCCGTCCGCGGCAGCTGCGGTTCGGCTGGTCGACCATGAACCCGATGGGGAGCGGCGCGTGCTTGCCCATGCGCTGTGGCCGGAGTCCGGGTGCACGATCGATGAGGTGCGCGCCCGGGTGGACACGCTCGACGGCTCCGCGGTGCGCAGCGCGCTGGCGCAGTGGGCCGCGGGGCGCGCCGATCGTCGCGAGCGGCCCGGGCGCGCGCTCGAGGCCACCTCGTACCTGTTCGAGGTCACGTGCGACTACGGCGCCTACCGCGACCTGCAGCGCCATCGCATCCTCACGCTCGAGGCCCAGCCGCTCGGCGCCGACCTCGGGTGGGAACCGTCGCCCGACGTGCAGGCCGCAGGGCTGGCCGACGAGTTCGCGCGGGTGAACGAGGCCTCGGCCGATCTGTGGCGCGAGGTGCTCGCCGTGGTGCCGGAGGAGGCGCCCTACGCGGTGACCATGGCGCACCGCCTGCGCTTCGCCATGCGCATGAACGCCCGCGAGGCCATGCACCTGATCGAGCTGCGCAGCCAGCCCCAGGGCCACGCGGCCTACCGGCGCGTTGCGCAGGACATGCTCGTGGCCATCCGCGACGACGCCGGGCAGCCGGGCATCGCCGATCTCATGGGCTTCACCGACATGTCGGGCGAGGGCGGTCGGCTGGCGCAGGAGCGGCGCACGGAGGCCCGGCGCACCGCTGATACCGTGGATTCCTGATGGCTGCCGACTCCTCACCAATGCGCCTGGGAGGCATGGCGCTGGCCAATGGCCTCATGGTGCACGGGCCAAGCCAGTGGGCGGCGGCCGTGGTGGACGACGAGGGCCGCACCCTGGTGGCGTCGGGTCCGCGGCCGCGGCTGTCGGTGGGCCCCCTCGGGCGCATCCCCCTCGCCCGCGGCGTGGTGCGCATGGCGGAGATGCTCATGGTGGTGCCGGCCGTGCGCACGGGCATGCCCGAGGCGCGCCTGGCGATGGAGGACGCCCCCATGGCGCCGGTGATGGCCGGGTCGATGGCCGCCACCGCGGCGTCGCGCAGGCTGATCCGGTCGGGCCTGGCCCAGGAGGCCGCGGCCGCCGTGCTGGGCCTGGCGCCGTCGCTTCTCATGATGCGGGTGTCCGACGCATCGGCGTGGCACGCGGTGGAGCACAAGAGCATCGCGGCGTATGAGCGCGGTGGCGAGGCGGGCATTGCCGACAACGCCGCCGAGCCCAAGGAGCACATGCGGTGCGGCAGCAACCTGGTGCTGCCGCTGGTGATCGCCACCGCAGCGGGCAACCTGCTGGCACGCCGGCTGCCATCGCGCCGCACCCGCCTGCTGGGCCGCGCCGTGGCCATGGCGGCCGGCATCGGCGCCGCGGTGGAGGCCTTCGCGTTCGCCGAGCGCAACCCTCGCCACCCGGTATCGCGCGCGGTGCACTGGAGCGGTCATGCGATTCAGGCCGGGTTCGTCACCCGCGAGCCCGACGAGCAGCAGCTGGCGGTGGGACGGGCGGCGATGGAGGAGATCCTGCGCGCCGAGAGGGCCGTGGGGGCCGGGGCATGACCACCACCCGCACAGGACCGCGCGCCATGCAGAGTGCTGCCGATCACGTCTGCATGGCGCAGCACCCCTGCCCGGCGCATCGGTCCGTGGGCCGCAGCGCGCGGCGCCCGCGCCCGGGGCGCCGGTCGGTCAGCCGCATCGCCGCGACCCTTGCAGCAGGCGCGGCGCTGGTGGGCGCGGGCGCGGCGCACGCACACATCAGCGTGCACCCCGACACCGCGGTGCTGCGGGAGTCGACCGAGTTCACGATCCGGGTGCCCGCCGAGGGCGGGCTCACCACCAACCGGGTGCGCGTGATGTTCCCCCCGCAGGTAACCGTGTACGCCGTTGCAGACGCCCCGGGCTGGACCACGCGAATCCTCCGCAGTCGCGACGGCCGCCTGCGCGCCGCGGAGTGGACCGGCGGGCTCATCCCGCCCGACCAGTACGCATCGTTCACGGTGCTGGGAACGCCCTTCGAGGAGGGCACGAGTGTGTGGAAGTCGGAGCAGGGACTCACCAACGGGCAGGTGAAGGCCTGGGCCGGCCCGCCTGAGGTCGACGGCCAGGAGGCACCCGAGACCGGCCCCGGCAAGCCCGGGCCCGCCGCGGCCGTGGTGATCTCGGCCGAGCCCGCCGCGGTGGCCGGGGGTGGTGGCGACACCGGCACGCTGTGGGCGGCCATCATCGGCATCGCCCTCGGCGCACTGGCGCTGGTGGGCGTGGGGATGGTGTGGGCATCACGCCCGGCCACGCTGCCGCCCGACGGCCCCGACGACGCCCCGGGGCGATGACCAGCACCGCACGCCGCACGCGCCTTGCGCCGAGCACGTTCCAGCTGCCGGTGGATCGCATGCGCGACGGCTACTACAGCGACGCCTACTTCACGTTCACGCGCGACGTGCTCGAGGGCGACGATCACCACCCGCGCGTGCTGATGCAGGTGTTCCAGCGCGAGCAGGCCGTGCTCGGCGGCGTGGACGAGGCACTGGCGATCCTCGCGCTGTGCTCGGGGCGCCGCGTGGGGGATGACTGGGTGGACGGCCATGCGGACATCACGGCCATGGCGCTGCACGACGGCGATGAGATCGCCCCCTGGGAGACCGTGCTGTCGATCGAGGGCGACTACTCGCTGTTCGCCCACCTCGAGACCCTCATACTGGGCGCGCTCGGTCGCCGCACCCTGATCAGCCGCAACGTGCGCGCCGTGGTGGAGGCCGCGCGCGGCAAGCCGATCCTGTACTTCCCCGCGCGCTTCGACCACTGGCAGGTGCAGACCGGCGACGGCTGGGCCGCGCACGTGGCCGGCGCGATCGGCGTGAGCACCGACGCCCAGGCGTCATGGTGGGGCGGGCGCGGCATGGGCACCGTGCCCCACGGGCTCATCGCCGCCTACGGCGGTGACACCGTGCTGGCCGCCCGCAAGTTCGCCGAGCGCTTCGCCGGCGAGCTCAACGTGATCGTGCTCGTGGACTTCGAGAACGACTCCGTGCGCACGGCGCTGGAGGTGGCCGACGCCCTGGGGGACGACCTCTGGGGGGTGAGGCTGGACACCTCGAGCACCATGGTGGACCGCAGCCTCTGGCAGGAGATGGGCCGGTTCGACCCCACGGGCGTGGGCCCGGAGCTCGTGCTGAAGGTGCGCGAGGCCCTCGATCACGCGGGGCACGGCAAGGTGCGCATCGTGGCCTCGGGTGGGTTCGACGCCGAGAAGATCGACGCCTTCGAGCGGGCCGGCGTGCCCGTGGACGCCTACGGGGTGGGATCGAGCCTGCTGCTGGGCAGCAACGACTTCACGGCCGACGTGGTGCGGGTGGACGGCCGCCCGTGCGCCAAGGTGGGCCGCGCCGAGACGCCCAACCCGCGGCTCGACCCCGTGGATTTGTCGGTCCGCTGACTCCAGTACCCTCCGCGGGGATGCACCTGGGACTCATCCACCACGTGGGGTACGTGGTCGCCGACCTCGACGCGGAGATCCCGGCCTACCGGGACCTGCTCGGCATGCCGGTGGGCGTGCGCGAGGTGATGCCCGAGCAGGGCGTGGAGGCCGTGATGCTGGGGTCGGGCCCCTCATACGTGGAGCTCATCGCCCCGGTGACGGAGGACACCGGCGTGGCCCGGTTCCTAGCCAAGAAGGGCCCGGGCATGCATCATGTGGCATTCGCCGTTCCCCATCTGCAGTCCACGCTGCAAGAACTGGCAGATGAGGGCGTCGAATTGATTGACACCGCGCCCCGGCGCGGGCTCGGAGGACACCTGGTGGCCTTCCTGCATCCCCGGTCGACGGGCGGGGTACTCACCGAACTCGTCGAAGACCATTGATCGCTGTGAACACCACGTCGGAGGCCTGACGCGTGAAGATCCGTTACATCGAGCCGAAGCCCCGGGGGGCCACGATCTACGAGATCGCCAACCTCCCCAAGCTGGGCCTGCCCCTGCTCGCGGCGATCGCGCGCAACACCTACGACGACATGGACCAGCACATCTACTGCGAGCTGATCCGCGGCGTGGAGGTGGACTGGGACGACGTGCTCACCAGTGACCTGGTGTGCATCTCCACCACCACCAACACCACGCTCGAGGGCTACCGCTACGCCGACCGCTGCCGCGCCGCGGGAATCCCCGTGCTGTTCGGCGGCTCGCACGTCACCTTCATGTCGCACGAGGCCCTGCAGCACGCCGACTACGTGATCCGCCGCGAGGGCCACGTGGGCTTCGCGCAGTTCATGGAGTGGTTCCGGGGCGACAAGGACCCGGCCGGCCTGCACGAGATCATGGGCCTGTCGTTCATCGAGAACGGCACCCAGGTGGACAACCCCGAGGCCCCCATGGCGTCGGGCGAGGACCTCGACAACCTGCCGTTCCCGGCGCTCGACCTGCTCGAGGGCCACGAGCGCATGGTCACCCACCCGATCATGATGAAGTGGGGCTGCCCCTACGACTGCTCGTTCTGCAGCGTGATCAAGATGTTCGGCCGCAAGCTGCGCACGCGCTCGGTGGAGAACATGATGGAGGAGCTGCGCGGGGTCAACCCTGAGCGCGTCTTCTTCTACGACGACATCTTCATCGTCGACAAGAAGCAGGCGAAGTCGCTCTTCCGCGCGATGATCGACGAGGGCATCACGCCCCAGTGGACCGCGCAGATCCGCGCCGACTCCATCTACAAGAGCAAGCAGACCCTCGAGCCCGACCACGAGCTGCTCTCGCTCATGCGCGACTCCGGTTGCTACATGGTGTACATCGGCTTCGAGAGCATCACGCAGGAGGGCCTGGACGCCTATAACAAGAAGCAGACGGTCGAGCACATCACCACCTCGATCAAGCTGCTCCACGACTACGGCATCCGCGTGCACGGGATGTTCGTGGTGGGCGCCGACACCGACACGCCCGAGACCGTGCGCGCCACGGTGGACTTCGCCATCGAGCACGGCGTGGACACCCTGCAGATGATGATGCTCACCACCCTGCCGGGCACGGCGTTCGACGCCCAGATGCGGGCCGAGGGCCGGGTGCTCACCGACGACTACTCGCTGTACGACGGGCACCACTGCATCATCCAGCCCAAGCTCATGACGCCCTACCAGCTCCAGATGGAGACCTGGAAGAACATGCTGCGCTTCTACTCCAAGAAGACGCCGTGGGAGCTGGGCAAGAAAGAGATCCGGGCCAACCTGTGGCAGTTCCTGCGCCTCCTCACCGAGGTGAAGTTCATGAAGAACCTGCCCAAGGCCGTGCGCCTGTGGCTCACCAACCGCCCGTCGGAGAGCTTCAAGCTCATCCGCACCACCATCTCGCGTCGCGGCATGCGCACGATCTACGAGACCTTGGGCGTGGCGATCTTCCGTGCCTACGGCCGCAAGCAGCTGCTGAAGTTCACCGACCAGCCCGAGTCGATGGTGCACCTCGACGAGATCCGCCGCCTGCCGGCGTGGACCCCTCCGGCGGAGTCCGAGCCGCAGGGCCAGGAGTCTCCGTCGCTCAAGGTGCTTTCGTGAGCCGACGCATCGAGCTGGGCCTCGAGGGCGGTGGCGTGCTCCTCCTCACGGTTGAGGATGACTCCGTCGCCGCCCTCCGGGGCGCTCTCGGCGGCGATGGGTTCCACGAGGTGGCGTCCGAGGAGGGCGACAACGCCATCGACCTCGGCAAGGTGACGTACATGCGGGTGCTGCCGGGCGACGCCAACGGCCGCATCGGGTTCGGCGGGGCCTGATCTGCAACTCGGGCTCGTAGGCCTCACCAACTCCGGCAAGACCGCTCTCTTCAACCTCGTCACCGGGGGCGAGGCGGAGGTCGCGCCCTACCCCTTCACCACGCGCGATCCCAACGTGGGGGTGGCGAGCGTTCCCGACCCGCGCATCGACGCCATCGCCGACGTGCAGGACATCCCCAACCGCGTGCAGGCGCAGGTTGAGGTGGTGGACATCGCGGGGCTCAGCGAGGGCGCGGGCCAGGGCGAGGGCCTGGGCGGCGCGGCGCTTGGCCGCATCCGCGAGCTCGAGGCCACGGTGCACGTGCTTCGCGGGTTCGCCAACGCCGAGGTGCCCCACCCGCTCGAGCGCGAGGTGGACCCCCTGGCCGACGCCAAGGCCGTGGACGAGGAGCTCATCCTCGCCGACGCCGGCCAGGTGGAGCGCCGCATGGAGAAGGTGCAGAAGGGCGTGCGCGCCGGCGATGCCGACGCCAAGGCCGAGGCCGCTGCGCTCGATGCCATTACCGCCCAGCTCGGGGCCGGCCTGCCCGTGCGCACCATGGCCGACGACGACGCCAGCGCCGTGGGCAGGGCCATGGGGCTGCTCACCGCCAAGCCCGTGCTCTACCTGGTGAACACCGACGACCCGGGCGAGCCGCCCGCCGACGTGGCGGCCTACGCCGCCGAGCAGGGCGCGCAGGCGCTGGCGCTGCCGGTGGGCGTGGAACTCGAGCTGGCCGAGATGGACCCGGCCGAGGCCGCGGAGTTCGCCGAGGAGATGGGCCTGGGCACCACCCGCGGCGCCGATGCGGTGATCCAGGCCGGCTACCGCCTGCTCGACCTCATCACCTTCTTCACCGGATCCGGGCCGCCCGAGGCCCGCGCCTGGCCGATCCCCCGTGGCACCCCGGCCGACAAGGCCGCCGGGAAGATCCACAGCGACATGGAGCGCGGCTTCATCCGGGCCGAGGTGGTGCCCTGGGACAAGCTGGTGGAGTGCGGATCGTTCGCCAAGGCGCGCGAGGTGGCCCTGGCGCGCATGGAGGGCAAGGACTACGTCGTGCAGGAAGGCGACGTCATGCAGATCCGCTTCAACGTCTGATCCGCCGGGATCTGCCGCCGAGCACTGAGGTGCCAGGACTGCACATGACGTGACCAGTCATCGCCGTGCACGCGAGTCACGGTCACGTGTGCAAGACTCAATCAGCGGATTACCTCCCCGCGCCACCCCTGAGGCTAGGAACCCCATGGCCCGCCGCGTTGTCCTGCTCATCGCCGCATTCATCCTCCTCACCCCCGTGCTGGCGGCGAACAGCGCCCAGGCCGCGGGCGCGGGGGCGTCGTTCTTCGGCACCTCGGTATCGCAGGGCGACTCGCTGTCGACGGTCGACATGGGAAATAACCTGAAGCTGAGGAACGTCAGCGTCTCATCGGTGACGGGTGGCGGGGGCGCCTCGACCTCGACCATCTCGGCAACCGGGTCGCTGTACATCGGCAGCGACACCAGCCCCCTGTCGGTGTCGGTGTCGTATTCCAACACCACGACGCGATCCATGAACGTGACCACGACCACCGGCGACTGGTCGATCAGGATCGCGAGGAATAGCGCGGGCAGTGGCTATGCGCCGCTCTCGGGCTCCGGCGTCAACCTCAATGGGCTGAGCGGCAGGCTGGCGGGATCGCTCACCAACGGCTCGGTATCGAGCGGATCGCTGGATACGTCGCTCACCATCACGGGCGTCAGCTACGGCGGCGCGACGTACAGCGGGACGGCAGCGGTGTCGTCAACCGGCATCCAGGCAACTGTGGCCGTCGACGATCTCACTGTGAACGGAAAGTCGGTGGGCTCGCTGAACATCACGGCGTCGAGCACGACCAGCACCACGTCTGCGTCCGTGACGTTCGGCACCTCAGGTACCACGGTCAATGCGGCGCTTTCCTACACCGACAGCAAGAACTGGTCCGTTAGCCTCGCGAGGAATGGGGCCGTGGGCCCTGCTGCGGCATCCGGCGCACCCATCAACTTCAACAATGTCAGCGGCACGATCGCCAAGACGAAGGGCGCCGTGAGCACGGCCCTGAGCGTCACCGGCGTCACCGTCGGCAGCGCGACGTTCGACGCCACGCTCACTGCCTCATCCGCCGGCCTCGTCGCATCAGCCAGCGTGGACGACCTGACGCTGGCGAGCGGCTACACCATCCAGAACGCGTCAATCACGGTGTCCACCGCGTCGAACACGGCATCCATCTCGGGCGCACTCGTGGCGAATCCGACGACGGTGGACGTGAGCGCCTCGTACACGGACACGAACGACTGGTCCATCTCGATCGCCGCCAACAGCGCAGGCGCGGGCTACGCGGCGCCAAACAGCACGACGCTTGACATCAACGACATCAGCGGCGCCATCAACGACGTCAGCGGCAACATCAGCTCGGCACTGACGGCGTCGGGCGTCGCGCTCGGTGATGGCACGTTCGACCTGGTCGCCACGTTCAATGCCGACGGCACGTTCACGGCCAGTGCGTCGGGCCAGAGCCTGACGATCGGCGGAATGCTGCTGAACTCCGCCGCCATCACCCTGTCGACGGCCACGCCCGAGGCCGACATCACCGCCGACTTCACCACGGATGCCGGCACATTCTCGTTCGACATCGGCGCGACGGCGCTGAGCGGTGGTGGATACAGCCTGCACATCGCCGGGTCTGCGGCCGACCTCGCCGTGAGCAGCACGTCGTCCAAGTTCGCCATTCAGTCGTTCGGCTTCGACACCACCGTTGACGTTCCGGCCACGGGCTGCACGTCGTGGGATGCCGCCGTCAATGGCTCGCTCCTGATGCGGGGGGACACCTTCACGCTGAACGACGCCGAGATCGCCTTCTCGTGCAACACGCTCACGAAGTTCGTGTTCTCCATCACCCTGAGCCACAAGACCAGCGACGTCGCGATGAAGAGCGTGACGCTCACGATCAGCTGGCTGACCTACGTCTCGGGCGTGCCCACCCCGTACACGCCCACCTTCGGCACGAAGAGCCAGTACACCAGCAAGGCTCCCTACTCCGGCACCGCCATCAAGTACTACTCGGGCTTCTTCGGGACGGCGGACTTCAGCTACCTCTACTACTTCCAGAAGGGTTCCTTCAACAAGCACATCACGTTCGGGCTGGGTTTCACGGTAGGCGTGTACCAGCAGATGGTGAAGACCGGCGTGGCCGTGAACCCCACGTACTCAGCCGGTGCCTGGGATGTCGAGATCGGGGCAATGGGGTACTTCGATGCCGACGAGCGCATCAACGGCGACATCATCTGCGATCTCAACGTGGCACCGAGCAACGACTTCGTGTGCAGCGGCAGAATGTACGTGAACCCGTCCACCGCTGGCTCCTACCACGAGTCGATGAAGAACATCTGATGCGACGACCTCTCAGCGTCGTCATCACCTGGGTTGCGCTGATCGGCACCGCCGCAGCGGGAGGCACGGCCGTGACCATGGCCAGTGGCACCGGCGCCGAGCTGCCGTCAGCTGCCTATCAGGCGTGGTGCACCACGTCGAAGTTGTGCACATACACCATCGCCGACTCCTCGGGCATCCGCGACCTGCGCACCGGTCGCGCCGCCTGGGTCGGCGAGGACGAGGAGCTCACGCCGTCTGAGGCACGCCTCGCCGGTGGGCCCATCGCCTACTACCCCACGCTGCTCTCAGGCATCGCCGTGGCCATCAACGTCCCGGGTATCAACGGCCAGGGCGTGAACCTCACGGGCGAGACGCTGGGCGACATCTTCTCGGGCACCGTCACCAACTGGAATGCCGGGCGCATTCGGGCCACCAACCGCCACCTGCGACTGCCGACGAGCCTGCCCATCACCCTGTGCGTGCCACGCAGGGCATCGGGCGAGTCGTGGGACATGAGCGAGTACCTGGCGAAGGTGAGTCCGACGTTCAGGAAGCGCGTGGGCGGCGAGTCACTCAAGCCGAGGTGGAAGGGTGACGTGGTGCGCGTGAGCCACGTGTCACAGATGGGCGAGTGCATGGCCGCTCGGAAGGGCGGCATCACGTTCCTGCCGGTGGCCGATGCCATGCGCGAGGGGCTTACCCACGACATCGTTGCCGTGGGCAAGCGCGAGAAGGTCACCGTCAAGGTGGGCAACACGGGCAAGACGAAGACCGTCGTGAGGCACGTGTTCATCCACCCCACCGAGAAGGCCTTCCAGAAGGCGGGTCATTTCGCCGCCACGAACGAGAAGAGCGACCTCACGGTCGATCTGACGAACAGCGCGACGCCGGGGGCCTACCCCATCACCATCGAGGCCTACGCCGTCGTGCGGAAGGATCGCAAGATGAGCGCGGCCACTCGCAAGACACTCGCGTACTTCCTGAGCGACAAGGCGCAGGCGATGCTGCCGGGGCTTGGCTACGCACCGCTACCGAGGAGCCAACTGGCCCAGGCGCGGCAACAGCTGAAGACCGCCAGGTAGGAAGTGCCCCGGGCCGCCGCTCACGGCCCGGCGAGCTAGTCGTCGAGGCCGCTCGCGCCCTCCATGCGGGCCTTCACGCCGGCCTCCATGGAGTTCGCGCGCCACAGCGCGATGGCCTCGGCCGATGCCTGCCCCACGTGCTGGCCCGCGGGCGGGCCGTGGTGCCAGGCGATGGCGTGCAGCAGGGCGAGGCGGTGCTCGTCGTCCACGCCTGATGCACGGGCGGCCTGGTCGACCATCTGCAGGCCGATGGCCAGGTGGCCGAGCGCCTTGCCCTCGTCGGTCTGCTCCACGGTGGCGGCGCGCACCTCCCAGTTGCGGGTGTGGCCGATGTCGTGCAGCAGAGCCGCGGTGACCAGCAGGTCGCTGTCGAGCCTCGGATGCCAGGTGCACAGGCTCTGGCACAGCATGGCCACGCCCACGGTGTGCTCCACCAGCCCGCCCAGGTAGGCGTGATGGCCCGACCTGGTGCAGGGCACCGTGCGCCAGGCCTCGGCCAGCGTGGCGTCGGCCGTCATGCGATCGAGCAGTGACCTCAGGGCCGGGTCGTGAACCTCGTCGGCCAGCCCCAGCACGTAGCCCCACATGTCCTCGGGGTCGCGGTGGCTGCGGGGGATGAGCTGCACGTCTGCGTCGGCCGCCTCAGCCGGGCGCAGCGAGCGCACGCGCAGCACCGACCGACCGCCCCGGTCGGTGACCTCGCCGGTGACGCGCACGCGGTCGCCCTCCTCGAACTGTCCGGCGAACCAGTCGGGCTCATCGAAGATGACGGCCGGGATGGTGCCGGTGGCATCGCCCAGCGTGAGCGCCAGGTAGGGCGAGCCCTTGCGGCTCATGCGCCGCTCCTTGCGGCGGACGGCGAACACGCCCTCCACGGGGCGCCCGGGCTCGAGGGTGGTCACGGCGGGGACCCTAACGGTCCTGTGCGGGGCAGATCATGTTGAAGTCGCACGTGCGGCACGCCCACCCCGGGGTGGGATCGAACTGGCCGGCCGATATTGAGTCGGCCACCTCGCGCACCTGCTCCATGGCCTCGGCGCGCTCCTGGCCGTCGGGGCTCACCGGGCGCGTCTCGGCGTCGAGCACGTACTCCAGCACCGCGCCGCGGGGCTCGATGCCCCAGGCGTCGCGCGCGCCCTCGATGTAGGTGATCAGCACCAGCCGCCCGGCGTCAGTCTCGCGGAAGGGCGCGCGGCCACTCTTGTAGTCGACCAGCTGGTGGCCGCCCTGCGGGTGGGAGTCGATGCGGTCGATGCGCCCGTGCACCACGTGCGGGCCCACCTTCAGGCTGAACGCGCGCTCCACGCCCACCGGGCGCACGCCGCTCTTCCTCACCCGGTCGAGGTACTTGGGCACGTTCTCGCGCACGCGGTCCATGGCCTGCTGGCCCACCGCGGTGTCGGCCGCGCCGCGGCGCTTCATCTCCACGGCGAAGCGGGCGATCACCTTGTCGGCGCCGTCATCCGGCACGCCCTCGCGAAAGCACGCCTCGAGCGCCGCGTGGATGGAGTTGCCGATCGCCCGGTTGGGGTCCCACCGCGGCGGCACGCGGTCGACCGATGCGAAGCGGTAGGCCAGGGGGCAGCCCATGTAGCGCGCGATGTCGGTGGGGCTGAGCTGCAGGCCCGGGCGGGGCACGCGGGGCTCGGGAGCAGGCGGATCGGTGGCCACGGGCCCGGCCAGCACGTCGGCGCGCGCAGCCACCAGCGCGCGGGCGGCCTCGGCGGCGTCCTCCACCAGCGCCGCCACGTCGCCGTTGCCCCCGGCCGCTGCCTCAGCCCCCGCCTCGGCCCCAGCCGCGGCCTCGGCCGCGCGGTTCACCGCATCTTCAAGGCGCGACCTGGCCGTGGCCACGGCGTCGAGCACCGCGCGATCGGGCGCGGCGCCCACCTCGACGTACGCGGGATCGCCCACCGCGGCGCGTGCCTGCTCATAGAACGCCGACGGCCTCTGCCCCATTCCGTTGTCGCCGGCGCGGTAGGCCGAGAGGTACAAGTGCCGGCGCGCGCGGGGCATGGCCACGTAGGCCTGGCGGCGCTGCTCGGCCTCGTGGGCGTCCTTGCCGCGCGGCAGGGCCTCGGGCAGCAGGGCGTCGGGGATGTCCGTGCGGCCCCTGTCACGACCCGGGAAGTTGAAGTGCACCATGCCGAGCACCCACACGGCGTCGAACTCCAGCCCCTTGGACTGGTGGATGGTCATCACCTGCACGCCGAGGCGCTCCGGCGCGCCGCCCGATGCCCGGAACCCCACGCCCGCAAGGCCGTCGAGGCGGCGAACGAGACCCGTGGCGTCGATGCCGGGCGCCGATTCGGTGATCTCCCTTGCCAGCCGCTCCAGCGATGCCAGGTCGGCCAGGCGCGCGGCGCCCTCCGCGCCGCCCAGGGACAGCGCCCGCACGCGGATGCCCGTGCGGTCGAGCACCTCGCGCACCAGGTCGAGCGGGGCGCCCACGGCGGCCGTGCGCCCGAGATCCTCCAGCAGCTCCCGTGCCCCGGGCCCCTCGGCCAGGTCGGCCAGCGGGCCGGTGATGTGCCGCCCCTCGGCCGCCGCCTCGCTCACCACCTGCGCGGCCGGGGCCCAGGGAAGGCCCAGCGATGGGTCTGCCGCCACGCGCAGGTGCGCGATGGAGTCGGTGGGGTCGGTGGCCGCGCGCATCCATGCAAGCGCCAGGCGCACCTCGCGCCGGTCGAACAGGTCGGTGCCGCCGTGCACCTGGTGGGGTATTCCCGCCTGCTCGAGTTCGGCCACGATCGCGCGGCCCTCGGTGCGCACGGCCTTCATGAGCACCGCCATCTCCTCGTATGGCGTGCCCTCGTCGGCCAGGCGCAGTATCTCGGCGGCCACGGCGCGCGCCTGCCCGGCGGGGTCGGGCGACATCCAGAACTCCGGCATGGGGCCCGTGGCGTCGGGCAGGGCCTTCAGCACCTTGGGCTCGCGCGCCACGATGGGCTCCACCACCGCGTGCGCGGCATCGAGGATGCTCTGCGTGGACCGGTGATTCAGCTCGAGCCGCACCACCGGTGCCTCGGGGAACTTCAGCCGGAAGTCGGCCATGTTCTTGGCCGACGCCCCGCGAAAGCGGTAGATGCCCTGGTCGTCATCGCCCACCACCACCAGGGAGTCCGCCTTGGCGCTGACCATGTAGAGCAGCTCGGCCTGGGCATGGTTGGTGTCCTGGAACTCGTCCACCAGCACGTGCCGTGCGCGCGATCGCGCGATGTCGAGAAGGTCGGCATGCTCGGCCAGCAGGTCGATGGCGCGGGTGATCTGCCGGCCGAAGTCCTCGAGGCCCAGCTCGGCCAGCCACTCGTCGTGCAGCCGGAACACCCGGGCGAACTCCACCTCGCGCCGGGCGTCGGCGGCGTCGCGGCTGCGTCGGGCGCCGTCGAGCGCCGCCTGGGCCCACGATGCATACCGGCGCGGGTCAACCCGCTCGTCGCGGCAGCGGTCGATGCGGTCGATGAACCCGCGCACCACCTGCACGGGGTTGGTGCGAAGGTCGTGCTCGCGGTCCACCAGTTGCAGATCCGCCAGCCGGTCGAGCAGCACGAGCACGCGCTCCTCGGTGCCGGCGGGCTGCAGCACCGGCGCCAGGTCGCGATCGGTGCCGAGCGTGCGCACCAGGTCGAGGGCGTACGAGTGGAAGGTGGTCACCCGCAGGGTCTCGTGGCTGCCGGGGATCATCGCCTCGGCGCGCTCGCGCAGCTCGGCCGCGGCCTTGGCGCTGAACGTGAGCGCCAGGATTTCCCCGGGGTCGGCCCCCTCATTCACCAGCCATGCGAGCCGGTTGCACAGCACGCGGGTCTTCCCCGCTCCCGCCCCGGCGAGCACCAGCAGGGGCCCGCCCGCATGGGTGACGGCCTCGGCCTGCTGGGGTGTGAGGTCCTCGATCAAAGGACGCCCCATGCTAAGCCGCGAGCCGGACGAACCCCGGTGTCAGGCACTTAACCGAGGGTCACAGAACTCGCGCGGGTTGGTTGGGTGCCTGACACCGGGGGCTAGCGATCCCGGAAGACCACAGTGAAGTGGGGTATGCCTCCGCGCACGGACTCGAGCGCGATGGTGGTGGTGAAGGGCAGTTCCGCGCCCTGATCATCCGTCCTGAACACCGTCGAGTTTCCCGGGTCGGAAAGCGAGACCGAATCGTTGAAGCCCGACGAGCAGCAGTACACGAGGTCCGATCCCACGTTCCTGTTCTTGAAGCCGAGGTACTGGCGCGCGACGTCATCGGGCTCACCCCGCTTCCACGTGATGCCCGTCTTGAGGTCGATGCCTCCCGACCAGCCGCCCGAGCACCTCTGTGTAGCGGGGGCGCTCTTCGCCGGCAGCGTGAATCGGTCGTAGCGCTCCTGCTGCTGCCGGGTGATCCACGCGTTGCCGTTAAGCGGGTACGAGCTCTCATTGGTGAAGTTGACGACGACGAGGTCGGTTGGGGCGAAGTAGCCGCTGCACACGCGCTGGTTCGCGGGCTCCGCGGCCCCCGATGCGTTCTTCGTAGCCGTGGTCGGAGTCGACGGCGAGGAATCGCCGCAACCAGAGACGAGGCCAGCGGCGACAGTCGCGGCCAGCACGAGCGCGATGAGTGATGCTTGGGGCGAGCGCACGGCGACGTCCTCCGTATTTGGCACAGGGTTGAGACACTGTACCGGACCCCGTGACGTGCCGGTGGCCCAGAGCCGCACGGCACGGATGACCGAGCGCTGGAACGCCGGCGCCCGCCGTCACCGCGCCAGGTAGTGTGCCGCCACGTGAGTGACGACTTCCGCGGCGCGCGCGTGCGCCCCTTCCGAGCCCTGGTCTTCGACCCCGCCGTCGCCGGCGACATGCAGACCCTCGTGGCTCCCCCATACGACGTGATCGGCCCCGAGTACCGGGACGAGCTGGCGTCGCGCAACCAGTGGAACGTGGTGGGTATCGACCTGCCGAGCATCCCCTACGACACCGTGGCGGCCACCATCGCCGACTGGACCGCGCGGGGCGTGCTGGCCCGCCACGACCAGCCGGTGATGATCGCCTGGACGCAGGAGTTCGACCTGCCCGACGGCAGCCACCGCACGCGCAAGACGATCGTGGCCGTGGTGGGCGCCGAGCCGTACGAGACCCGCGTGGTGCGGCCGCATGAGCGCACGCATGCGGGCCCCAAGGAGGAGCGCCTGCGGCTGATGAACGCCACCAAGGTGCAGCTCTCGCCGGTGTTCGGGCTGTATCCCGACCCGGCCGGCGAGGCCTGGTCGGCGGCGGCGGTGCAGGGCGATGCCGATGCCGTGATCACCGACGACGACGGCACCGTGCACCGCCTGTGGACCATCACCGACGCCGGGCGCCTCGCGGCGATCGAGCAGGCCCTGGCGGGCAGGTGGATCCTCATCGCCGACGGCCACCACCGCTACGAGACCGCCTTGGCCTACCGCGACGAGCGGCGCGCCGAGGATGGCGACGGCGATGATGACCGCGCGTACGACTTCGTGCTGATGGGCCTGACGTCGCTGGACGACGACGGCCTCGTGGTGCTTCCCACCCACCGGGTGCTGAAGGAGTGGCCGGCCGGGGCCGAGGACCACCTCGACGTGACGCCGCTCGACGACTCGCTGGACGCCCTGCAGGCGGCGCTGGACGCCGCGCCCGCCGACCAGGTGGCCGCCGGGCTGGTGCTTCCCGACCGGGCGATGCTGCTCACCACCCCACGCGAGGGCGCCACTGCCGCCGAGCGGCTCGACCTCGCGGTGCTCGAGCGCGACCTGCTGGTGCCGGCGCTGGGCGGCGACCAGGCACACCTGGCGCATGAGGGCATGCTCACCTACACCAAGGACGCCCGCGACGCATGGGACGCCGTGCGGTCGGGCCAGGCCGCCGCCGCGCTGATCGTGCGCCACATCCCCACCGAGCAGGTGGCGGCCGTGGCGGAAGAGGGCGGCGTCATGCCCCAGAAGTCCACCTACTTCTTCCCCAAGCTCCTCACGGGCGTTGCCTTCCAGCCGCTGGCCGACTGACGCCTCGGACGCCGCCTGGGTGGACGTGCTCACCCGTGCCGCCGATAGGGCGTCCGCGGCCGTGGCGCTGATCCCGCCCCACGAGCGGGGCACCGAGGTGGGCCAGGGCCAGGGCGGCGACACCACGCTGGTCATCGACCGCGACGCCGAGGCGGCGATCATCGACGTGCTCGAGCAGGCCCACGCGGACGGCATGCGATTCGACCTGATCTCGGAGGAAGTGGGCGAGCGATCCTTCGGCGGCGACGGCGCGCTGGTGATCGTCGACCCCATCGACGGCAGCCGCAACGCCCGCCGTGGCCTGCCGGAGTTCGCGGTGTCGCTGGCGGTCACCGACGGGCCCCGGCTGTCGGACGTGCGCGTGGGGCTCCTGCGACACCTCGGCACCGGCGAGACCGTGGTGGCCGTGCGCGGGCAGGGCGTGATGGTGGACGGCCAGCCCATGCGCACCCGGGAGTACCGCGGGCTGTGGCTCACGGTGGTGGAGGGCGCGTCGCCCCGCAGGCTCACGGCGGCGATGGACCACCTGGCACATGCCAGCCGCATCCGCAGCCTGGGATCGCTGGCGCTGTCGATCGAATACGTGGCGCTGGGGCGGCTCGACGGGCTCGCCGTGCTGCGCCCGGGGCGCATCGTGGACATCGCCGCGGCGATCCTCATCGCCACGGAGGCCGGGGTGATCGTCACCGACGAGCACGGCATGCCGCTGGATGCGGTGGCCGACATGGACTGGCGCGGGGCCATGGCCGTGGCGAGGGTGCCGCGCGATGTGGCGGCGCTCACGGCCGCGGTGCGCGCGGCACTCGAGGCGGGGAGCCGCTGATGCTGTTGAACATCGCAATCGGCCTGCTGGTGGCAGGCGTGGTGCTGCTGGTGCTGCGGTTGCTGCTTCGCACCGCCCTGGGGCTCGGGAAGTTCCTGGTGATCGTGGGCGTGCTGCTCATCGTGGCGGCAGCCGTCCTCGGCCTCATCCACCCGTTCTCGTCCTAGGCTCTCAGGTCGTGGACCACCAGTACCACGACCCGACCAGCGAGGCGGACGTCCAGGCGGAGTACGCCCGGCAGGAGAAGCTCACCCGCAAGGTGGCGCGCGGCCTGCTGGTGTTCGCGATCGTCTGGCTGCCGGCGCTGCTCATCGTTCCCGAGGTGTTCAAGACCGGCGCCATCGCGTCGCTGGCGCTGTCCACCATCGCAGCGGTGGCCGTGATGATCATCGTGGAGCACACCTGGATGAAGCCGCGGGCGGATGAGCGCAACCGCTACGGCTACCGCCCGCCGCCGCCGCGCGAGTACCAGGCGCCGGTGTCGCGCTTCCTGCGCGACCTGCGCGACCAGGTTCAGAAGTAGCCGACTGACGGGCGACCGCAGTCGCCCGTGATCGCGATGCACCGCGATACGCTTTGAGCGTGCAGATGTCCGCTCAGAGCGAACAGACCATCGGAATCACCCTCGGGGAGGCCCTTCGTGCCTACCGCGAGGACGCCGGCCTGTCGCTCCGGGCCGCCGCGGAGCGCGCCGGAATGAGTGCGGCGCACCTCTCCGAGGTGGAACGGGGGCTCAAGGAGCCGTCGTTCGGGGCGCTCTCGCGCATTGCCGATGCCGTCGGCGTGGGGGCGGGCGAGGTGTTCCTCGACCTGGCCATCGCGCTCGGCGCGGCACCGCCACGGCCGGCACGGCGCCCCATGGGCTTCGCGCCCGACCCGATCGACGAGATCGAGTGGGCCGCCGGCCGCCTGCACCAGGACGACCTGCGGGCCCTCGCGGCCTTCGGCGCCTTCCTGGCAACACAGAATCCGACGAACGACCAAGGAGTCACCACCACATGAGCCCGCTCATCCCGATGGTCATCGAGCAGACCGCCCGCGGCGAGCGCTCGTTCGACATCTACTCGCGCCTGCTCAACGAGCGCATCATCTTCCTGGGCACCCCGGTGGATGACCAGATCGCGAACCTGATCGTCGCGCAGCTGCTGCACCTCGAAAGCGAGGACCCCGACAAGGACATCTCGCTCTACATCAACTCGCCCGGAGGCTCGGTGTACGCCGGCCTGGCGATCTACGACACCATGAACTTCATCAAGCCCGACGTGCAGACCATCTGCTGCGGCATCGCCATGAGCATGGGCGCCCTGCTGCTGGCCGGCGGCGCGGCGGGCAAGCGCATGGCGCTGCCGAACAGCCGCATCCTGATCCACCAGGTGCTCTCGGGCTTCCAGGGCCAGGCCACCGACATCGAGATCCACGCACGCGAGACGCTCAACCTGCGCGCGCGCCTCGACCAGATCCTCGCGCACCACACCGGCAAGACCGAGGAGCAGATCCACATCGACTCCGAGCGCGACCGCTTCTTCACCGCCGAGGAGGCCAAGGAGTACGGGCTCGTCGATCGCGTGATCGAGAGCCACTAGCAACGCGCGACCCCTGGTGAGAGTCACCGGGCCCGTTCGGTGACTGTCACCGGGGGTTGCGCCCCTAGCCTCTCCCGCGTGAGCGATGTCGCCGCCATTCGTGCAACCGGACTCGGGAAGTCGTACGGGTCGGGGGTGATGGCCCTCGAGGGCGTGGACCTCGAGGTGGCGCAGGGGGAGCGCATCGGGTTCCTCGGGCCGAATGGCGCCGGGAAGACCACCTTCATCCGCTGCGCGCTCGGGGTGCTCAGGCCCACGACGGGCACCGTGCAGATACTCGGGCACGACATCACGCATGACCGCCTGGCGGCGCTCGGCGAGGTGGGGTACGTGCCCGGCGACCTGGGGATGATCCGCCAGGTGTCGGGCGCGCGCATGCTCGATGCCCTGGCGCGCCTGCACCCCCGGCCGCCCGTGCTGCGCGACCAGCTGCTGTCGGCGCTCGAGCTGTCGGAGGCCGACCTGCGCCGGCGAATCCGCGAGTACTCCACCGGCATGCGGCAGAAGCTCGGGCTCGTGGCCGCGCTGCAGCACGACCCGCCGGTGATCATCCTCGACGAGCCCACCGCCGGGCTCGATCCGGTGATGCAGGCCCGCCTGCTGGGCGTGCTGGACGACCGCGCGCGCGCCGGGCGCACGGTGTTCTTCTCGAGCCATGTGCTGGGCGAGGTGGATGAGCTCTGCGACCGCGTGGCGATGGTGCGCGGCGGCAAGCTGCTGCTGGTGCGCGACGTGGATGAGCTGCGCAAGGCGCGCGTGCGCACCGTGGAGGTGCTGTTCGACGCCGAGGTGGACCCGGCCACGTATGCGGTGGACGGCATGGGCGAGGTGAGCGTGGAGGGCCACGTGCACCACTTCACGATGTCGGGCGACCCCGGTCCGCTGCTGGCAGGCCTCGCCCCCCTTGCCCCCCGCGACATCACCATCGAGGCCGCACGGCTCGAAGATGTGTTCCGCGCCCTCTACCTGGGGGACGGCGACTGATGCGCGTGGTGCTCTCCCTCGCCCTGCTTCGCTCGCTGCGCCGCACGCTGCTGCTGGGCCTCGCCCTGGGCGCGTTCCTCTTCCTCGTGGGGCTCTCGTACTCGTCGGTGGACGAGAACCAGATCCGCAGCCTCGTGGAGTCGCTGCCGCCCGCGCTGCAGGCCTTCGTGAAGGGATCGGACATCGCGAGCCCGTCGGGCTACCTGGGGTCCACCTTCATCCACCCGATCACGCTCTCGCTCATGGCCGCCGCGGGGATCGCGGGGGGAGCCGCGTCGGCACGCGACGTGGAGACCGGCGTGGCCGAGCTGATGCTCTCGCGTCCGCTTCGCCGCACGTCCTGGCTCGGCGCCGAGCTGATCGCGATGCTCGTGCAGGTGACCATCGTGGCCGTGATGGGGCTCATCGGTGCGCTCATCGCCATCTCCACCGTCGACGCCCTCGCGCCCGTTTCGGCCGGCTCGCTGTTCCTCACCGCCGTGCCGCTGTGGCTGCTGTTCGCAGGCATCGGAGCGGTGACGGCCCTGGCCGCGTCGTTCTCGCGCACGGGGGCCAAGGCCATCGGCTGGGGTACGGCCTTCGCGCTGGTGGCCTACGCGCTCGACTACCTGGCCCAGGTGTGGGGCGTGGCCGAGCCCCTCGGCCCGCTGTCGGTGATGCACTGGTACCGGCCCGCGAGCATCCTCGGCCAGGGCACCGTGCCCGGTTCGACCTGGGTGGTGCTGATCGGGGTGGCCGTGGTTGCGGCCGGCCTGGCCCTGGCCGTCACCTCACGGCGCGAGGTTGCGCCCTGAGGTGACGACCCGGCCGGGCGTCACGACCCGGGGCGCAGGTTGCCCTTGGGCGGGTTGCTCTTGGTCATCCTCTGGAACTGCGCGTACGAGGGCTTCTGGGCGCCCGAGTTGAGCAGCAGCCCACCCGGCCAGTTGGGGTTGTCCTGCAGCTGGAACCAGATGACCACCGGCACGCGCGCGCTCTTGACGAACGGCACCTTGAAGATGTCCTTCATGTAGGCCGCCTGCTGCGCGGTGGTGAAGGCCACCTTCCGGTACGGGGTCTTGGCCGTGGTGTACGAGGCCTCGGTGATGTAGATCTTCTTGCTCTTGCCGCCCGGCAGCTTGTTCACCTCGGCGACGATCTGGGGCAGCGTGGCCCATGCCGGGAAGATCTTCGTCTGCTTGAGCGGCGGCACCGACGGGTAGATGTGCTGCGAGTACTGGCTGCCCGCCTTGAGGCCGTACTTCTTGAGGTCCTTGACCCAGTCGATGGTGCCGCGGCCGCTGTTGTCGCTCTTGCCCTTCGGGCCCGTGACGCCCGTGATCGGCACCGCGCGGGGGTTCGCCGCCTTGATGGCCGGCACCGCGAGGTTGGCCATCTTCACGTACTTGGGCGACGACACCACCTTCTTGCCCGAGTACTGCGGGTAGAGGTAGATCTGCAGGTTGGGCTCGTTCCAGATCTCGTAGAACTTCACGAGGCAGGTCCCCTGGCCCGGGATCTGCGTGACGCCGTTGTAGCGGGTGGCGAGCGCCGACATGAAGTCGGCGAAGTCCTGCGGGTTGGTGGGGGCCTTGGAGTTCCACACCACGCCCTTCACGCCCAGCTTGCCGCCCGTGGCCCAGCCCGGGGCGTTCCACACCGTGACGATGGGCTGCATGCCCGCCTTCACCGTGCCGCAGAGCGCATTGTCGGCCCACGACCAGTCGTATGCCGGGTCGAGGTGGTTGGCGGCGTTGGCCGGCTCGGTGGGGGCAGCCGTGGCCCAGAAGAGGTCGATGCGCAGCACCTGGGTGCCGGTGGCCTGGGCCATGGCGATGCGACCGGGCACGTCGCCGGCCGAGCTCGCGGCCATGCGGTCGTCCTGCAGGCCGATACCGGCCCCGAGGCCGACGGCGGGCAGGGCGGCACCCGCCACCAGGGCGGCGGCCAGCATCTTCGGGGCGGTGACTCTCACGATTGGGCTCCGGGTTTGTTTCGGGGAACGAGGCGAGGCTAGCAATGCGGGCGGGCGGACCGGCCGGGGCGGTTCCCGGGTGTCACCCGCCGGCGTCAGGTGCCGCGGCGCTCGGCGAAGAAGGCCCGAAGCGCCTCGGCGGCCTCCACCGCCAGTACGCCGCCCTCCACGGGAATCCTCGTGGGAAGGCGCGGATCGCGGAACACGTCGATCACGCTGCCGGCCGCCCCGGACACCGGTTCGGGGGCGCCGTACACCAGGCGCTCGGGGCGGGCCTGCAGGATGGCCCCCGCGCACATGGGGCACGGCTCGAGGGTGACATACAGCGTGCAGCCCACCAGGCGCCAGCCCCCCAGCGCGATGGCGGCGTCACGGATGGCCAGCACCTCGGCGTTGGCCGTGGGGTCCTGCCGCAGCTCCCGCTCGTTGCGCGCGGTGGCCACCACCGATCCGTCGCCCACGATCACGCACCCCACCGGCACGTCCCCGTGCGATGGCGCGCGCGCTGCCTCATCCAGCGCTCGCCGCATCCAGTGCTCGTCGTCGGCCGCGCTCATGGCCCCGTCCTCCCCGCCGCCCTCATCGGCTGCCCCGCCGCATCGAACGCCACGGCGTACCGCAACGACAGCACATCGGGCGTCGCGGCGATGGTGTCGGCTGCTGCGCGGGCGGCGCGGGCATCGAGGCCAGCCACGGCGAGCAGCGCCCCATCGGTCGGCTTCGCACCCGCGGGCACGAGCACGGCCACGGCCCGCGCACCCTCCACCGGGACGGGCGCGCCGCCACCCGGGGGCATGAGCACCACCTGCCCGTCGCGGATTCCGCCCGCCAGCCTGGCGCCGCCGGGATCGCCCCGGGTCGCCCGCCATGCGGAGTCGCGTGCCGTGAGCGTGGCATCGGTACCCACGCGGGCCCGCCATGCCTGCTCGCCGGTACCCATGCGCGCGCCTGCGCTGCGCAGGGCCCCTGCAAGCGGCGGGTCGGCCGCCACCACCGGGCGCTGCGCACCGGCGCCGCGCACGAAGGGCTCGGGCCACGCGCCCACCACGGCGCGCACGCTCTGCATGCCCTGCCACACGCGGTGATCCCACCACGCGACGTCTCCGGCGCGCAGCTCGGCCGCGCGCGCGCCCACCGGCGACTCGAACCCGTTGACGTAGAAGAACCAGTCGGTCGGGGGCGATGTGGACGACCCGCGCCCGAGCATCGAGGCCACGAAGCCGCCCCCGTAGGCGGTCTCCACGGGCGTCTCGCCCTGCAGGGCGTCCATCACGCTGCGCCCGGGCGCCACGCGCTCGTCCAGCAGCACCTCGGCGCCGTGGTCGGCGGTGGCCACCACCCGGGCCGACGGCGCGCCCCCTGCAGGTGCTGCCGCCTCGGACTTCCTCTCGCACCCCGCGCCCACCAGCGCGGTGGCGCACGCCAGGCCCGCGCACGCTGCCGCCAGCGCGCGACGCATCAGATCGCCCGCCCGCTCACCGGGCTGCGCAGCGCATCAGCCGGCCGCACGCGTCGCTCCCTCGGCCACATGCCCGGTCACTCGTAGTGCAGGGCATCGAGCGGGTCGAGCTTGGCCGCGCGGCGGGCCGGCAGCACGGCCGCCAGCACGCCGGCGAGGATCGCCACGATGAGGAACACCAGCAGCTGCAACCAGGGGATCTGGAACACGATGCCCTCCTCCTCGAGCCCCAGCGAGAACACCCAGGCAAGCACCACGCCGATGATGATGCCGATCACCCCGCCGATGCCGGATGTGATCACGCTCTCGTAGCGCACCATGCGCCGCAGCTGCGATCGGGTGAGCCCGATGGCGCGCAGCATGCCGATCTCGCGGGTGCGCTCGGTGATCGACAGCACCAGGGTGTTGACGATGCCGAACAGCGAGATGACCACGCTCATGGCCAGCAGCACGTAGAGCAGGTAGAGGATGGAGTCGACCCGGCTGCTGATCTCATCGCGGTACTCGGCGTTGGTGCGCACCTCGGCCACCGGGAAGGGCGTGAGCGACTTCGCCACGGCGTCCTTCACCGCCACGGGGTCCTTCCCGGGCTCGACCGTGGCCAGCACGAAGATGGGGTCGCGCGCGGTGAACGCGCGGCGGAACCCAGCCTGCGACACGATCACGCCGTCCTCGAAGAGGATGCGATCGCGGAAGACGCCGGCCACGCGGTAGGTGCCGGTGCCACCCCCGCCGGTGCGCAGGCGCACGGTGCCGCCCACGCGCGCTCCCACGGCATCGGCGAACGCCTGCTCCACCACGGCCTCATCGGGCGTGAGCGTGCGCAGGTCATCGCTCGATCCGTCCACCCACTCGAAGGCCAGGCCGCGCGCAGCGGCCTCGGGGTCGAGACCGAACACCGTGGTGCGGCTGCCCACCGATGTGCGCGCGGGATCGGTGAGCACCGCCACCACGTCGGACACCCCCGGCGTGGCCTTCACCGCGGCCACGCTGGCCTGCGGGATGGCCTGGAAGCTCTTGCCCGACACGATGAGGTCGCCGCGCAGGGTGGTGTCGATGGCGCCCGTCACCGATGCCTTCAGCCCCTGCGCGAACACCGCGACGAAGGCCACCAGGCCGATGCCGATCATCAGCGCGGCCGCGGTGGCGGCCGTGCGCGCCGGATTTCGCGTGGCGTTCTGGCGTGCGAGGCCGCCCGACGCCCCGGGCGTGCGCTCGAGTGGCCAGCCGATCACCCGCGCGAGCGTGGGCACCAGGTAGCGCAGCAGGCCGCCCATGGCGATGAACACCAGCAGCGCGCCCAGGGCCATCACGAGCAGGCGCTGCGTGGCGGCCGACTCCGACCGCAGCCCCAGCACGATGAGCACGATGCCGCCCACCCCGATGAGCCCGGACACCACCGGGGCGAAGCGTGCGAACCTACCGCGGGGTATCTCCGCCCCCTCGCGAAGAGCCGCCACGGGCGGCACGCGGCTGGCGCGCACGGCGGGGATGAGCGCGGCCACCACGCTCACCACTACGCCCACCAGCAGCGCGGTGAGCGCGATGCCCACCGACAGCTGGGCCGACGCCACGGGTATGCCACCGGGCAGCAGCAGGTCGAACACCCACACGAGCAGTGCGGCGAAGCCGTAGCCCGCGAACAACCCCACCACGCCGGCGACGAGGCCGATGACGAAGGCCTCCCCCACCACCGACGCCATCACCTGCCGGCGGCTGGCGCCGATGGTGCGCAGCAGCCCGAGCTCGCGCAGTCGCTGGGCCACCGTGATGGTGAAGGTGTTGAAGATGATGAACGCGCCGACGAAGAGCGCGATGACCCCGAAGGCAAGCAGCGCCGGGCGCAGGAAGGTGTTGATGGCCTCGGTGGTCTGCTTGGCCTGGTCGGCGGCGTCCTGCTGGCCGGTGCGCACCTCCACGCCCTTGGGCAGGGACGCCGATATGCGCCGGGCGAGCAGCTGCGGGCTCACCCCCGGCTGCGCCTGCACCGCGATGGAGTTGACCCGGCCCTCGAGGCCGAACCACCGCTGCACGTCGTCCTTGGTGGCGATCACGATCGTGGTTCCGCCGATGGACGACACGTTGGCGAAGGTGACGGTGCCCGTGAGCGTCACCTGCTTCACGCCCGTGCGCGTGGCCACCCCCAGCTTCGAACCCACCGAGAGGCCCTGCGATGACGCCAGCCCCTCGTTCACCGCCACCTCGCCGTCCTTCGACGGGTACTGGCCCGATGCCAACTGCGTGGCCCGGAACGGGTCGGGCGTGAGCGAGAACACGAACGACGGCGCGCCGGTGGACTGCACGTACTCGCCATTGACCACCGGCGACCCCAGGGCCGCGAGCTCGGGCACGGCCTTCTTCACGCCGTCCACGCCCTGCACCTGGGCCACCATCGACTCGGGCAGCGTGGGCACGTTGCGGAGCCCGCCCGACTCGAAGTCCACGCGCGGCGACACGCGCACATCCACGCCGGAGTTGGCCGCCTGGAAGATCTCGTCGAAGGCCCGGGTGATCTGGCTGGTGAGCACCAGCGTGCCCGTGACCATCGCCACGCCCAGCAGGATCGCGATTGCCGTGAGCGCCGCGCGCAGCTTGCGCTGGCGCAGCCCGGCGAGGATGAGGCGGATCACGCCGGGGCGAGCGTGCGCACGGCGTCGTACACCTGGTCGGCGTCCATGCCGGACCGGTCGAGCACCACGCGGCCATCCGACAGCAGCACCACCCGGTCGGCCACGCTCGCCGCGCGCGGGTCGTGCGTGACCATCACCACGGTGCGGCCGCGCTCGTCCACGGCGCGGCGCAGCAGGTCGAGGATCTCCTGGCCGCTCGCGGAGTCGAGGTTGCCCGTGGGCTCGTCGGCGAAGATGACCGTGGGCTCGCTCACCAGCGCGCGGGCGATGGCCACGCGCTGCTGCTGGCCGCCCGAGAGCTCGGCCGGGCGATGACTCGCGCGATCGGTGAGGCCCACGTCGGCCAGCACGGCGTCCACGCGCTCGTCCACCCCGCTGTCGCCGGCGATGCGCAATGGCAGCGCCACGTTCTCGCGCGCGGTGATCATGGGCAGCAGGTTGAACGACTGGAAGATGAAGCCGATGGACGACCGGCGCAGCACCGTGAGATCGCGGTCGGACAGGCCGGACAGCGGCGTGCCGTCGATGGTCACCGCGCCGGACGTGGGCCTGTCGAGCCCGGCCAGGCAGTGCAGCAGGGTGGACTTGCCCGACCCCGATGGACCCATCACCGCGGCGAACTGCCCGCGCGGGAAGTCGATGGTCACATCGGCCAGGGCATCGATGGCCGCCTCGCCCGTTCCGTACCGACGCCCGAGCCCCTCGGCGCTCACCGCCGGGCCCGTGCCGCCATTCGTCGCCTGTGCGTCTGCCATGTGGCGCCAACGCTAGCGCGTGACCCCCGTCATATTTTGGGCGATGGTCATTGCCGATACAGGCCATCTGGCGCTACCGTGAGGTTTCGCGATGGAGAACTTCCCGCCGCATGTGGAGATGTGCCCTGCCGTGCCAACGCGGAGCGACCCGCGTGGCTCGGCCCTGACCGTGCACGGCGTGGAGCGCGTGCTGGGCGGGCGCACCGTGCTGCGCGGCATCGACCTCGACGTTCCGGCCGGCACCGTGCTGGCCCTGCTCGGCCCGAGCGGCTGCGGCAAGACCACCCTGCTGCGATGCATCGCCGGCCTCGACAGGCCCGATGCCGGCCTGGTTGTGGTGGACGACTTCACGGTGTCCGGGCCCGAGTGCTTCGTGGCACCCGAGAAGCGCCGCATCGGCATGGTGTTCCAGGAGCCCGCGCTCTTCCCCAACCGCACCGTGGGCGGCAACGTGGGCTACGGCCTGCCACGCGGCGAGCGCAGCGGTCCGCGCGTGGAGCGCGCCCTGGCCCTGGTGGGCCTCACCGGCACCGCCGACCGCATGCCCGCCACGCTCTCCGGCGGCCAGCAACAGCGCGTGGCGCTTGCCCGGGCGCTCGCCGCCGAGCCGTCGCTCATCCTGCTCGACGAGCCCTTCTCGGCCCTCGACGCCCCGCTGCGCGCCGAGCTGCGCGGCGAGGTGCGCCGCCTGCTCGCGGCGGCGGGGGCCACCGCGGTGTTCGTCACGCACGACCAGGAGGAGGCCTTCCTCATCGGCGACCAGGTGGCGCTCATGCTCGAGGGCCGCATCGCCCAGGTGGGCACGCCCGACGACCTCTACGAGCGCCCCGAGAGCCGTCAGGTGGCCACCTTCGTGGGCGACGCCAACCTGCTGCCGGCCGAGGCCGAGGGCGATGTGGCCCTCACTCCGGTGGGGCGGGTGCCGCTGGCCCGCCCGGCGCATGGACGCGTGGAGGTGGTGATCCGCCCCGAGTGCATCGCGGCGTGCGAGGGCGGCGACTCCATCGTGGAGCGCATCGAGTACTACGGCCACGACGCCGTGATCGTCACCAGCAGCCGGGGCTGCCCCGTGCGCTGCCGCGTGATGGGCAAGCCCCCGTTCGACACCGGTGATCGCATCGGGCTCGAGTACGTGGGCGAGCCCAGCGTGGCGTTCGCGCCCTAGGGTTTTATCTAATGGTCATTACTTATAGAGTCGCCGCCTCAACGCACCGCGACTCCTGAGGAGATCTTCTTGGCCATTCGTCCTCGCGCCCTGATCGGCGCATCCATCGCCGTCCTTGCATCCGCGCTCGTGCTCTCCGCCTGCGGCGGGGGCTCCGGCGGCGACACCACGGCGGCGGCGGGCGGCGGCGGATCGCTCACCGTGTACTCCGGGCGCGAGGAGGAGTACATGGAGCCGGTGTTCGACGCCTACGAGAAGATGACGGGCACCGACCTGCAGGTGCGCTACGGCGACTCGGCCGACCTCGCGCTGCTGGTGTCGGAGGAGGGCGACCGCAGCCCCGCCGACGTGTTCATCGCGCAGAGCCCCATCTCGCAGTCGTTCCTCGAGCAGCAGAAGCTGCTCTCGCCGCTTCCCCCGGCAGTGCTCGACCGCGTGCCCGACAACCTGCGATCCGCGGATGGCGACTGGATCGGCATCGCCGGGCGCCAGCGGGTGCTCATCTACAACACCGACCTGGTGAAGGAGTCGGACCTTCCGAAGTCGGTGCTGGAGCTCACGGGCGCCAAGTACCGCGACAAGGTGGCCGTGGCGCCGTCCAACGCATCGTTCCAGGACTTCGTCGCGGCGCTCGACCAGCTGGAGGGCACCGAGACCACCAATGAGTGGCTCAAGGGCATGGCGGCCAATGGCGCCAAGGCCTACGCGAAGAACAGCGCCATCGCCGAGGCAGTGGCCCGCGGGGAGATCCCCATGGGGCTGGTGAACCACTACTACGTGCTGGAGATCAAGGAGGACGATCCCTCCGCGCCGGTGGCCGCCTACCGGTTCCCCGGCACCGACCCCGGCAGCCTCTTCCTCGTGGCCACCGCGTCGGTGCCGACGGCCTCGCCCGACACGCAGCAGGCCGACGACCTGGTGGGCTTCCTGGTGTCGGACGAGGGGCAGAAGCTCATCATCGGCGGCGAGGGCGAGTACCCCACCGCCACGGGCGTGAACCCGCCCGAGGGCGCGCCGTCGCTCACCAAGGGCGACTACCCGGCGTACGACCTGACCGGCAACACCGACCTCAAGGCGGTGGCCGAGCAGATCAGGGAGAGCGGGCTCGCGCAGTAGCGACGTGAACTGGCGCGCCGTGGGCGCCACCGCGCTGGCGGTGGCGCTCACGGTGCCCTTCGCCCTGCCCTTCGCGTACCTCGTGGCGAGGAACGCGCAGGACCTGGGCGGCCTGTGGAGCGCGCTGTCGGACGACCGGCTGGTGGGGCCGCTGCTGCGCAGCCTCGCGCTGGGCATCTCAGTGGCACTGGCGGCTGCGGTGCTGGGCACCCTTGCCGCTTGGCTGGTGGCACGCACCAACCTGCGTGCGCGCCGCACCTGGGCGCTGCTGCTGTGCCTGCCGCTGGTGATCCCGTCGTTCGTGGGAGCCGTGGCGCTCATCGCCGCGTTCGCCCCCGGCGGCCTGGTGGAGCAGGTGCTGGGCATCGGGTTCCTCCCCGAGGTGAGCGGCTTCAACGGCGCCTTCGTGGTGCTCACGCTGCTCACCTACCCCTACGTGTTCCTGCTGGTGATGGCGCGGCTTCGCACGCTCCCGCCCACCCTCGAGGAGTCGGCGCGCATGCTGGGCCGGCGGCCAATTCAGGTGTTCACCACCGTGGTGCTACCGCAGGCGCGGGCGGCGGTGGCGGCGGGCGCGCTGCTGGTGTTCCTCTACGTGATCAGCGACTTCGGCGCGGTGCAGCTGCTGCGCTACGACACCCTCACCCGCGCCATCTACTCCGACCGCCTGCTCGATCCCATCACGTCCATTGCCCTCAGCCTGGTGCTGGGCATCATCGCCGTGGCTGTGGTGGCCATGGAGCGCCGGTCATCGCGCGTGGGCCTGCGCGACCAGTCGCGCGCCGGCGCGGTGCTCGAGGTGCCGCTCGGCAGGTGGCGCGCGCCGGCCTACGCCTTCCTGGTGCTGCTCATCGGGTTCTCGCTGGTGGCGCCCATCGCCGTGCTGCTGTTCTGGGCCATCCGCGGGCTGGTCAACGGATCGGCCGACAGCGCGTCGTTGGTGGCCGACCCCGGCCTCATCGTGCAGCCGCTGCTGAGCACCGCCGGCATCAGCGTGGTCACGGCCCTGGTGGCGATCCTCATCGTGCTGCCCATCGCATACCGCAGCGTGCGTCGCCCGGGCCGACTGGGCGAGGTGCTCGCCGGCACGGTGGTGGGCGGCTTTGCCCTGCCGGGGCTGGTCACGGCGCTGGCGTTCGTGTTCTTCACCCTCTCCACCCCGGGCCCGCTGGGTGCGCTCTACCAGACCCTCCCCCTGCTGGTGCTGGCCTACGTGGTGCACCACGGGGCGCTGGCCCTGGGCGCCGCGCAGTCTGCGGTGGCGGGAATACCCGCGCGCCTCGACGACGCCGCGCGCATCATGGGACGAAGTCGCATCCGCCGCTTCGCGGGAGTCGAGCTGCCCCTGATGCTGCCGAGCCTGGCGGCTGGTGCGGGCCTGGTGCTGCTGTCCACGGCGAAGGAACTGCCCGCCACCCTGCTGCTGGCCCCGCCGGGCTTCTCCACCCTCGCAATCGAGGTGTGGCAGGCGGCCGAGCTCGCGGCCTACGAGGAGGCCGCCATCTTCGCCCTGGTGCTGGTGGCCATCTCGGCCGTGCTCACGTGGTTCCTCGTGGTGCGCCCGGCGCTCAGGTCGTGGTCCACGTCAGCGCCGATGCATGCGATGCCCCCGGGCGCCGAGTCGCCAACCGGAAGCCGCAGCCCTGAGCCGACCACGCCATGACCATGCCACGGCTCAGGGCGCCAGCGCCGTAGCCGCATCGGCTGTGCCCCTGGCCCTCAGCCGGGTGCACTACGCGAAGTAGGTGTCCTCGGCTGTCCAGGGCGGAGCGCAGGTGACGATCATGCGCATCTCGCCCGACCCGGTGTTGGTGATCTGGTGCCATGAGCCCACGGGGATGAGGATCGCATCTCCGGCGGTCACCGCGCGCTCCTCGCCGTCGATCTCCATGAGCGCCTCGCCCTCCACGAGGTAGTACATCTCCTCCGACACCTTGTGATGGTGGCGGTCGGTCTGCCCGCCGGGAGGCAGCGCGGCCTCCGCCAGGCTGTGGTTCGCCACGGGCGCCACCGAGAGGTCGAGCAGCGACCGGATGGTGCTGCCGTCGGTGGTGGTGAAGGGCACGGCGTCGCCGTAGGCACGGATCTCCATCAGGATCAGACCTCCGTCAGTGGAATGCGCGGGCCAGCTTCTTGCGGTACTCGGGCACCAGGGGGTGACTGTCACCGAGCTCACGGAACTGACCGATGAGCATCTTGCGCAGGTCGTCCTTCAGCACCTTGTCGCCGGTGGTGGTGGCGGCATCCACCAGGCTGGCGAACGCCTGCTGCCAGTCCTCGCGCTCGAGTGCGGCGAGGCCGGCCTGGACGTCGGGCACGTCGCAGCCCATCAGCCTGATGCGGGCCCTGAGGCCGGCGGCGATGGGGTCGTGCTCGGCGGGCGCCAGCACCTCGTCGGCCTCCTCCAGTTCGCCGTCGTCGATCAGCAGATGCGCCAGCGCGATGCGGGCGTCGGTGCGCCCGGCGTCGCGGAAGATGGCCTCGCGCAGGCTGTCGGCATCGCCCTCGGCCACCAGCATGTCCACCTTGCTCGGCACCAGCTTGTCGAGGAAGGCCTCCATCTGCGCGGGCGCCACGAGCCCCACGAACTCCTCCACCACCTCGCCGTTGCGGAACGCCTTCACCGCCGGGATGCTCATCACCTGGAACATCTGCGCCAGCCCCGGGTTGGCATCGATGTCCACCTTGGCGAGCACCACGTCCCCACCGCGCCGCCCGATGGCGTCGTCGATGATGGGCCCCAGCTGCCGGCACGGCCCGCACCACTCGGCCCAGAAGTCGACGACCACCGGAACCTCGTGCGACCGCTCGATCACATCCGCCTGGAAAGAACCCTCGCTCACGTCCATGCGCGGGAGACTAGAGGGGCGGCTGGCCAACCGGCAGTCGGGCACGTCGCGAAACGGTATGGCCATTTGCGGGGGCCGCAAATGGCGATCCCCGGCTCCGGTTGCCCGACTGCCGGTTGGCCAGCGACCCCTCTAGTCTCCCGGCCATGTCCACAAATGAATTCGTCTACCAGATGCACAAGGTGCGGATGTCGTACCCACCCGACAGGGTGGTGCTGGACGACATCACGCTGGCATTCCTGCCCGGCGCCAAGATCGGCGTGCTGGGACTCAACGGCGCGGGCAAGAGCACGCTGCTGAAGATCATGGCCGGCGAGGTGACGCCCAGCAACGGCGACGCCACGCCGGGCAAGGGCGTGAAGGTGGGCTACCTGCCCCAGGAGCCGCGGCTCGACGAGGCCAAGGACGTGCGGGGCAACGTGGAGGAGGGCGTGGCTGAGCGCCGCGACCTGCTCAACCGCTTCAACGAGATGAGCGCCAAGCTGGGCGAGCCCATGGAGCCCGACGAGATGGAGGCCCTGCTGGAGGAGTACCAGCGGGTGCAGGACGCCATCGAGCGCACCAACTCATGGGACCTCGACCGGCAGGTGGAGGTGGCCATGGACGCCCTGCGCGTGCCGCCCGGCGATTCTGATGTCACCACGCTCTCGGGCGGCGAGAAGCGCCGGGTCGCCCTGTGCCGCCTGCTGCTCTCGGCCCCCGACATGCTGCTGCTCGACGAGCCCACCAACCACCTCGACGCCGAGTCGGTGGGGTGGCTCGAGAGGTTCCTCGACGAGTACCCCGGCACCGTGGTGGCCGTCACCCACGACCGGTACTTCCTCGACAACGTGGCCGGGTGGATCCTCGAGCTCGACAACGGCCGGGGCATCCCCTGGCAGGGCAACTACTCATCGTGGCTCGACCAGAAGGAGAAGCGCCTGGCCCAGGAGGAGAAGCAGGCCAGCAAGCGCCAGAAGGCCATCGCGCGCGAGCTGGAGTGGGTGCGCACCAACCCCAAGGGCCGGCAGGCCAAGAGCAAGGCCCGCGTGGCCAACTACGAGCAGCTGGTGGCCGAGGAGGCCGACGTGCAGAAGCGCGGCGGCGCGGCCGACATCCGGATCCCCCTGGCTCCCCGCCTGGGCGACAAGGTGGTAGAGGCCACGGGCCTGTCCAAGGCCTTCGGCGACAAGCTGCTGTTCGACGACCTGTCGTTCTCGCTGCCGCCCGGCGGCATCGTGGGCATCATCGGTCCGAACGGCGCCGGCAAGACCACCCTGTTCCGCATGATCACGGGGCAGGAGCAACCGGACGGCGGGTCACTGGACATCGGCGAGACCGTGCGCATGGCCTACGTGGACCAGAGCCGCGATGAGCTCGATCCGAAGAAGACCGTGTACGACGAGATCGCGGGCGGCCGCGACGTCATCGACCTCGGCGGCGGCAACGAGGTGCAGGCGCGTGCCTACACCGCGGCGTTCAACTTCCGGGGCAGCGACCAGCAGAAGCCCGTGGGCCAGCTGTCGGGCGGCGAGCGCAACCGCGTGCACATGGCCAAGATGCTCTCGGGCGGTGGCAACCTGCTGCTGCTCGACGAGCCCACCAACGACCTCGACGTGGACACCCTGCGCGCGCTCGAGACGGCGCTCGAGACGTTCTCGGGCTGCGCGGTGATCATCACCCACGATCGCTGGTTCCTCGACCGCGAGGCCACGCACATCCTGGCCTTCGAGGGCGACAGCAACGTGGTGTGGTTCGAGGGCTCCTACTCGGAGTACGAGGAGAACCGCAGGAAGCGCATGGGCGAGGACGCCGACACCCCGCACCGCATCAAATACCGCAGGCTCACCACGCCCGCGTAGGCACGGAACGCACCGGGGCGGGCGGCAGTGCCCCGCCCCGGTGCGCGTGCCGGGTCAGTCGCTGCAGGTGCCCACCGCGCTCCAGGCGCCGCCGCCCTGCCACGATCCGAAGGCCCGGAACTGGCCGTTCACCGAGATCGTGATGGTGTTGACGGTGCCGTTCAGGTTGAGCCCGCCGCCGGTCACGGCCATGGTGCCGCCGGCACCGTTGGGGCTGTCGAGGCCCACCTTGTAGCCGCCGCTCGCCGAGCCGGTGGCCTGCACCCCGCGGCCCACCACCTCGCACGATGAGAGGTCGAATGTGCGCGAGACCTTCGGGCTGCCAATGGTGAGGGTGTCACCGGTGGTGGCGCCGCCCCCGCCCCCGCTGGGGGTCTTGCCCGAGCACGACGACGGCCGGTTGGGCCACGCCGCGGCCAGCGCGGTGGCCGTGGCCGGGCCGTAGCGGCCATCGGCCTTGATGCCCGCCTGCTTCTGGAAGGCGATGAGCGCCGACTCGGTGCCCGATCCGAACACGCCATCCACCTTGCCGCCGTAGTAGCAGAGGCCCTCAAGGGCGGTCTGCAGCAGCTCCACGGCGTCGGTGCTGTCGTTGCCCAGCGCCAGGTTGATGGCCGCCATGGTCTGGGGACCGGCGATGCCGTCGGTGGGCAGGCCCGCGCGCGCCTGGAAGCGCTTGACCGCCGCAGTGGTGATGGGGCCGTACTGGCCATTGATCGGCCCCGAGTAGAAGCCCAGGTCGGAGAGGTCCTGCTGGATCTCCTTGTTGGCCTTCAGCGTCGGGTTCTCGGCGGGCTTCGTGGTGGTGGTGCCCGTGGTCGACGTGCTGGTGGTGGCCGTGGTGGTGCCGGTGGTCGTGGCCGCGGTCGACGTGGTGGCCGTCGAGGTGGTCGCCGTGGTGTCGGTGGTGCTCGTGGCGGTGGTGGGCGTGGTGGGCGCCGTGACCGTCACGGTCTCGGTGCCGCCGAAGCTGCAGCCGGCGCCCACCAGGGCGAGGGCGGCGATGCCTGTGGCGGCCGCGGTGGCGGCGGCGATGCGCGGGGTACTCATGCGGGGTTCACCTCGGTGCAGGGAGTGTCGTCCCCGAAGGGTTTCGGTAACCCCAACCGGGCACCTTCCCCGTGTAGCCTCCGCCGTCGCTCCGCGGACGCGCGGGGCCGTGTCACGAGATCCCGCACTAGGAGCCCCAGTGAGCCCATCACCGGACCCGTTCAACGCACGCGCCACGCTTTCGGCGGGCGGCAAGGACTACGCCATCTGGCGCCTCGGCGCGCTGGGGCGCGACCTGTCGCGCACCCCGTACGTGGTGAAGATCCTCATCGAGAACGTGCTGCGCAACGCCGGCGGCGAGTTCGTGGGCGAGGACGACGTCACGGCGCTTGCCGACTGGTCGCCCAACTCGGGGCTGGCCCGCGAGGTTCCCCTCCTCCCCGCCCGCGTGGTGATGCAGGACTTCACCGGCGTGCCCTGCGTGGTCGACCTGGCCGCCATGCGCGACGCCATGCGCGACCTGGGTGCCGACCCCTCGCGCATCAACCCGCTGGTTCCGGCCGACCTGGTGATCGACCACTCGGTGCAGGTGGACTTCTTCGGCACCGACCAGTCGTTCGAGGAGAACGTGGAGCGCGAGTACGAGCGCAACGCCGAGCGCTACGCGCTGCTGCGCTGGGCCCAGCAGGCCTTCAAGGACTTCCGTGCCGTGCCGCCGGGCACGGGCATCGTGCACCAGGTCAACCTGGAGTACCTGGCCAGCGTGGTGGCCACCCGCGAGGTGGACGGCGAGGTGCGCGCCTACCCCGACTCGCTCGTAGGCACCGACTCGCACACCACCATGATCAGCGGCATCGGAATCCTGGGCTTCGGCGTGGGTGGCATCGAGGCCGAGGCCAACCTGCTCGGCCAGCCCATCAACCTGCCGTGGCCGGTGGTGGTGGGCGTCAAGCTCACGGGCCAGCTGCAGCCGGGGGCCACGGCCACCGACCTGGTGCTCACCCTCACCGAGATGCTGCGCGCGCACGGCGTGGTGGGCAAGTTCGTGGAGTACTACGGCGACGGCCTGTCCAACATCACGCTGGCCGACCGCGCCACCATCGCCAACATGGGCCCCGAGTACGGCGCCACCACGGGCATCTTCCCCGTGGACGCCGAGGCGCTCCGTTACCTGGAGACCACCAACCGCGGCCACCTCGTGCCGCTGGTGGAGGCCTACTACCGCGAGCAGGGGATGTTCCGCGAGGACGGCGACCCCGACCCGCAGTACGACGAGCACCTGGCGCTCGACCTGGGCGACGTGGTTCCGTCGCTGTCGGGCCCGCGCCGCCCGCAGGACCGCGTGGTGCTGCCCGAGGTGGGCAAGCGCTTCATGGACGAGTACCCCGAGGGCATGCACGCCAACGGTGGCGGCCGCCACTACGACACCCTGCCGGTGGAGATCGACGGCGAGGTGACCGAGTTCGGCCCCGCGTCGGTGGCCATCGCGGCCATCACCTCGTGCACCAACACGTCGAACCCCTACGTGATGGTGGGCGCCGGCCTGGTGGCCAAGCGCGCCGTGGAGAAGGGCCTCACGGTGGATCCCACCGTGAAGACCTCCTTCGCGCCGGGGTCCCAGGTGGTCACCGGCTACATGGAGAAGTCGGGCCTCATGGACTACCTCGACCAGATCAAGTTCAACCTCGTCGGCTACGGCTGCACCACCTGCATCGGCAACTCGGGCCCGCTCGACGAGCCGGTGACCAAGGCGATCGAGGACAACGGCCTCGTGGTGGCCGCGGTGCTCTCGGGCAACCGCAACTTCGAGGGCCGCGTGAGCCCGCACGTGAAGGCGGCCTTCCTGGCCTCGCCGCCCTTGGTGGTGGCCTTCGCGCTGGCCGGCCGCGTGGACATCGACCTCACCACCGAGCCCATCGGCACCGGCAGCGACGGCCAGCCGGTGATGCTGGCCGACATCTGGCCCTCGGCCGATGAGGTGCGCGAGATCGTGGAGGGCACCATCGACGCCGAGCTGTTCCGCGAGTACTACGCATCGGTGTTCGACGGCGACGAGCGCTGGCGGGCGATCCCGGTGCCGGCCGGCGACACCTACGCGTGGGATTCCGACAGCACCTACGTGCAGCTGCCGCCGTTCTTCGAGGGCCTCACGCCGGACGCCCCGGGAGTGACCGACATCGTCGACGCCCGCGCGCTGGCCGTGCTGGGTGACTCGGTCACCACCGACCACATCTCGCCCGCTGGCGTGATCCCGGTCAACTCGCCTGCCGGTGAGTACCTCATCGAAAAGGGCGTGGAGCCGCGCGACTTCAACTCGTTCGGCAGCCGGCGCGGCAACCACGAGGTGATGATGCGCGGCACCTTCGGCAACATCCGCCTGCGCAACGCGCTGGCCGGTGGCAAGGAGGGCAACTGGACCGAGCACGTGACCACCGGCGAGGTCATCCCCATCTACGACGCCTCCATGCGGTACCAGGAGGCGGGCATCCCGCTCGTGGTGCTGGCGGGCAAGGAGTACGGATCGGGATCGAGCCGCGACTGGGCGGCCAAGGGCACGGCGCTCCTGGGCGTGCGGGCGGTCATCGCGCAGTCGTTCGAGCGCATCCACCGCGGCAACCTCGTGGGAATGGGCGTGCTGCCCCTGCAGTTCCTCGAGGGCGAGTCGGCCGAGAGCCTGGGCCTCTCGGGCCACGAGACCTTCACCATCACGGGCCTCGCCGACATGGAGCCCCGGGCGATCCTCACCGTGCAGCTGGGTGACGGCCGCCAGTTCCAGGTGCAGAGCCGCATCGACGGACCGAACGAGATGAACTACCTGCGCAACGGGGGCATCCTGCCCACGGTGCTGCGGCGCCTCTACAAGGAGAGCACGGCGGCATAACCCCGGTGTCAGGCACTTAACCGAAGGGCCCGCTCCGGTGGGCCCTTCGCGTTTGGGGGCTCGGTAACGGCCCTGACCCCGGGGTTCGGGGCTAGGCGCTTCCCTCTGCCGCCGCGTCCACCACCGCGCGAAGCGGCGCGGCAAGGCCGGGGCGGGAGGCCAACGTGCCGGGTGCGCCCTCGGGGCCCGCGGGGATGTCCTGCACCGTGCCGCCCGCGGCGATCACGATGACCGCGCCCGCCGCCACGTCCCAGGCGTTCACCCCGAACTCGTAGTAGGCGTCCAGCCGGCCGCAGGCCACCCAGGCCATGTCGAGGGCCGCGGAGCCGCCGCGGCGCATATCGCGCACGTGGGGGATCACGCCCATGAGGCGCGTGGCCTGGCGGCGGCGGCGCACGGCGTCGTATCCGAAGCCGCTGCCGATGAGCGCCTGGCCCAGGTCGTCGCTGGGCTCGAGCGCGAGCACCTGGCCGTTGAGGTGCGCCGGCCCACCCCGCACGGCGCTGAAGGTCTCGCCGCGGATGGGGTCGTGCACCACGCCCATCAGGCCGCCGGCGTCGTCGTGGCAGGCGATGCTCACGGCCCACTGGGGGTAGCCCCAGAGGTAGTTGGTGGTGCCGTCCAGCGGGTCGACCAGCCAGCGCAGGCCCGAAGTGCCGTCCTCGGCCTCGCCGGACTCCTCCGACAGGATGGCGTCGTCGGGCCGCTCGGCCCGGATGATGGAGAGGATCGCGTGCTCGGCCTCGCGGTCGGCGTCACTCACCAGGTCGGTGGAGGTGCTCTTGGCGGTGATGCCCTCGGCCGGGCGGTCGAAGCGGGCCATCAGGCCGCGGCCGGCGATCTCGGCGGCACGCAGGGCGATGTCGAGCGCCTGATGGGCGTCTGCAGGGTCGGTCGTCACGAGGGGGCATGCTACGCACAAGCGCGCATCGCGCCGCGCTAGCCTTCCCCGCCGTGAGCGAGAGCGTCAACCTCATCTCCCCGCGCGGCTACTGCGCCGGCGTGGACCGCGCCATCGAGACCGTCGACCGGCTGCTCGAGGAGCGCGGCGCGCCCATCTACGTGCGCGGCGAGATCGTGCACAACCAGTACGTGGTGCGCACGCTGGCCGACAAGGGCGCGGTGTTCGTGGAGACGCCCGAGGAGGTTCCCGAGCGCAGCGTGATCGTGCTCTCGGCCCACGGCAGCGCGCCCGACATCTACGAGCGCTGCGCCGCCCGCGAGCTGGAGGTGATCGACGCCACCTGCCCGCTGGTGAGCAAGGTGCACGCCGAGGTGCGCCGCTACGCCGGCAAGGGCGCCACCGTGCTGCTGGTGGGCCACGAGGACCACGACGAGGTCATCGGCACCCGCGGCGAGTCCCCCGACCGGGTGATCGTGGTGGAAGATGTGCACCGGGCCGAGACCGTCGAGGTGCCCGACCCCGACAACGTGGCGCTCACCACCCAGACCACCCTCTCGCTCGACGACACCGCCGAGATCATCGCGGTGCTCAAGCGCCGATTCCCCGCGCTGCAGTCACCGGCATCGAGCGACATCTGCTACGCCACGCAGAACCGGCAGGACGCCGTCAAGGCCACCGTCGAGCAGACCGAGGCCGAGCTGGTGCTGGTGGTGGGATCGCAGAATTCGTCCAATTCGCAGCGCCTGGTGGAGGTTGCCCGGGCAGGCGGTGCGCAGAGCTACCTCATCGACGGCGTGGATGATCTCGACCCCTCGTGGCTCGATGATCACCCCCGCGTGGCCCTCACCGCAGGGGCGTCGGCCCCCGAGGTGCTGGTGCGCGAGGTGCTGGATTACCTCGAAACCCGTGGGTATTCCCGCAAGGGCAACGAGGTCCCAACGGACGAGGGCGTGGTGTTCGCGCTCCCTCCGCAAGTACGCTAGGCCCATGCGTGGCCACATACTCATCGCGGCGCTCGCCGTGCTGGTGCCCACGGGCACGGCCTTGGCGGGCACCGGCGACTGCACCGGTGGATCGTGCGCGGTGACTCCCGGCGAGGCCACGTGGGCCCAGGTGGCCAAGGGCGTGCAGGGCGGCACCATCAAGTGGCCGCGCAACCCGCAGGGCGCCGAGCTGCTGCGCGTGGACCTCACCCGCCAGGAGCCCCTCGACGGCACGGCCACGGTGTGCGACGGCCGGCAGGAGGCCACGGCGCGGTACCGGTGGAAGGAGCAGTCGGTCACCTTCCGCAACGTCACGGCGCCCGGCACCGACTGCACCAAGGACGACCCGGTGCGGTTCCGCTGCAGCACATCCACGGTGAAGGGCCTGGGCCTCACCCGCGACTGCACCAGCAGCAAGTGGCGCATCGTCACCTGGGGCGGCTACGTGCAGCGCAAGGGCGGGCAGTTCGAGCTGAGCGGCCCGCGCGCCTTCGCGCTCGTCGCGATGGCCCGCTCCGTGCGCTAGTTCCGCAGCAGCAGCGGTCCGTCCACGGCGAAGTCGGACGGGATACGCCCGTGCAGGTCGGCGGCGTCCTGCGCGAAGCGCGGGTCGCTCTCGATCGGGAACTGGCTCGCGCTGTCGGCCCCACGCGGCACCGTGGCGCCCTCGGCCTGCAGCCATCGGGCGGCGCGGTCCACCATCGCCGCGCGGCAGGTGGCCGGTGAGTCCGCCCCGTCGGCGTTCTTCACCGGGGCGAAGCGCTCCTCGCGGGCCATCTCCACGGTGGCGGTGCGCGCAGCCAGCGGCAGGGCGTCGAACATGAAGGCCTCGAACTTCACGGCATTGGACGCCTGCGGGTCGGGGTCGTCCACTGTGGCCACACGCTTGTCGGCGCGGTGGAAGGGCAGCGGGGCCTCGCCCGTGGCGAGGCGCGTGGCGAAGGCACGATCGAGGCAGTGCACGCCGGTGGACCCCGCCCAGTAGAGAACGTCACCGGCCTCATCACGCGCGGCCTCGAGATCGGCTGGCAGGTCGGTGTACTCCACCAGGGCCGTGCGACCGTCCACCGATGCCATCACCCCCATGCGCTCCTCGGGCGCCGCCTTGGCCACCACCAGCGTGCTCATCTCGGCGCGGGCCAGCAGGTGCGCGCCGATCAGCTCGGGGTCGGCGGGGCGCATGAGCGGATTGTCCACCTGGAAGGTCATGATGATGTCGATGCCGCGCTCTTCGAGGTCACCGAGAATCGCGGCATGGCCCATGGCGCGGAAGATGCCGCCGTGGCCGTCGGGCGAGAGCGCCAGGCAGTCGGGGGTCTCGCGCAGGATGTCGCCGGTCACCGGATCCACCGCCGGCAGCATGCCCTGCACGAAGGTGGTCACCGACTCGGGCTGCAGCCCGAACAGCAGCTCGTGCTCGAAGAACTCCCGCGTCTCGCGGTCGTTCACGTGGGACGTCATGAGCAGGAACGGCAGGTCGCAGCCGTAGCGGCGGCGCGTGGCCCCCACCCCGGCCGCGTGCACCTCGAACAGCGGGCAGTTGCTCACCGGCCCGATGGGGAACATTCCTTTCGGGTGATCGAACCCCAGACGGGTGCCCTGCCCCCCGGCCAGCAGCACCACGGCCACGCGGCCCTCGCGCAGCGCCTGCTCACCGGCCTCGAACGCCTCGCGCCGATGCGCCCGGCCGGCATCGTCCGCCGGCAGGCGGTCCACCTCGGCCGGCCCGATACTGCCCGCCACATGCTCGGCGGGCTCGCGCACCAGCTCGCGCACCAACCTCTCCACCAGCGGAAGGTCGATGGATGCCACCTGCAGCAGCAGGGTGTTGGCCTGATCCTCGGGAAGAGCGCGGATGGAGTCGGCCAGGCGCTGCTGCCCGGCCGACTCCAGCGCGTCGATCACCGGGTCGTTCACGCGGGCGTGAGGCAGACCTTGATCACGCCCTCTTCGCGCGACTGCATCTTGCGGTAGCCGTCGGCGGCGTCGTCCAGCGAGAGCTCGGTGGTGAGCACCGGCGCCGGGTCGAGGCGACCGGCCTTCACTGCGTCGAGCAGCTCGGGGAAGTACGCCGGCCCCGGAACCAGGCCGCCCGTGATGGTGATGTTGCGCAGGAACTGGTCGAACCAGTTGATCTCGGGCACGTTCTGCATGAAGTGGTCCATGCCGAGGCAGCCGATCGCCCCACCGGCGCGCACCGTGGCGTGCGCCGCGGCCATCGACGACTTGCCGCTGATGCTGTCGATCACCACGTGGGCGCCCTCGCCATTGGTCATCTCCAGCACCTGCTCGCGGATCTCGTCGGTGTCACGCGAGGTCACCACGCCGGTGGCGCCCAGCTCGCGCGCAACCTCGAGGCGGTCCTCGTGGTGGCCCAGCGCGATGATGTTGGCGCCGTCCATCGCCTTGGCGCCGTGCACGCCGCACAGGCCCACGGCGCCGTCGCCGATCACCACCACGTTGTAGCCGGGCTTCATGCCGGCGGTGCGCAGGCCGTGCCACGCCGTGGACATCACGTCCACCAGCGGCAGCATGGTCTTCTGGCGGTCCATCCCCGAGAGCTCCTCGGGCATGGGGATGAGCGTGGTGGATGCCAGCGGCACGCGCACGTACTCGCTCTGGCCGCCCTGCACCGTGCCGTCGTGCTGCCACGTGCGCGGCGCCCAGCCGAAGAGCGACCACGAGTTGCACGAGCTGTGCAGGTGCTCCGCGCACATGGGGCACGTGCCGTCGAGGATGCTGCACGAGGCCAGCACGCGGTCGCCGGGGCGCAGGTTGGTCACCTCTGCGCCGACCTCCTCCACCGTGCCGATGAACTCGTGCCCCAGGCGCGAGCCGGGCTCGAACCCGAAGGCGGATCCGGCGTTGAGGATGTGCAGGTCCGATCCGCAGATGCCGGCCATGGTCACCTTCACCAGTGCATCGGTCGGCTTCTCGATCGCGGCGTCCGGCACGTTGTCGACGCGGACGTCCTGGTCACCATGAAAGGTCAGGCCACGCATGTGTGATCTCCCCGGGTAGGCATGCGAACTGCGCCTAGTATCGCCCACGGGCCGCCGCAGGTGGCCTTCTTACGGACCACCCGGAGGAATTCCCGCATGGCCGCCACGCGCGTGTGCTTCGTCTGCCTCGGCAACATCTGCCGAAGCCCCACCGCCGAGGCCATCATGCGCCACCGCCTGCAGTTCGACGACCTGGGCATGCAGGTGCAGGTGGAGAGCGCCGGCACGGGCGACTGGCACGTCGGGCACCCGCCGGATGAGCGGGCGCGCGAGGAGGCCACCCGCCGGGGCATCGCCATGGACAGCCTGGCCCAGCAGTTCACGGTGGGCGACTTCGACCGCTTCGACCTCATCCTCGCCATGGACTCCGCCAACCGCGAGGCCCTTCGCCGCATCGCCCCCACGCCCGAAGCCGCCGCCAAGGTGCACATGCTGCGCGAGTGGGACCCCCTGGCGGGCGACGAGCTCGACGTGCCCGACCCCTACTTCGGCGGGTCGAAGGGGTTCGTGGAGGTGTTCGACATGGTCGACCGCTCGGTCACGGGCCTGCTCGACCACATCGGATCCACCCGCGGCGACGGGTGAAGGCCGACCTCACCACCGCCATCGAGCAGGCCACCGGGTCGACGGTGGCCTCCACCTCGCGGGTGGGAGGTGGCTCCACCAGCACCGGCGTGGCCGTGACTCTCGCCACGGGTGAGCGCCTGTTCGCCAAGCACACCCCGGAGGCGCCGCCCGGGCTGTTCCGAGGCGAGGCCGAGGGCCTTGCGTGGCTGGCCGCGCCGGGGTGCGTGCGCGTGCCCGCCGTCATCGCGGTGGATGACGACTGGCTGGTGCTCGAGTGGATCGACGAGGGCCCGCGAAGCGCCGCCACCGACGAGGCCCTGGGGCGCGGCATCGCGCGCATGCACCGCGCGGGCGCCGAGGCCTTCGGAGCCCCATGGCCGGGCTTCGCAGGATCGGTGCCGGTGCCCAACGACCCGCGCGACGACTGGCCCACGTTCCTGGCCGAGCAGCGCCTCATCCCCATCGCAAAGGCCGCCCGCCTTCCCTCGGACATGATGCGCCGCCTCGATGACGTGATGCCCCGCCTGCCCGACCTGCTGGGCCCGCCCGAGCCCCCGAGCCGCCTGCACGGCGACCTCTGGGCCGGCAACCACATGACCGACGCCCTGGACCGCCCGGTGCTCATCGACTGCGACGCCTACGGCGGCCACCGCGAGATCGACATCGCGATGATGCTGCTGTTCGGGGGCTTCGGCGACCGCGTGATCGCCGCCTACAACGAGGAGTTCCCGCTCGCCCCGGGCTGGCAGGACCGCGTGGAGATCAACCAGCTCCTGCCGCTGCTGGTGCACTGCGCCATGCTGGGAAGCGGATGGTTCGCGCGAACGAATGCAGTGCTACGAAGCATCACGTAGCGCCCGGTCGCTACTGCAGCCCCGAGCGCTCCAGCACGTCGGCGGGGTCCATGATCAGGCCCACATAGAAGGGGCCGAACTCGCCGAACCGGGTGGAGACCTCGTCGAAGCGCATCTCGTACACGATCTCCTTGAGGGCGGCGAGGTCGTCGCTGAACAGCGTGACGCCCCACTCCCAGTCGTCAAGACCCGTGGATCCGGTTATGAGCTGAGTGACGCGACCGGCGAACTTCCGGCCCAGCGTGCCGTGGCCCATCATCAGCGCCTTGCGCTCGTCGAACGAGAGGGCGTACCAGTTGTCGTCGCCCTCACGGCGCTTGCTCATGGGGTAGAAGCACAGGAGCTTGCGCACGGGCAGGTCGGGGTGCACGCGCATCTCGCGGTAGTGGGCGATGCGCTCATTCCACTCGGCGAGCTTGGCATCCACGTCGTCCTCGCCGAGTTCCACCAGGCGGGCGCGCTCGTCGTCCTCGGTGGCGCGGTACTCGCTCTCCTCGGTGATGGAGAGGTAGGAGTAGACGACCTCTACGGGGCCGGCGGTGACCCCCTTCACGGCGACGTCGAGGTGGTGAAGGTCTGGCGCCACCAGCATGAGGCCGAAGTCGGCGCGGCCGCCCAGCACCGAGAAGGCGCGCACCTGGTTGTGGGGCGCGGCCTCGGTGAACGACCTGAGCGCGGCCTGGATGGGCAGGCCGGTGCCCTCATCGGGCTTCGCGCGCAGCATCAGGTGCGCCACTCCCCAGCCGCTGCTGGGCACTACGGGTTCGTGCGGGGTACTCACGCAGGTGACGCTAGCGCAGCCCCGCCCGCTACCGTGGCCGCATGAGCGATGCCGAGACCTTCGACCCCGGCGGCAGGTTCCGCGCCGAGGTGGCCGCATCGCGCATGGTCGACCCCCTGCCGGGCATCGAGGTGCTGGCCACGGAGCTCGGCGTGCCGGTGGACGATGTGGTGCACCACGCGCTGGTGCGCTGGTCGTCAGCGGGCTCCGAGGCCCTGCTGGCCGCGCCCCCCGAGATGCTGGTGGCGCTTCGCGAGGCGGCCGACGCCGGCGAGGTGGCCCGCGTGCGGGGCATCGTGGCTGCCCTGCTCGCCGGCTGGGACGACTGACGCCGAGCGAGGCGTCGGCGGCGCGGCGGGGGCCCCGGCGCGCGGCGCCGACAGCGCAGCGACTCAGCTGCGCGCGAGCGGGATCGCCTGGCGGAACCGGAAGACGTCGTCGGGGTCGAACCGCCGGCGGGTGTGGATGAGCCGGTCGAGGTTGCGCCCGTAGTAGACGCCCGGCCGGTTTCGCTGGTCGGAGTCGATGTAGTTGACGTACTTCTGGCCGCACACGTGCGGCGCCAGGGCCTTCTCGAACCGGCGCAGCCACTTCACCGCGACCTCCTGCTGCTGGGGCTGCGGCCAGTAGGCCTCGTACTGCATGGAGAACCGCATGTCGCGGTGGGCGAACGCCGTGGCGGTGGCGGGCACGCGGTTGATGGCGCCGCCGTAGGAGTCGAGGATCATCATGCCGGTGCCCATGGCGGCCCCCTGTGCCTGGCGCTCGGCCACGTAGTCGCGGATGACCTCCGCACCCGCGCGGCTGAACGACGTACTCGCCTTCACGTAATCGGACTTCCCCCAGTGGGCCGTGCGGGTGATCTGCCCCGTGGGGTTCGCCTGCTGGCGCGCGCATTGCTCCGCCGCCTGCGCCGTGCACTGCGCCCAGTACTGGATGAGCGATGCGTACGAGGCCGGGGTGATCACGCGGTTGCGCGGGGTAACCCTGGCGAGCAGCGGGGCGAGCACGGCATCGAGCTGCGCCTGGCTGCCGATGAACTGCCCCGATACCTCGCAGGTGGGCGTGGCGGCGCCCGCGTTGGTGATGGACGTGCACAGGCTGAAGAGGCCGTCGTCGGCCTGCCAGCACCAGTCCTGCCAGGCGAGGATGACGTCCGGGCACTCCGCCCACGGGAACGTCATCACGAAGTGCATCGCCGGCTCGGCCGGGTGCACCGCGATGTCGTACGAGGTGATGATGCCGAAGTTGCCGCCCCCTCCCCCGCGGCACGCCCAGAACAGATCGCGCTCGGAGCCCGGGCCCACGGTGCGCACCCGGCCGTCGGCCGTGACGATGCGCAGACCCAGCACGTTGTCGGACAGCGTGCCCCACTTGCGGGCCACCCACCCGAGGCCGCCGCCCTGCGCAAGTCCTCCCACCGACACCGTGGGGCAGGTGCCGCCGGGGATGGTGAGGCCGAGCGGCGCGAGCTGGTGGTAGGTGACGCCCAGCGCCGCGCCACCGCCGATGCGCGCGTAGGGCACGCGGCCCGACTTCGGCACCACGTGCGAGAGGTTGGTGAGATCGACGATCAGGCCGTCATTCACCGTGGAGTAGCCCTGGTATGAGTGCCCGCCGGCGCGCGCGGTGATGATGATGTCGTTGCGGGCGGCCCACCGCACGGCCTGCTGCACGTCGCGCTCGTCGGCGGCGTAGAGCACGGCGAGGGGCCTGCGGCCGTCGAAGCGCGGGTTGAAGATCTGCGCGGCGATGCCCAGCGTGGCGTCGGCCCGAGTGACCATGGGCCCGCGGGTGACGGCGCGAAGCTCGCGCACCAGGCGTGAATCGCCGGATGCCCTTCGCGCGGCGGCCACCGACCACGACGGCAGCGCCACGGCCCCGGCGGCTGCGGCGGCGCCGAGCAGCAGGGTGCGGCGGGTGACGGGGGTGGCGTGGGAGGGGGGTGTCTCCAGCCCGCGAGATGACCCCGTGATGCGACGCACCTTCTGGTTGGTGACCACGTAGACGTTGCCCGCGCGGTCCTCGCCGAACGAGGTGACACCGGGGATGCGCCCGATGCGGCTGGTGATCTCCTCAGGTGCCCCCGGCGCCTTGGCGTCGATGGCCCACGCGCGCCCGGTGCACCAGTCGGCGTACACGTACTTGCCGGCCAGCGACGGCGCGCCCGGCCCGCGCACCACGTAGCCACCCGTCACCGAGCAGTTGCCGTCGTCGTGGGGGTACTCGGCCACGGGATCGGTCTCGCGGGCGCCGCGCGGGCCGCCCTTGAGGTCTTGCGTGCCCTCGCGCTTGCTCCAGCCGAAGTCCAGGCCCGTCTGGCCCTTGCGCGCCACGTCAATCTCCTCGCGCTCGTTCTGGCCGACGTCCCCCAGCCACAGGTCGCCGGTGTCACGGTCGAACGCGATGCGCCACGGGTTGCGCAGGCCGAGCGCCCAAATCTCGGGGCGGGCCCCGGCCTGGCCGGCGAAGGGGTTGCCATCGGGTATTGCGTAGCCCCTGCCGCCCTGTTGCTTTGAGGGGTCGATGCGCAGCACCTTGCCGAGCAGGCTGCCCGGGTTCTGCGCGCTGTTGGAGGGGTCCTTCTGCCCGCCGCCGTCGCCCAGCGCGACGTAGAGCATGCCGTCGGGGCCGAAGGCCAGCGCGCCGCCGTTGTGGTTGCTGAAGGGCTGGGCCTGCGACAGCACCACGCGCGCCGTGCGCGTGAACACCCTGCGGGCGCCCGGGCGCGTGCGGAACTCCACCACGCGGGTGTCGCCGCGGCGGTTGGTGTAGTCGACGTAGAAGCGACCCGACGTGGCGAAGTCGGGCGCGAAGGCCAGGCCGAGCAGGCCCTGCTCGAGGCCTTCCGACCCCACGCGATCGCGGATGTCCAGCCAGGGCGCGCCGGGCTTGCCACCCCGGCCGATGGGACGCACCACGCCGTCGCGCTCAACCACCAGCAGGCGGGACTCGCCCGGTGCCTGCACCACGCCGAGCGCCGACCCGAAGCCCGAGCCCACCGTCTGCAGGCCCAGCCCCGTGGCCGCCGATGCGCCCACCGCGGCGGACAGCGCGCAGGCAGAACCCACGGCGATGATGCTGGCCTTCCACCTCATGGCCTGACGGTATCCCACCCCGGGACCGTCGGCGGCGCGGATGGTGCTAGTTGACCTCGGCCGGCTCGATGACCGGCTGCACCACCCTGCTCACCGTGACCGGCAGCAACCGCACGAAGGCGTTGAGCTCGGGCACTGACGCGCCGTCCCTGATGCCGTTCACGAGCCTCAGAAGCACGGCGACCTCGCGCGGCCCCAGATCGGCCATCACGGGGTCGAGCGCCTCGACGAGCTTGGCCTTCATCGCGGGGTCGATCCCGGCGAGTGCGGATTCCAGATCGGGCGGAAGAGCATCTGACATGGGGCCATTCTACCCCACATGCGGCCCGGTCCCGGCGGACGGGTCGGTGCATGACCCGCCGTAGGCCGCGTGCAGGCGCCGCATGCGGGTGATGACCGACTGGTGCGCTTCGGAGGGGATGCTCCCTCCAGCCGATAGCGCGGCGTGCAGTGCTGCGCATACCCGGTCGAGCGCATCGGCGGCGGCGGACGGCCCCGCCCGCATGCCCGCGGCGGCCATGGGCGCGAGCACCTCGCGGTCGAGGCGGCCGGGCACCATGTCGGGCAGGAAGAAGCCGTCGCGAAGCAACGGCTGCCGATCGCGATCGTCGATGAGGCATACGAGCGGGGCCACCCGGCCACCGTCGCGGGCCACGGCGATGATCACCTGCTGCTGATGGGCAGCCGGATCGACCGGGGTGCACCACGCGGCGGCGAGGCGCGGGTGGGCCAGCGCGCGAGCGGCCGATGACGACGCGCGTGCACCACCCGCCGCCACGCGCGCCGCCCGCGCCAGGCGCCCGCCCAGCACGGCGCCGGATGCCACGAGCAGGTCGTGGCACGCGACGCCCCCCGCCACGCGAAGCCCATCGAACAGCCTGCGCATGACGGCGGCGGGCAGCAGCAGGGCGATTTCCTCGATCACGGCCTCCACCAGGTGCGCGCGCCCCAGGCCCATGACCTCGTCGGCAAGCGCACCGGGGCGGGCAAGCCAGCCCCGCGGACCCGGCGTGCGCGCCGCGAACCGCCGCAGCGCCGCCTCGCCATCGAGTTGCGCGCCGAGGTCGTCGAGGCATTCGCGCACCGGCGCGCACTGCGGGCTCCACGACCGCGCCAGGCCCTCCTCCACGGCCCGGCGGGCCGCTACCTCGTCGCCGTCGTCGAGGCACGCCAGGGCGCGCCGATAGCTGACCAGCGGTCCGTGGGCGGGCTGCCCCACGGGCGTCGGGAGCGATGGATCGGGGCGGCGGGACGAGGACACCCTCCCGACGCTAGGCACCATAAGCGCGCGCACTGCGCGCGGGTCGTGCCGATCTAGTTGCGGATCTGCACCGGGGTTCCACCGCGAACCAGGCGCGTGAGGCGCTGGATGTCGGCGTTGCGCATGCGGATGCACCCGTGGCTCACGGCCTTGCCGATGAGCTCCGGCTTGCTGGTGCCGTGGATGGCCACCCGGCCGTTGCCGCCCGCGTACTCCTGGAGCACGTTCGAGAACGCCGTGAGCGGCATGACGATGGGGCCCAGGAAGGCCTTCGGGTCGCCCGTGGGGATCACCTCGGCCACGGCGAACTTGCCGACCGGCGTGGGGGTCTTCGGCTCGCCCACGGCAATGGGGAACGACCGCAGCTTGCGCCCGTCCCGATACAGGTGCAGCTTGCGGTCACCCACGTCGATCACCACGCGCAGGCTGATGGGGCGGAACACCATGTCGGCGGCGCGCACCCATGCCGAGCTGCCATTGGGACGCACGGGCATGAGCACCTTCACCCAGCGCACGCCGGCCACCACCTTCACGCCGCGCACCTGCAGCCACACCGGGCCCGCGCCCAGGGGCGCGATGGGCTGCAACAGGCGCACGGGCTTACCGCCCGGCGACGGCATGGCGCGCGCGGTGGCCACCACCAGCAGCCGCCCGGCCCACGAAACCTTCGGGTTCGGCGGGGTCACGGGTGAGGGCGGGGCCACGGGC
>JBJTJN010000060.1:0-29061 GCA_046095485.1 Actinomycetota bacterium
CCCCGGCACCGGAGCCCGGTCCGTCCATCGCGCCGTACCAGCCCCCGCCCGCCATCGGCATCGCGAGCGAGGCCCTGCCCCCCGAGGGGCGCGCGTGGTCGATGCTTGCGTCGGCGCGGCGCACCGCCCCCGCGGGCTCCCAGGAGCGCGCCGACCTCGACTGGCTCGTGGCCTTCGCGCGGTCCGCCGCCGCGCCGGGCAGGCCCGAGGGCCGCCGCGCCACGGCGCGGCGCGCGCTGCGCGTGAACGCCTGGTGGTTCGCGCGACGCCCGTCCCCCGGGGAGCGGGTGATCGCGCGCGATCCCGATGGGGTGATCCTCACCTACAAGCGCGGACACGGATTCATGGTGAACCCGGTGGCCACCATGGGACGGTGGCGGGGGCTCAACGAGCACTGGAGCGCTGCGCTGCTGGCCGAATCGATGCTTCCCATGCTCACCGAACGCACCCACGATGGGCGCGAGTGGGCGGCCCTCGAGTACTTCGACGTGCCCGGAGATCGCTCGGTGGTTCGCCCCGGGGTATCCGGCATGGGCCAGGCCCGCGCCGTGAGCCTCTTCGCCAAGGCGTGGGCCGAGACGGGCGACCCTCGTCACCTGACGGCGGCGGATCGCGTGCTGCGGTCATTCGAGGTGCCGGTGGACTCGGGCGGCGTGCGGGCGTCCGTGCCCGATCCCGACGGGGGCGCGCCGGGCACGTGGTTCCCGGAGCGCGCCTATCCCGACCAGCCCGCATGGACGGGAGCCGCCCTCAACGGGTTCATGGTGACCCTCATCGAACTTCGTCGTGCCGAGGCCGCGCTGGGCCGGGCGGGATCCGGTGCATCGGCCACCGAGGGCCCCGCCACGTCCACCCCGGTGTCCACCGCCCCCACCAGCACCGCTCCGTCACCCGACGCGGCGCCGGCCACGCCACCGGGGACGGACGCCACGGGGCCCGATGCGTCCGAGGTCGCCGCCCGCGCCAGGTCGCTGGCCGACCGCGGCCTGCGCTCGCTCGTGAGGTTCCTCCCCCTGCACGACTCGGGCACGTGGTCGTACTACGGGCTGCTCACCCCGGGCAAGCCCTGGCGCTCGTACCTGGCCGACCTCAACTACCACTGCTACCACGTGTCGCTGCTGCGCTCGCTCGACGCGCTCTACCCGGGGGAGGCCCTCGCGGCCACGGCCTCGCGCTGGCAGGCATACGTGGACGAGCGCGGCGCGAAGTGCCCGGCCCGGTAGGGCGCCGCGAGTCGGGTACGCTTGCCGCCCAACCCACGAGGAGCCACCATGCCTGAGCTGCCGCCGCCCGCCGATCCGACAAAGAGCTACACCGCGGTGTTCGACACCTCGGCCGGCGAGATCCGCTGCGAGCTCTTCGCCGCCGACTCACCGCAGACCGTCGGCAACTTCGTGGGCCTGGCCGAGGCCGGGTACTACGACGGCCTCATCTTCCACCGGGTGATCGAGGACTTCATGATCCAGGGCGGCTGCCCCAACGGCGTGGGCACCGGTGGCCCGGGCTACTCGTTCCAGGACGAGATCAACGACCGCAAGCTCGTGCGCGGCAGCCTGGCCATGGCCAACGCGGGCCCCAACACCAACGGCTCGCAGTTCTTCATCGTCACGGCCGACTCCACCCCGTGGCTGGACGGTCACCACACGAACTTCGGCCAGGTCGTCGGGGGGCTCGACGTGGTGGAGGGGATCGGCACCACGGCCACCGGGGCCAATGACCGGCCGGTCGAGGAGCAGCGCATCAACGCCGTCCGCATCGAAGTCGCCTAGCACGAAAAACCGTCCTGCGCCATCTTTCGCGACGCCCGCAGTCGCATCTAGGATGGCCTTCGAATCGACCCCCACCGGAGACCGATGACGACCTCACTCACGCAACTCGCGGAACTCATCGACCATGGCGAGTTCCGAGTTCTTCTGCAGCGCGGCCAGGAAGTGGGCTTCCTCTCGATCGAGGATGTCGCCGAGATGCTCGACCAGCTCGGCGTCGACGCCGGACTGGCCGAGGACATCTACCAGCAGCTCGACGAGGCGGGGATCGAGCTGCTCGAGCCCGCCGAGGCAGCGAGCCGCACGGCCGACCTGGCCGAAGCCGCCGACCGGGCCCGCCGGCCCGCCACGGTGGAGCAGACCACCGACGCCCTGCAGCTGTTCCTGAAGGACATCGGCCGGGTGCCGCTGCTCACCGCGGCGCAGGAGGTTGACCTGGCCAAGCGCATCGAGGCGGGTGACCAGACCGCCAAGACGCAGATGGTCGAGGCCAACCTGCGCCTCGTGGTGTCGATCGCCAAGGGTTACCGCGGTCGCGGGCTGCCCTTCCTCGACCTGATCCAGGAGGGCACGCTCGGCCTCGTGCGCGCCGTCGAGAAGTTCGACTGGCGCCGCGGCTTCAAGTTCTCCACGTACGCCACGTGGTGGATCCGCCAGGCCGTCACCCGCGCCCTCGCCGACAAGGGCCGCACCATCCGCATCCCGGTGCACGTGGTGGAGAAGCTCAACCAGATCAGCCGCGCGGAGCGCACGCTCGTGGGACAGCTTGGTCGCGAGCCCACGGCCGAGGAGATCGGCGCCGTCGCGGGTCTCCCCGCGGCGGAGGTGGAGGACATCCTTCGCAGCGCGCAGCCCATCGTGTCGCTCGAGAAGCCGGTGGGCGAGGACGAGGAGTCCGAGTTCGGCCGCTTCCTCGCCGACGAGACCAGCATCGCGCCCGAGGTGGCCGCGGAGCAGGCCCTGCGCGACGAGGCCCTGCGCGACGTGCTCGACCAGCTCTCGTACCGCGAGCGCCGCGTGCTCGAGCTGCGCTACGGCCTGGGTGGCGAGAAGCCGCGCACGCTCGACGAGCTCGGCCGCATGTTCAACGTCACGCGCGAGCGCATCCGCCAGGTGGAGCACCAGTCGCTGCAGAAGCTCGCCAGCATGGCGGAGGCCAACCGCCTCGGATAGTCCCGGCGACGTCTCCCGGGGCCCCGCCGCCTAGTTGAGCAGCGGGTCCTCGGGGGCCGTGGCCATCAGGCGGTACGACGCCCCCGTGCGGGCGAGCACGCGTCTCCAGAGAGCAGAGGGGTCGTCCGTGAAGACGTCGTCCGGGAGCGGCTCGGCGTCGATCCAGGCGTCCTGCCGGATCTCCGACTCCAGCTGGCCGCCTCCCCACCCCGCGTAGCCACCGAACGCCCGTGCACGGGCCATGGCGGGTGCACGCCCCTCCTCGACCGACTCGGGGTCGAGGATGCCCACCGACCCGAACATGATGCCGCCGGCCGCCGCGGGGTCGTCGAACTCCGCGAGCACGATCACCGTGCCCGGCTGCACGGGCCCGCCGCGGAACACGGGAGAACCCTCCGACACCACAGATGCCAGTGGCTCGGGCAGCGCCTCGGCCGCGCGTACCTCCATGGGGTGGTTGAGGACGATCCCCAGCGCGCCCTCATCGGCATGCTCGAGCACCAGCACCACCGCCCTGCGGAAGTTCGGGTCGTCGTCCAGATGCGGGGCCGCGACGAGAAGCCGCCCCCGGCGAAAGCGCGGCGCGCTCACCGCGGACGCAGGTGCGTCAGAGCGCCATCCGGCGGCGGCGTCCGCGCACGGTGTTCCAGATGCCGCCGGCGATGATGATCACGACGCCGATGATCAGCAGGGTCCAGAACACGGTGTAGTGCCCCCACAGCGAGCGGCCCATGTCGTGCACGGCGAAGCCCAGCTGGAACCACACCAGCGAGAGCACGATGAGCAGCCCGGCGAGCGTGAACGGCCAGACCTGCGGGAGGCCTTCGTCGTCCTTCTGCTCAGCCATGCTCATCCTCCGGATCTGTTCGCCGCCTCGACGCGATGAGGCTACCACCCCGCACGGCGGTGCACCTGCCAACGAAGGGGCGAAATGCCCCCCTACGCGGGCGGATCGTCCCCGGACGAGATCGTGCGCGCCGCGCGGCGCTCGCGGGCGTCCACCGCGAACCGTCCTCCAGCCGAGCGGTACAGGCGGGCGGGCCGCCCGCGGCCCTCGGCACGCACCTCGCCGGACTCCTCCACCACGCCCGCCCGCAGGACGTCCCGCCTGAAGTTGCGCGCATCGAGCGTGCGGCCCAGCAGCACCTCATACACCGCCTGCATCTCCCCCAGGGTGAAGAGGTCCGGCAGCAGGTTGACGGCCACCGGCGCGTAGGCGGTCTTGGCCCGGAGGCGCTGAAGGCCGTACGCCACCACCGCATCCTGCCCCTCGGCGAGCGCGGGCAGGTCGTCGTGCCGGAACCACCGCACCTCGGCCACGTCGGCGCCCGGGGCGATCGGGTGCCGCCCGGCATCGATGAGGGCCAGGTAGGCCACGGCCACCTCCTCCCCCTCCCGGTCGAAGGTGTAGAGCTGCTCCATCGCGATGCCCCGCACGCCCGCCATCTGCTCGAGGGCGGCGTCCGCCACCTGGTCCAGCGCACGCCCGTCGCCGGGTCCGGCGGCCGGCAGCGACCACGTGCCACCGCCCACGCGGCCGAGGAGCACCTCCAGCTCCCCGGCGCGCACGGTGAACACCGCCACCTCGATGCGCACCCTCATGCGTCCCGCGCTTCCCGCTCCACCATTCCCTGCAGTCCCAGCAGGTTGTTGTCGAGCCAGTTGAAGGCCGTCCAGCGCGTGAGGGCCTCGGGGGTGCGCAGGGCCTCATCGGGCGGCCAGGCCTCGTCCACGGCCCGGTGCAGGGCCTCGAGGTCGCCGGGCGCCCAGGCGTGGGCCTCGCGGGCCGCCTGCCCCATCGCCGACTGCGCACGGCGACCCAGGTCGAGCGACTCGCCCGGGTCGTCCACCGGCCCGAAGTGGCTCACGTACATGCGCTCGGGATCGAGCCCCTCCAGCACGTCGAGGCTCGCGAGCCCCGCATCGAGGTCGTACTCCGGCGGAGGGATGGTGGGGTACATCTCCCCGCCGCCCATCTGCACGCCCACGGCGTCGCCGGCGAAGAGGATGCCCTCCGACTGCTCGAGCAGCGCCATGTGGTGCCGTGCATGCCCCGGCGCCCACACCGCGCGCAGCGACCGCCCGCCCCCCAGCGGGATCACCTGGCCGTCGCCGGCCTCGATCACCCGTGACTCATCGATGGGCTCGAGGCCGCCGATGGCCGGCGACAGCCTCCCGAACAGCGCATGCGTGCCCGCGACGAGCCGCGAGGGGTCCACCAGGTGCCGAGCGCCGCGCGGATGCACGACCACGGTGGCCGACGGAAACTCCCGGGCGAGGTCCCCCGCCGCCCCGCAGTGGTCGAGATGCACGTGCGTGAGCACCAGCCACGCCAGGTCATCGGGCCCGATCCCCGCCTCGGTGAGGGCGGCCTGCACGGTGGCCGCGCTCGTCTGCGTGCCGCAGTCGATGAGGGCGGGCTGCTCGGCACGTATCAGGTGCGCGCCGGTCATCCCCGGCACGCCGGCGAGCATGGTGTCGATTTGCAGGACTTCCCCGGGGTGCAGGTCCATCCCCCCGAGTCTCGCATACCCTTGCCGCATGGCGAATGAGAGAGAGGCCGCCTGGGCGGCCGCCGGGGCCGCCTGCGCGGGCCTGATCACCGACGGAATGCGCGTGGGGCTTGGTACGGGGCGTGCGGCCACCGCGGGCATCCGCGCGCTCGGCGCACGCGTGCGCGACGAGGGCATCACGGTGGTGGGCGTGCCCACCTCGGACGCCACCGGCCTCATCGCCTCCGAGGAGGGAATCGCCCTCGGCGACCCCGGCCCGGAGCTCGATATCGCCTTTGACGGAGCCGATGCCATTGATCCCCTCGGGCTGTGCATCAAGGGGGCGGGAGGCGCGATGGTTCGCGAGCGCGTGCTCGCGAACAGCGCCCGGCGATTCATCGTGCTGGTGGATGGCCCGAAGATCGTGCCCACGCTCGATGACTGGGGCGTGCTGCCGCTTGCCGTGGTCCCCTTCGCCGCGGACGCCGTGATGCGCGAGCTCGCGGCCCTGCGGCCCACGCGTCGCCCCGCCGACAGCGATGACGGCATGGCGCTGATCGACCTGGCCGTGCCTGCGGGATCGGACTGGGTGCAGGTTGCCGAGCGCGCCCGTGGGCTCGCGGGCGTGCTCGACCACGGCCTTTTTCGCGTGGTGCTGTCCGACGTCATCATCGGGCACCCCGACGGCACGGTGACAACGGCCGCGTGAGCGCACGAGCGCGGGCATCGGCGGCGATCGCCCGCACCGCGGGCAGTGCCTCGCGCATGCTGGGGCGCGGCGGGGGCACGGCGATGCCCGGCAAGGTGCTGCTCCGGCTCGACCCCGGGGCCGTGCGCGACCTGGCCGCCAACCTGGGCGGGGGCACGCTGCTGATCTCGGCGACCAACGGCAAGACGACCACCACGCGCCTGGTCGCTGGTGCGCTGCGCGCCGATGACCGGCAGGTGGTCACGAATGCCGCGGGGGCCAACCTGCTGAGCGGCGTCGCGACTGCCCTGGCCGAGGCCGCGCCGCGCCACGGGTCGTCCGCGTGCGGGGCCTTCGAGGTGGACGAGGCGGCGCTGTCCGGGGTGGCAGCGGCGGTGCAGCCCTCGGCGCTGCTGCTGATGAACCTCTTCCGGGACCAACTCGACCGCCATGGGGAGCTGGAGTCCATCGCCGCCCGTTGGGCGCAGATGCTCGCGACCCTCGATCCGGAACCGACGCTGGTGGTGTGCGGGGACGATCCCCTGCTGGCATCGCTCCCGGGCGACGGGGCGGACGTGCTGTGGTTCGGGATCGACGACCCGTCTGCGGCCGCGCCGGGCCTCGCCCACGCCTCTGACTCCACCACCTGCAGGCGCTGCGACGCTGCGCTTCGGTACCGGCATGCGTGGATCGGCCACATCGGGGACTGGACCTGCCCCTCATGCGGGCTCAGCCGCCCCCGGCCCGACGTCGCGGTGGTGGATGCCGGGCTCGACGGCGCGGTGGGATCGCACCCGGTGATCCGCACGCCCGAGGGCGAGGTGCGACTGCATCTCGGCCTGCCGGGGCTGCACAACGTGCTCAACGCCGCCGGGGCACTCGCCGCCGCCATCGCCATGGGCGTTCCCGCCGCCCGGGCGGCGACCGCGATATCGGGGGTGCGTGCGGCCTTCGGCCGGTCGGAGCGCGTGGTGGTGGACGGTCGCGAGGTGGTGATGCTGCTCGCGAAGAACCCGGCGGGCGCCAACGAGAACGTGCGCACGCTCATGCTCGGCGACGCCGACCACGACCTGCTGGTGGCGCTGAACGACCGCATCGCCGACGGGCGCGACGTGTCGTGGATCTGGGATGTCGACTGGGAGCCGGTGCTGCCGCGGGTGCGGCGCCTCACCGCAACCGGTGAGCGCGCGCACGACCTTGCCCTCAGGTTCCGGTACGCGGGCATGCCGGAGGACCGCCTGCACGTGGTTCCCGACCCCGTGACAGCGCTTGATGGCGCCCTGGCGGCGCTGCCCCGGGGATCCACCCTCGAGGTGCTGCCCACCTACACCGCCATGCACGAGATCCGCGCCGATCTGGTGGCACGGGGCGCAGCAGGGGAGTTCTGGGATGCCACCTGAGACCACAGGGTCCGAGGTGAGCCCGGCGCGCGGGTTCATCGCGGAGCACGCGCACTACGACGACGACCTGGGCTTCTGGGAAGGCCACGCTGACCGCCTCGGAGGACCGGTGTGCGACCTGGGGGCGGCTGCCGGCAGGGTGACCCTCCGCGTGGCCGCGCGTGGTCACGAGGTGTGGGCCGTGGACACCGACCCCGAGATGCTCGAGGTGCTGATGGAGCGGGCAGCGCGCGAGGGCGTGCCGGACCGCGTGCACGCCGTGCAGGGGTCGATGACCGACGCGCTGCCGGTGGCACCCGCGGGCCTCGTGATGGTGCCGATGAACACGCTGCAGCTGCTGCAGGCCCCGGACGACCGCGCCGCATGCATGCGCCACGCCTTCGATGGGCTGCGCCCGGGCGGCGAGATGATCTTCGACCTCGCGATGCCCCATCTGGGCGTGACCGCCGACCTCGTGGGGAGCGTGCTCGACACCGGTCATTCGGTTGACCCGGACAACGGCGACCTGCTGATGCACACGGCCACGTTCGACGAGGTCGACGTGACCACGGGGGACGTCGCCCTGCGGCTGATGATCGAGCGCATCCGGCCCGACGGGTCGCGCTCGTCGGTGGAGCGCGCGCACCGACTGCACCTCTACGACCCCGATGAGATCCCCCCGCTTGCGCGGGCCGCCGGGCTCGCGGTGATATCCGTTGCCGGGGGGTTCCGGGGCGAGCCGCTCGGGCCGGACTCCGAGCGCCATGTGTGGCGGCTGGCGAGGGAGGCCGCATGAGCGACGCGTCCGCCGTGGTGCGCCTGTGCCATCTCTACCCGGGGCAGATGAACATCTACGCCGACCGGGGCAACATCGCCGTGATCCGCAGCCGCCTGGAGTGGCGGGGCCTGGAGCTGCAGGTGACCGAGGTCGGGATCGGCGATGGCATCTCGCCCGGCGCGCATGACCTCTACTACCTCGGGGGCGGCCAGGACCGCGACCAGGCGCTCGTGGCCGAGGACATGGCCCGCACAAAGGGCGCCGCACTGCGGTCGGCCGTGGAGGACGGCGCCGCCATGCTCGCGGTGTGCGGTGGCTACCAGCTCGCGGGAAGGGGCTATGTGGGCGTGGATGGATCGGCCATGCCCGGCATTGGCGTGCTCGACGCCGAGACCGTGGCCGGCGACACGCGCCTGATCGGTGACGTGCTGATCAGCGCCACCCTCGGCGATGGAACCCGCGAGGTGGCCGGGTTCGAGAACCACGCCGGGCGCACGCACCTTGGGCCCGGTGCCACGCCCTTCGGCAGCGTCATCGCAGGGCATGGCAACGATGGCGTGAGCGGTACGGAGGGCGTGGTGCGCCTCAGGGCCATCGGCACCTACCTGCACGGTCCCCTGCTGCCCAGGAACCCCTGGGTGGCGGACACCCTCCTGCGCTGGGCGCTTGCGCACCGCACGGGAGGCGAACCGCGCCTCGACCCGCTCGATGACGCGCTCGAGGACGCCGCGCGCGCCGTCGCGCGCGGTCGGGCGCTGGGCGAGCGCTCCGAACGCCTCATCGGACGCCGGGCCTAGGCGGACGCCAGGCCCCGTCCACGGCCGCTACCGACCGGTGGACCCGAAGCCGCCCTCACCGCGTCCGTCGGACGCCGGGAGGTCAGCCACCTCGGTGGCGGTGGCGAGGGACACCGGGGTCACCACCAACTGCGCGATGCGGTCACCCGCCTCGATCGCGAAGGGCTCATGGCCGAGGTTGACGAGGATCACCTTGAGCTCGCCGCGATAGCCCGCGTCGATGAGGCCCGGGGCGTTGGCCACGGTGAGGCCGTGGCGCAGGGCATTGCCCGATCGCGGCACCACGAGCCCCGCCATGCCCTCGGGAATCGCCACCGCCCAGCCCGTGGCCACGGCGGCGCGATCCCCCGGGCCGAGGATGAGTGCCTCGGACGCCACGAGGTCGAGTCCGGCATCACCCGGGTGCGCCCGCGCCGGCAGCACGGCAGAGGCGCTCAGGCGCTGGAACGGTATGTCAGGCGTTGACGAGACTTGCGATGCGCTCCGCCGCCTCCATGAGGCGGTCATCGGGGACCGTGAGGCTCATGCGCACGAAGCCCTCGCCGCTGTGCCCGTAGGCGGAGCCCGGGGAGATGACCACGGCGGCATCCTCCAGCACCTTCTCGGTGAACGAGGCGGACGTCTCGCCGTCGGGCACACGTGCCCAGACGTAGATGGCGCCCTTGGGCGGGGTGAACTCCAGCCCGATCGCGCGAAGGGCGTCCACGAGGATGTCCCTGCGGCGGCGGTAGATCTCGCACATCTCGCGCACCGAGGCCTGGTCGGAGTCCAGCGCCGCGATGCTGGCCTCCTGCACGGCGTCGAACATGCCGGAGTCGAGGTTGGTCTTGAGCTGCCAGTACGCGGAGAGCACGTCGGGGTTGCCCACCACCGCGCCGCTTCGCCAGCCGGTCATGTTGTAGGTCTTCGACAGCGAGAACACCTCGATGCCGACGTCCTTGGCGCCCGGAGTGGAGAGGAATGACGGCGCCACGTAGCCGTCGTAGGTGATCTCCGAGTAGGCGTTGTCGTGCACCACGATGATGTCGTGCTTGCGGGCGAGCGCGACGGCCCGGTCGAAGAGGTCGTCCTCCACGACGGCCCCGGTGGGGTTGTTGGGGTAGTTGAGGTACATGATGCGGGCCTGGTCGAGCACGTCGGCCGGGATGGCGTCGAAGTCGGGCTGGAAGCCCAACTCCGGCACCAGCGGCATCGGCACGGGGTCAGCACCCACCAGAAGCGGGCCCATGGTGTACACCGGGTAGCCCGGGTCGCTGGCGAGCGCCACGTCACCGGGGTCGAGCAGGGCGAGGTTGATGTTGGCGATGGCCTCCTTGGCCCCCAGCGCCGGGATGATCTCGGTGTCCGGGTCGAGCGCCACGCCGAACCTGCGCGAGTAGAACCCGGCCACCGCGTCGCGGAATCCCTCGCGCCCGCGGTTCGACGGGTACTGGTGGGTGCCGGGGTCGGCCACGGAGTCCTGCATGCGACGCACGATCAGCTCGGGCGTCGGCGTGTCGGGGTCGCCGATGCCCAGCGAGATCACGTCCACCCCCTCGGCCTTCTTCGCCGCGATCTTGCGCTCGATCTCGGCGAACAGGTACGGGGGCAGAAGCCCAAGGCGCTTCGCGCCGACGGGTCGGGTGCTCACATGGCCTCCAGTCGTGACATCAGTGCGGCCGACATGCGGCCCGAGTAGATGGGGTCGGCGGGACCGGTCATGATCACGCGAAGGTCGTCGTCCACCTCGATGATGAGGTCGCCCCCGGCGAGATGCACCGTCACCGGGCTCTCGAGCCCGTCCAGGCGCACCGCGGCCACCGCGGCCGCGCACGCGCCGGTGCCGCAGGCCATGGTCACCCCCGCCCCGCGCTCCCACACCCGCATGGTGATCTCGGACGGACCATCACGCCGGATGAACTCCACGTTGGTGCGGTCGGGGAACCGGTCGGCCGTCTCGATGAGCGGCCCCAGCACCGCGACCACCGCGTCGGGGTCGTCGTGGCGGATCACCGCATGCGGGTTGCCCATCGACACCTCGGCGAGATCGACATCACCCGCACCGGTGCCGAGCGCCTCCTCGCGCTCGCCGGACGGGAACGATGCACGACCCATGTCCACCGCCACCACCGAGCCGTCCACCGACACGGTCACCTCGCCGGCACCGGTGAGCACGCGCCCGTCAGCGGGAAGCATCCCTGTCGCATGCAGGTAGCGCGCCACCATGCGGATTCCATTGCCGCAGTTCTCGGCCATGCTGCCGTCCGGGTTCCACACGCGCATCTCGGGAAGTGCGCCCGAGGTGACCACCTCGAGGATGCCGTCGGATCCCACGCCGAAGTTGGCATCGCACACGAGCCGCGCCCGCTCGGGCGTGATCGGGAACGGCCACGCGGACGACTCGGTCACCACGTAGTGGTTCCCGAGGCCCTGCCACTTCTCGAAAGGGATTCCGTCGGCCACGAGGCGGCAGGCTAGACGACGCCCTCGCGCCGCCGCCGCCAGAGCGCCGCGATATCGGGCGCGGCGTCCGCTGCCGGCGCGTCGCCCAGGTCGATCATGTGGTCGGGCTGCATGCGGCGCATCCACGTGCGCTGCATGCGGGCGAGCCGCCGTGTGCGTGCGCAGAGGGCGTCCTCGAGGGCATCCTGCGCCATCTCGCCCGCCCCGATGGCCCGCACCTCGGACATGCCGCTCACCTGCCCCGGACCCCGCGCCAGGCCCTCGGTGGCAAGCGCGGCCTCGAGCTCGGCCTGCAGGCCCTCATCGAGTTCCCGGCGCACGCGCTCGGCGATGAGGCGCGTGATCATCTCACGCGGACGGTCGAGGAATACCAGGAGGGTGGGCCGTCGGTATGGCGCGGCCCAGATGTCCGTGCCCGGGCCGGGCTGGCCACTCGCCGCACGCTCCAGCGCCCGGGCCAGACGGCGGGGATTCGCGGCGTCGATCGACGCCGCCGCCGAGGGGTCACGCGCCTCGAGCTCCGCAAGGGCGGCAGGGGGATCTGCCGCGAGCCCCTCGGCCCACTCCCGCACCTCCGGCGGCGGCGCCGGGCGCATGTCGAGGTCGCACAGCGCGGCACGCAGGTAGAGGCCCGTACCGCCCGCCACGATCGCGACTCCGCCGCGTCCCGTCACGTCGTCAATGGCCTCGTGTGCGCGTGTCGCGTAGCCCCCCGCCGTGGAGTCCTCGTCGAGCGCGAGGTCCCCCACCAGGTGGTACGGCACCTCCGCGCGGTGGCGATCACGCGGGGAGTCGGCCGCGATCTCGAGCCCCCGGTAGCGCTGGAACGGATCGGCCACGATGACCTCCCCCTCCAGGGCCATGGCAAGCGCGTGCGCCACGGCGCTCTTCCCGCTGGCGGTCGGCCCGAACAGGGCCAGCACCTGCGGCGACTCGGTCAGGCGCTGCCGGCGGGCGCGGGCACGCGTGCGACGCTGCCCGCGAGGGTGGTGGAGGTGGAATCGCCGATGAGCACGGGAACGATTGCGCCCACCGGGGCGTCCCCCGTGAAATTGACGGTGACGTTGTGCGTGGTGCGGCCGCTGAGGCGCGACGCATCGGTGCGCGACGGGCCCTCCACGAGGACGTCCTGCACCGTTCCCACGTGCCGCGCCAGGCGCTGGCGCGCGGTCTGCTGCACCGCATCGATGAGCGCGCTGATGCGCTCGGATTTCACCTCGGCCGGCACGTCGTCGTCCATGTGCTCCCCGGCCTCGGTGCCCGGTCGCGGCGAGTAGACGAACGTATAGGCGCCGTCGTAGCCCACGTCGCGTACCAGCGACACGGTGTCGGCGAAGTCGTCATCGCCCTCGCTCGGGAACCCCACGATGAGGTCGGTGGTGAGCGCGATTTCCGGGACGGCGTCACGGATGCGCGCCACGAGGTCGAGGTACCGCTGCCGGTCGTAGGTGCGCCGCATGGCCTTGAGCACGCGTGTGGACCCGGACTGGGCGGGCAGGTGGATGTGCCGGCAGACCTCGGGCACGTCGCGGTGCACGGCGATGACGTCGTCACGGATGTCCTTGGGGTGCGGGCTGGTGTAGCGCACCCGCTGGATTCCGGGTACCTCGGCCACCGCCACCAGCAGCTCGGCGAAGCTCAGGCGATCCCCCGCGGGTAGATCGCGGCCGTAGGAGTTGACGTTCTGCCCCAAGAGCGTCACCTCGACCACGCCATCGGCGGCCTGTGCCGAGACCTCGTCCACCACGGCGCGCCATGGCCGGCTGCTCTCGCGCCCGCGCACCGACGGCACGATGCAGTACGAGCACACGCAGTTGCAGCCCACGGAGATCTGCACCCACGCCTGGTGGGCGCGCTCGCGCAGTGACGGCAGGTCGCCGCTGAAGCGCCCATCGAAGGTGAAGGCCCCCACGGCCTGGATGCGCTCGCGTGCGAGCAGCTCGCCGAGGCGATTCACCTCGCCCGGACCAAACGCGATGTCCACGAAGGGGAAGTCGCGGAAGACATCCTCCTTCTGGCTCTGCGCCCAGCATCCGCCCACCGCCACCACCACGTCGGGCCGCTCGCGCTTGATGCGCCGGGCCTCGCCGAGGTTGCCCATGAAGCGCTCATCGGCCGACCCGCGGATGGTGCAGGTGTTGAACACGATGAGGTCGGCATCGTCACGATGCGGGGCCTCGTCGTACCCGAGCCCCGTCAGCAGCCCGCGCATGCGCTCGGAGTCGTGGGCGTTCATCTGGCACCCGAACGTGGTGAGGTGGTACTGCGGCATCGGCGGGATGCTAGCCCGAGCCCCGCCGATGCCCCCAGTACGTCATGCGCGTGGCGCCACGGCGCCTCAGGCGGCCTTGACCTCCGCCCCGTCGCCCTCTGCCCCGTCCGTCGCGGCTGCGGCATCCGCGGCCTCGGCCACGGGAACCACGGCCTCGAGAACCTCGCCGGTCTCGGGGTCCACCTCGATGGCGGGCGCGGCATTGATGCCCGACGCCTCGCGGATGCGCCTCTCGATCTCATCCGCGATGTCGGTGTGCTCGATGAGGAACGCCCGGGCGGCATTGCGACCCTGCCCCAGCCGGTCGTCGCCGAACGAGAAGTACGCCCCGCTCTTGGTGACGACGTCGTATTCGATGCCGAGGTCGAGCAGCGACCCCTCGCGCGACACGCCCTCGCCGTAGAGGATGTCGAACTCGGCCTGGCGGAACGGCGGTGCCACCTTGTTCTTGACCACCTTCACGCGGGCGCGGCTGCCGATGACCTCGGCGCCCTCCTTGAGGTTCTCGATGCGGCGCACGTCGAGGCGCACCGACGCATAGAACTTGAGCGCGCGGCCGCCCGGAGTGGTCTCGGGCGATCCGAACATGACGCCGATCTTCTCGCGCAGCTGGTTGGTGAACACGCAGATGGTGCCGGCGCGGTTGAGCGTGCCGGCCAGCTTGCGAAGTGCCTGCGACATGAGGCGTGCCTGCAGGCCCACGTGGGTGTCGCCCATCTCGCCCTCGATCTCGGCCTTGGGCACGAGCGCGGCGACCGAGTCGATGGCCACGATGTCGAGCGACCCGGACCGCACGAGCAGGTCGGCGATCTCGAGCCCCTGCTCCCCGTGGTCGGGCTGCGACACCAGCAGCTCATCGGTGTTGACGCCGATGCGACGCGCGTAGGCGGGGTCGAGCGAGTGCTCGGCGTCGATGAACGCGGCCAGGCCACCGCGCTTCTGGGCCTGGGCCATGACGTGGTAGAGCAGGGTGGTCTTGCCCGAGGCCTCCGGGCCGAAGATCTCCACGATGCGGCCCCGCGGGAGCCCGCCGATGCCGAGCGCGATGTCCAGCGGCAGCGCGCCGGTGGGCACGTAGTCGATGTCGGCCAGGGGCATGTCCCCCATCCGCATGATCGCGCCCTTGCCGAACTGCTTCTCGATCTGCGCGACCGCCGATCCAAGCGCCTCGCTCTTGTCCACCGTCTCCCCCTCGTATCCCAGTTCGTCCGGCTCGATTCTAGGTGCTCGTCCGGCGATGTGGAACATATGTTCGCACTTGGTCCGGACGTTCCTCCCCGCGGGAACCTATTCCCGCACGACGCCCACCGGACGAACATGGGTGACAGATGCGCGGCGCACCTGTGACACCGGGGCCTGCCGTGGTGGCCTCAGCCCTGCAGGGGGCCCTCAGCCCTGCAGGGCAGCCCTCAGCAGGTGGAGGGCGATCGTGGACGACCGCATGCGGATGCGCTCCCTGTCCCCGTGAAGGCGCAACTCGCGCACATCGACGCCATCGGGGCCGCCGACGGCGACGTACACCAGGCCCACGGGCTTCTGCTCGGTGCCGCCGCCCGGTCCCGCCACGCCCGTCACCGCGATGGCCCACTGCGAGCCGAGGCGGTGCATCGCCCCCTGCGCCATGGCCCCGGCCACCTCGGCGGACACCGCGCCATGGCGGTCGATCATCGCCGCGGGCACGCCGAGCGCCTGCTCCTTCACCGCGTTCGAGTACGACACCACCCCGCCCGCATACCAGCCGCTCGACCCGGGTACCGCGGTGATGCGGGATCCGATGATGCCCCCGGTGCACGACTCCGCCGTGCCGAGCACCTCCCCGCGAGCCTCCAGCAGCGAGCCGATCACCTGCTCCACGGTCGCCCCATCGCGCGAGAAGATCGCGCGGGGGAACTCCTGGTCGAGGAATGCCACGAAGGCGTCCGCAGCGGCACCCGGCGGCCGCACCGTCACCTCGAGCTCCCCGGGCTTGGCGCACACCCCCACCACCAGCCCATCGCCCTCGGGATCACGCGCGTCGATGGCCTGCATGAACTCCGACTCCACCACTCCCGCCAGCCTCAGCTCGAGGGGCGCGGCCCCCGCTCCCCCGCCGACGACCGCAGCAACCTCGGGCACGGCACGGGCGGATTCCCATGACGCCGCACACTCCCATGGCGGCCCCGGCAGCACCACCACCACGGCGTCCCCGGCCGGCAGCACCGCGCCGGGGGCCGTTCCCGGGGGCGGAAGCGCAATTGCGCCCACGGGCATGGTGGCCTGCTTGCGGGCGCCCCTCTCGCGCACTTCCTCGGATGCCCGGGCGGGCACCGTGGCGATGGCCGCGCGCACCATCTCAAGCGCGCCCTCATCCACTGCCATGTCCGCTCCCGCGGCCAGCGCCACGGCCTCCATCGTGCGGTCATCGTGCGTGGGGCCGAGCCCGCCGGTGGTCACCACCAGGTCAACTCCGGAATCGAGCGCATCGGCCACGGCACCCCGGATCTCGTCGAGCCCGTCGCCCACCACCGTGATGCGCTGCACCGCCACGCCGGATGCCGCCAGCGCCGCCGCCACCCTGGCACCGTTCTCGGCCCTCCCGCGCCCCTCCAGCACCTCCGTGCCGGTCACCACCAGGGCGGCGCGCACCGCCTAGCCCGCCGGCAGGCGCTCGGCGCCGGCCTGCGTGATGAGGAAGGTGCCCGTGCCCCCGGTGATCTCCAGCGGCTCGCCATTGACCGTGATGGACATGGCGTCAGGCTTGCCGATGCGTACCCACGCGGAGTCGCGGAACGAGAAGGCACGGGTGGCGCCGGGCACCAGCACGCCGCTGTAGAGCGTGGCGCCGGCGTCCGATCCGTTGCGCACCTCGAGGTAGCTGCCGCGGTTGCCGCGACCCGTGAAGGTCACATCGATGCCCTCGGCGGGCGTGGTGGAGGTGGCGGTCGTCGTGGTGGGCAACCCGGGAACCGGCTCGGTGGGCGTGGACGACGTGGTGCCCCCGATACCCAGCCACGCCAGCAGCGCGATGCCGGTGACCCCCCCGATGGCCAGCCACAGCAGCTGGGCCTCGCGACGCCGCGGGCGGCCCTCGGCCCTGCGCCGGGCGCGCCGGGCATCTTCCACCGACTGGCCGATGTCGCCGAACCGGGAGTCGTACTCGTCGAGCACCAGCTGCGGATCGATGTCGAGGTACGTCGAATAGGCGCGCAGGAATCCCCGCACATACGAGGGGTCGGGCAGCAGGTCGAACTGCTCGTCCTCCATGGCCTTGAGGTAGCGCGTGCGGATGCGCGTGCCGGCCTCGGCCGTGGGGTAGTCGATGCCCTGCCGCACGCGGGCCTCGCGAAGGCTGTTTCCGATCTCGAACAGGCCGCGAAGGTATCACCGCGCGCGCCGCTACACGGGCGAAAAACCGGAGAGGCCGCGAGACAGCCGTTGCGGCTATTCGCCGCCTGAAACGTCGGCGTCCACGGCGGCGATGCCCAGCACCCGGGGGATGTCCCCCTCGCCGATCAGCACGGTGCGGGGCTTCGATCCCTCATGGCCCGAGATCACGCCGAGCCGCTCGAGGGAGTCCACCAGGCGACCGGCGCGCGCGTAGCCCACGCCCAGGCGCCTCTGCAGCAGCGACACCGACGCGGTGCCCTGCTGCACCACGGTCTCCACGGCCTTGCGGAGCATCTCGTCGCCCCCGGCGTCCACCTCGGGCTCGTCCACCTCGGGACGCTCCATGAGGTCCTGCCTGATCTCCGGGGCGCCCTGCCTGCGCCAGTGGTCGGTGATCGCGAGGATCTCCTCCTCCGACACGAACGCGCCCTGCAGGCGCTGCAGGCGCGATGAGCCCACGGGGCGGAACAGCATGTCGCCGTTGCCGAGCAGGCTCTCGGCGCCGCCGGAGTCGAGCACCACGCGGGAGTCCACCTGCGACGACACCGCGAATGCGATGCGCGAGGGCACGTTGGCCTTGATCATGCCGGTGATCACGTCCACCGACGGGCGCTGGGTGGCCAGCAGCAGGTGGATGCCCACCGCGCGCGCCTTCTGCGCGATGCGGATGATGGCGTCCTCCACCTCGCCCGGCGCCACCATCATCAGGTCGGCGAGCTCGTCGATGACCACCAGGATCAACGGAACCTCGCTCAGGCCCTGCTCGCGGCGGATGGCGTTCCAGTCCTTCAGGTTGCGCGCGCGGGCGGCGCCCATGATCTCGTAGCGCGACTCCATCTCGCGCACGATGTTGGCCAGCACCGCCGTGGCGTTCTTCATGTTCGTCACGACGGGCGTGAGCAGGTGCGGGATTCCCTCGTAGTGATTGAGCTCGACCTTCTTGGGGTCGATCATCACCAGGCGCAGTTGATCGGGCGTGGCGCGCAGCAGGATCGACGCCAGCAGGCCGTTCACGCACACGCTCTTGCCGGTGCCGGTGGATCCCGCGATCAGGATGTGCGGCATGCGCGCGATGTCGAGGTACACGGCCTTGCCGCCGATGTCCAGGCCCAGCCACGCCGCGAGGGCGCCCGTGTCGTCGGGGAAGTCGCGCCACACGTCGCCGAGCGTGACCATGCTGGCGTCGGGGTTGGGCACCTCCACGCCCACGGCCTGCTTGCCGGGAATGGGCGCGAGGATGCGCAGCTCGTCGGTGGCGGCCAGCGCATACGCGAGGTCGTCACGAAGGTTGGACACCTTCGATACCTTGGTGCCCGGGGCCAGGCGCAGCTCATAGCGGGTCACGCGCGGGCCCGACACGGCGTTGACCATCTCGGCCTGCACGCCGAACTCCGCGAGGGCCTCCACGAGCCGGCGGGACGTCTCGCGCACCTGGCCCGCGGGCATCTAAGACACCCCGGCCGACTACTTCAGCGACTTCTTCGGCGGACGCTTCCAGCCCCCGCGCGGGGAGGTGCCCGGGGCCCCGTGGATGTCCTCCTCGTGCGCCGCGCCCACGGCGGGCGCGGCGGCAACGTGCTCCGGCAGGTCGTCGTCGGCATCCGGGGCGGGCAGCTCCACGGGGGTGAAGACGTCGCTCCCTTCGCCCTCCGGCTCGTCGCCGTCAATGGGATCGTGGAAGACGTCGTGCGCCTCGTCGGCGCCGAATGGCATGGGCTCGTCGTCATCCTCGGGAAGGCCCGCGCCGGCCAGCGCCGGGCTCGGCGGCATGCCGTCGCCCTCGGCGAAGATGTCCGGGTAGCGGTCGGCGCCGTCCACCGGATGGTCGTCGAGCTCACGCCGGGTGGTGGGGGCAGCGACGGTGCGCGCGATTGCCTTGGCCTCATCGCCGGCGCGCTTGCTGCCGCGCACGGCGGTGTTGGTGGCCGTGGCCACCCCGCGTCCCACTGCCGCACCGGCGGTGGCGACGCCGCGACCGGAACCCCGCAGGGCCTCACCCAGGGATGCACCGCTCATCAGCACCATGCCGGCAGCGATACCGAGCACGGTGAGGATGTTGGCGCCCACGGCGCCGATGGTGCTGTCGGTGGCCCACCACAGGCCCGCGCCAATCACCCCGCCGGTTGCCTGCATCTCGGTCATGTCGAACCAGCCCTGCGCGGTGTCCATGCCCGTGCCGAACAGGCCCGATGCCAGGCCCAGCACGATCGCCAGGCCCACCACGCCCGCCCCGATGCGGAACGGCCTGGCGTCGAACACCGGGATTCGCACGATCATGTGCACGCCGATGGCAACCATCACCAGGGGGGCCAGACCCACGCCACGGCCCACGAATACGCGGATGAATTCCTCAAGGTACTGGCCGAAGGCGCCGCCGCCGATGGACGCGAACACCACGGCGCCCAGGAACACGCCCAGGGCGATGAGCCCCAGCCCGGCAATCTCACGGTAGCCGCGCCCGCGGCCCGCGGGCTTGCGGGGCGTGCTCTTGCGGGTGGTCGACCCCTTGCGCGCGGAGGTCTTGGTGCGGGCCTTCGATGCGGTTGCGGGCATACGAGACCATGTTGGCCCCGCAACCGGTACTTCCTGCCTAGACCTCCACCACCACGGGCAGGATCACCGGCCGCTGGCGCAGCTTGCGATTGATCAGCGCGGCCACGGCATCGTGCAGCTGCTTCTGCAGCACGTCCACCTCGTGCACGCGCTCCTCCGACGACTCGGCGATGCTCTCGGCCACCGCGTCGCGAATGGCGTCGATCAACTGCTCGTCCTCGGCGCCGCCGAATCCGCGGGTGACGATGTCGGGGGTGCCGTCGATCGTCCCGTCGTGCGCGTCCACCTGCACCACGATCAGCACCAGGCCGTCCTCCGACATGTGCCGCCGGTCGCGCAGCACGCCCTCCCCCACGTCGCTCACGCCGTAGGAGTCCACGTAGGTGATGCCCGACTCCACGCGTCCGGTGAGCTCGGCGCCATCTGCGGATATCTCCAGCACGTCGCCGTTCTCGAGGATGAACGTGCGCTCGGGGATTCCCAGCCGGTTGGCCAGGTCGGCATGGGCCATCTGGTGGCGCGCCTCGCCGTGCACCGGCAGGAAGAACCGCGGGCGCACCAGCTGCAGCATCCACGCCAACTCGTCGCGCACGCCGTGGCCCGACGCGTGGATCTCGGGGCGATCGTCGGGGGTCACCACGCGCGCGCCCGATGCCACCAGCCGGTTGACGGTCTCGTCGATGGCCAGCTCGTTGCCGGGGATGCGCCGCGAGCTGTAGACGATGGTGTCGCCCTTCTTGATGGTCACGCGCGGATGGGCGTGGTTCGCCATGCGCCGCAGCGCCGACATCGGCTCGCCCTGGCTGCCGGTGGTGAGGATCACCAGCTCGTCATCGGGCACGGAGTCGATCTCCTTGTCCCCGATCATCACGCCGTCGGGCACCTGCAGGTAGCCGAGGTTGCGCGCCACGTTGACGTTGCGCACCATCGAGCGGCCCACCACGGCCACGCTGCGGCCGTCGCGGTATGCGGCGTCCACCACCTGCTGCATGCGGTCGATCTGCGACGAGAAGGTGGTGACGATCACCCGCCCGGGCGCGGTGGCGAACAGGCTGGCCATCGCCGGGCCCACGGACTCCTCGGCCCGCTTGCCCGACACCGGCACCTCGGCGTTGGTGGAATCGCCCATCATCGCCAGCACGCCGCGGTCGCCCAGGCGGGACAGGCCGGGGATGTCGCTGCGCTTGGATGGCCCGCCGATGGGCAGGTGGTCGAACTTGAAGTCGCCGGTGTGCACCACGGTGCCGGCCGCGCAGGTGAGCGCCACGGCCACGCAGTCGGGGATCGAGTGGGTCACGCGCAGGAACTCGGCCTCGAACGGACCGACCTTCCGCGGCGGGTCACCCGCGGCCACCTCCACGAGCTCCACCTCGCCCAGCAGCCTGTGCTCATCGAGCTTGCCGCGCACCAGCGCCAGCGTGAAGCGCGTGCCGAGGATCGGCACCGGCCCCACCTCGCGGATGAACCACGGCACCGCGCCGATGTGGTCCTCGTGGCCGTGCGTGAGGATCAGCGCGTCGATGCGGGAGGAGTTCTCGACCAGGTAGGTCATGTCCGGCAGCACCAGGTCCACGCCCATCTGCTCCGGGCCCGGGAAGGTCACCCCGCAGTCGATCACCACGATGCGGTCGTCGTACTCGACGACGTACATGTTCTTGCCGATCTCCCCCACGCCGCCCAGGGGGATGATGCGCACCGCGCCGTGGTCGCTCATGCGGCGATGTCCGCGGCCGCGAGCACCGATCGCAGCCGGTCCTGCTCCTCGCCGGTGGCCCGCACCAGCGGCAGCCGCACGACGTCCGTGGGAATCGCTCCGGTCATCGCAAGTGCCGCCTTGATCAGGATTGGGTTGGTCACCTCGAAGAGCCCGCTCCACAGCCCGGCGAGCGAGCCGTCGATGGCCCGGGCACCGTCCATGTCACCGGCGGCGGCGAGGGCCACCATCTGCTGCATGCGGTCACCCACCAGGTGCGATGCCACGGAGATCACCCCGGTGCCACCCATCTCGAGCACGGGCATGAGCATGTCGTCGTTGCCCGCGTAGATCGCCAGGTCGCAGCCGTCCATCACGGCCTGCAGCTGCGAGAGGTCCTCATTGGCCTGCTTCAGCGCCACGACCCCCGGAATGGACGCGAGCTCGATGATGAGCTCGGGCGGCATGTTCAGCGCCGTGCGTCCCGGGATGTTGTAGAGCACCACCGGCACGCCCACCTCGGCGATGGCCGATACGTGCGCCACGATGCCCCGCGCAGGCGGCTTGTTGTAGTACGGCGTGACCACCAGCACGGCGTCGGCGCCGATCTCCCGGGCCGCATGCGTGAGGTGCACCGAGTGCGCGGTGTCGTTGCTGCCCGTGCCCGCCACCATGGTTCCCGCGCCCCGGGTCTCCTCGCGCGTGGCCTCGAACAGCGCGATGCGCTCCACGTCGCTGAGCGTGGATGCCTCGCCGGTGGTGCCGGCCACCACGATGCCGTCCGAGCCCCCGGCAAGCAGCCGCTGCACAAGCGCGCGAAAGGCGGTCTCGTCGACCTCCCCCGACGCATCGAAGGGAGTGACGACCGCAGTGAGAACGGCTCCAAGCACCGCGGCAGCATAGCCGGAACGCGAACGCCGGTGACAGTCACCCTTGCTAGGTGAGCGCGCCTGCGGGCAGGGGGTCGCGCGCGGGGCCCGGGGTGAGCAGGTCGGGGCTCGCCACGTTCCAGTACGCCTGCACCGCCCACGGGAGCACGCGGTCGCTGCCCACCACGCGGGCGAACTGCGCGAAGAGCGGGTCGGGCAGCTTGTTCAGCACCGACTGCAGGCGCTCGAGCACCCGGTAGCCCTTCGCGCGCGACTGCCCGGCGGTGCGATACCCGCGCAGGGCCTCGTCCAGGCGCAGGTCACCCGTGCGCACGCGCTCGGCCAGGCGGCCGGCCACCTGGCCGAACACCAGGGCCGGCCGGATGCCCTCGCCCGACACCGGCAGGCACATGCCTGCGGAGTCGCCCACCAGGAACATGCCGTCGCGCACGGGGTCGATGAGCGTGGACGTGAAGAACCCGCCATGCACGGGGCCGGGGTCGCCCATGCCCAGGTCGTCGCAGAAGCGCTCGAGGTCTGACGACAGATCGGACTCACCCGTGTAGGTGGCCAGGCCCGCCCGCACGTGATCGCCTGCCGGGAAGGCCCAGTAGAAGCGACGCGTGCCGCGACTGGGGCCCACGTAGAAGTGCAGGCCGTCGCCGCGGTACGGCTGGCGTGACTCGATGCCGAAGCTCTTGCGCGGCGCGCGCGCCGCCGACTGCTCGCGCTTGGGCGCGGCCGTGCGCCAGCCCGCCGCATCGATGACCAACGGCGACTCGAACGTGCCGGCCGTGGTCTCAACCCTGCCGGCCCGGGCCGACGCGATGCGGGCCCGCACGAAGTCGGCGCCCGTGCGCTCGTAGAGGTCATGGCAGAAGCGCCGGTAGTCGAACGTGCAGAACGGGAAGAACCGCAGCACCTCGGCGCGCCTGCGGGTGTGGATGATGATGTCCTCGTGCACCTGGTCGATGACCTGGGTCATCTCCATGTTCTCGAGGCACGCCAGGGGCACTGCAGACGCCGAGGTCTCCCCCTCGCCGATCTCCAGGCGGTCGATCACCAGCACGCGCCCGCCGATCTGCTGGGCGGCGGCCAGCCCGCCGAACGACCCGCCGCAGATGATGGCGTCGTACTGCTCAGCCATCAGGTGCGGGGAATCTCCTCGCCGGTCTCCGGGTCGATGCGGATGCCGTCGGTGATGCCCGTGCCGGGCGGAGCCCCCACGATGAGCCAGTGGCCGTCGCGGTCGCTGTTGTTCTGGATGCGCCGCGTGGTGTTCTTCCCCACGCGCACCCAGTCGCCGTCCTCGATCACCACGACGTCGCCCTCGATGAGCATCTCCTGCGGCCCGCCGGCGATCAGGTGGTAGAGCTCCTCTTGGCTGTGGTGGCGGTGATACGCCATCTGGTCACCGGGGTGGAACACCCACACGCGGCAGGTCATCTCCTCGCAGCCGGTGGCACCCGCGACATCCTGCGATGCCGGGCCCCCGCCCTTGCGCTCGCGCCTCTCGACGTCGTCGCCGCGCACGCGCGTGTAGCCGTCAGCCATGTCGTCCCCCAGGGTCGGAATGCGACCCGAGACTACCCGAACATCAGCGGGGCGATCCCCCGCGTGAGGCCCGGGCGGTCGGGCACCGCGCGCACGGCCAGCAGCACGCCCGGCATGAAGCACTCGCGCGACAGGCTGTCGTGGCGGATCGACAGCGTCTCGGCCAGCCCACCGAGGATGACCTCCTGGTGCGCCACCATGCCGGGCAGCCGCACGGAGTGGATCGGCACGTCGCCGTGCATCATCTCGGCCGTATGCGCCGCGGTGCCGCTGGGGGCGTCGATCTTGCCGCTGTGATGAAGCTCAACGATCTCCGCGCTCTCCATGAAGCGCGAGGCCTCCTCGGCGAAGCGCATCATCAGCACGGCGCCCACCGCGAAGTTCGCGGCCACCACGAGGTTGGCGGGGCCCGACTCGGCAAGGGCCGTGAGGTCGGCCATCTGCGCGTCGGTCATGCCGGTGGTACCCACCACGCAGTGCACGCCGGCCCGCAGGCACGCGCTCACGGTGTCGAAGGCCACCGCCGGTACCGTGAAGTCCACCGCGACGTCGGGCTGCGTGGCCGCGATGGCCTCGTCCACCGACAGGAACAGGGTGGTGCCGTCGGGGACCAGCTCGGGGTCGGCCTGCGCCACCAGCTGCATGTCGGGGGCGTCGGTGACCGCCTGCACCACCTGACGGCCCATGCGGCCATTGGCTCCGGTCACCATCACACGGGTCATGCTGCCTCCACGAGGTTGGGCGCGAGGCGCGAGGCGGCCTCCCGCACGGCGTCGTCGTCAGGGCCGATCGCGGCCACCGACAGGCGCGAAGGATCCCAGAACTCGGCGGCGAGCGCGGCGATGTCGTCGGCGGTCACCGCCTCGATGCGCTCCACGATCTCGTCCACCTCGAGCAGCTCGGTGCCGCTCAGCACGGCGCGGCCGATGCGGTGCATGCGCGTGGCCGGGCTCTCGAGGCCCAGCACGAGCCTGCCCTTGAGGTGCTCGCGTGCCCGGGTGAGCTCGGCCGCGGGCACGGGCTCCTCGGCCATGCGCACGAGCTCGCGACCGATGATCTCGGCGGCCTCGGCGAGGTTCTCCTCGCGCGTGCCGAGGTACACCCCCACCTGGCCGGTGTCGGAGAACCCGACCGAGTAGGTGCCCACCGAATACGCCAGGCCGCGCTTCTCGCGGATCTCCTGGAACAGGCGCGAGCTCATGGACCCACCGAGGACGACGTCGAGCACGCCCATGGCGTGGCGGCGGTCATCGGACCGGTCGAGTCCGGGCCCGCCGAGCGCCAGGTGGTACTGCTCGGTGGGCTTCGCCCGCGACACCAGCCGCGGCGCGCCCGGGGCAGCCGGCTGCACGGCGTGCGCCTCGCCCGCCACAAGGTCTCCCAGGTACCGCTCGGAGAGCTCGAGGAGGCGCCCCTGCTCGATGGAGCCGCTTGCCGCGACCACCACGTTGCCCGCGGTGTAATGCCCGGCGTGGTAGCCGCGGATGTGCTGCTCGGGAAGCGATGAGATGACCTCCGACGTGCCGATAACCGGCCTGCCGAGGGGCTGGTCGGGGAAGACCGCCTCGCTGATGAGGTCGTGAACCTGGTCGCCGGGATCGTCCTCGTACATGAGGATCTCCTCGAGGATCACCTGGCGCTCCTGCTCGAGCTCGCGGAACGCCGGGTGCTGCACCATGTCGCCCACCACCTCGAAGGCGCGCTCCAGGTGGTCGTCGAGCACGCGCGTGTAGACCACGGTGTGGTCGCGCCCGGTCGCGGCGTTCACCTCGCCGCCGATGGCGTCGAACGCCTCGGCGATGTCGGCGGCCGAGAGCCGGTCAGTGCCCTTGAAGAGCAGGTGCTCGATGAAGTGGGAGATGCCTCCCTCGGCGGCGGCCTCGAACCGCGATCCCACGCCGATCCACACCCCGAGCGCAACCGATCGCACCCCGGGGAGGGGCTCCGAGATGACCCGGAGCCCCTCGCCGGTGGGGTCGAGCGCCCGGTCCTGCGTCACTCGGCGACGTCGCTCGTGGACATCGTCCGGCGGCGGCGCGGACGGCGGTGCGTGCTCTCGTCGCCATCCCCGTCATCGCCTCCCTCGGCGGGCGCGGAGTCGTCGGAGAGCAGGCGCAGGCCGATGCGGCCGCGGGCGCGGTCGACTTCCTCCACGCGCACGTCCACGGTGTCGCCGCGGTTGATGACGTCCTCCACCTTCTCCACCCGGCCGGAGCCCAGGTTGGAGATGTGCAGCAGGCCGTCAACGCCCTTGGTGAGCTCCACGAACGCGCCGAAGGTGGTGGTCTTCACCACGGTGGCGCCCTCGTAGACGTCACCCACCTCGACGTCCTTGGTCATCGAGCGGATGCGCTCGACGCACTGATCGGCCTTCTCGCCCTGCACGCCGTACACGCTCACGGTGCCGTCGTCCTCGATGGAGATCTCCACCTCGAAGTCGGCCTCGAGCCCACGGATGGTCTCGCCGCCCTTGCCGATGACCATGCCGATCTTCTCGGGGTCGATCTTGATGGCGGTGATGCGCGGCGCCCAGGCACTGAGCTCCTCACGGGGGCCCGGGATGGCCTCGGCCATCACGCCCAGGATCTTCAGGCGGGCATCCTTGGCCTGCTGCAGCGCCTGGGCCAGGGTCTCCTGGCTCACGCCGGCCACCTTGTTGTCCATCTGCAGGGCGGTGATGCCCTCGGACGTGCCGGCCACCTTGAAGTCCATGTCGCCGAGGTGGTCCTCGTCGCCCTGGATGTCGGTGAGCACGATGAGGTCATCGCCCTCCTTGATGAGGCCCATGGCGATGCCGGCCACCGGACGCGTGATGTTCACGCCGGCGTCGAGCAGGGCCAGGGTGGAACCGCACACCGACGCCATGGACGACGAGCCGTTGCTCTCGAGCGTCTCGGACACCAGCCGCAGCGTGTACGGGAAGTCCTCGTCCGACGGGATCACCGGGATGAGCGCCCGCTCGGCCAGCGCGCCGTGGCCGATGTCGCGGCGCTTGGGGCCGCGCATGAAGCCGGTCTCGCCCACGCTGAACGGCGGGAAGTTGTAGTGGTGGATGTAGCGCTTCGTGGTGTCGATCGAGAGATCGTCGATGCGCTGGGCCTCCTTCATCGTGCCGAGCGCCAGGAGCGTGAGCACCTGGGTCTCGCCACGCGTGAACAGGCCCGACCCGTGGGTGCGCGGCGCGATGCCGGTGTCGCACCAGATCGGCCGGATCTCGTCGGCCTTGCGGCCGTCGGGGCGGTGCTTCTCCACCGCGATGCGGCGGCGGATGGTGCGCTTGATGAGCTGGTCGAAGGCCATCGAGAACTGCGCCTTCTGCTCGGGCGTGGGCTCCTCGCCGATCACCTCGAGCTGGGCCACGGTCTTCGCGGCGGCCACCTTGTCGCGGCGCTCCAGCTTGCCCTGCTCGAGCGTGGCCTCCTCGATGGACGCCAGCGCCACCTTCTCCACCTCGGCGAGCATGGCCGGGTCAACGACCTGCGGCACGACGTCCCACTTGGGCTTGCCGGCCTTGGCGCGCAGCTCGTCCTGCACGTCGCAGAGCTTGCGGATCTCGTCGTGGGCGATCTGCAGGGCCTCGAGCATGTCCTCCTCGGACACCTCGGTGGCCCCGGCCTCCACCATCGAGATGGCGTCGCGGGTACCCGCGACCACCAGGTCGAGCGTGCTCTCCTCCCTCTCCTGCAGCGTCGGGTTGATGACGAAGTCGTCATCGAGCATGCCGATGCGCACGGCGCCGACGGGGCCCTCGAAGGGCAGCTCCGACAGCATGAGCGCAGCCGACGCGCCGTTGATCGACAGGATGTCGAAGGCGTTGACCTTGTCGATGGACAGCACGGTGGTGACCACCTGCACCTCGTTGCGGTAGCCCTTGGGCCACAGCGGACGCAGCGGTCGGTCGGTCATGCGGGCGGTGAGGATGGCGCGCTCGCTCGGGCGGCTCTCGCGCTTGATGAACCCGCCGGGGATGGCCCCCTTTGCGTACATGCGCTCCTCGACGTCCACGGTGAGGGGGAAGAAGTCCGTCCCCTCGCGCGGCTCGCGCGCACCCACGGCGGTGACCAGCACGAGGCTGTCACCCGAGCGCACGAGCACGGAGCCATTGGCCTGCTTGGCCAGGCGCCCCGTCTCGAAAGTGATCTCCTGGCCGCCGATGTCGGCGACGACGCTGATTGCGTCAGGGCCCTTCTCTGCCATTACGTTCCTCATCCCTTCACGCCGTGCCCCTTGCACGGCTCTTCACGCGGCACCGCCCTCGGTGGCGGTCCGCCGTCACGGGCGCCCTCGGCGCCCCGGTTGGCCTACCTGCGCAGGCCGAGCGAGTCGGTGAGCTCGCGATATGCGTTCAGGTCCTTCTTCTCGAGGTAGCTCAGCAGGCGCCTGCGGCGGCCCACCATGGTCAGGAGGCCACGACGCGAGTGGTGGTCCTTGTGGTGGGTCTTCAGGTGCTCGGTGAGCTGGTTGATCCTCTCGGTGAGGATCGCGATCTGGACCTGGGGCGAGCCCGTGTCCGTCTCGTGCTGGCGGTGCGGCGCCATGACGCCCGCCTTGGTGTCCTTGTCCAGCATGTATGTCAACTCCATGTCCGGCCGCGGGGCAGCCTGAGCCGCACCCGGGTCAATGTGACTACGCAGGGTATCAGGCCCCGGCCAGCTCCCGGGTGCGGTCGACATCCTCCTGCACCTGCGCCACCAGCTCGGCGGGGCTGGGGAACCTGCGCTCGTCACGGAGGCGCTCGAGGAACTCCACCCGGATTCGCTGCCCGTAGAGGTCGCCGCCCTCGTAGTCGAGGATGAACGCCTCAAGCCTCAGAGGGGGATCCTCCCCCTCGGTGAACGTGGGCGAATACCCCAGGTTGATTGCCGCCGGGTACCGGCCGCCCGCTAGCACCACGCGCCCCGCGTACACGCCGCGGGCCGGCAGCGCCACCTCGCCCGGCACCGACACGTTCGCCGTCGGGAGGCCCATCTCGCGCCCGCGCTGCTCGCCCGGCACCACCATGCCCTCCACCGAGTGCGGCCGGCCGAGCAGGGGATCCACCTCGGCCACCTGCCCCTGCGCGATGAGGCGCCGAACGCGGGTGGACGACACCGGCTTGCCGTCGTCGCTCATCACCGTTCCCGGGCTCTCGACCAGCACGCCGCGGGCTCGAGCCAGGCGCTGCAGCTAGGCCCCGCTGCCCGACCCGCCCAGCCCACAGCGGAAGGGCGGCCCGACCACCACGCTCTCGCAGCGGAGG
>JBJTJN010000061.1:0-4982 GCA_046095485.1 Actinomycetota bacterium
TCGGTGTGGTCGAGGTCCACGGCCGACAGCGCCACCACGGGGGCGTCGATCACGTTGGTGGCATCCAGCCGCCCGCCGAGGCCGGCCTCCACCACCATGGCCTCGGCGCCCGCCGCCGCCAGGGCGCAGAACGCCACGGCCGTGATGGCCTCGAACTGCGTGATGGCGCCCTCGGGAACGCCGGGCACGGCATCGTGCACGCGCGTGGCGGCTGCCGCGAAGGCATCCGGGGGCATCACCACGCCGTCGAGCTGCACCCTCTCGCGCCAGCCCAGCACATGGGGCGAGGTGTAGGCGCCGGTGCGAAGACCGGCCTCGGTGAGGAACGCCGCGGTCATTCGGGTGACGGACGTCTTGCCGTTGGTGCCCACCACGTGCACGGCGGGAATGCCCCGGCACGGCTGGCCCAGCGCCTGCATGAGCGCGTTCATACGCTCGAGCCCGAACCTCATGCCCATGAGGTCGAGGTCCGCGATCCAGCGCTCGGCTGCCGCGGGGTCCATGCGGCTACCCCAGGGCATCGAGCCGGGCGGACACCTCGTCCACCTCGGCGGCGAACCGGCGGGCCTTCTCGCGCTCGGCATCCACCAGGTGCTCGGGCGCCCGGCTCGTGAACTTCTCGTTCGACAGCTGCTTCTCGGCGCGTGCCAGCTCGGTGCGCGCGGCGTCGAGCGCGGCCTCGAGGCGCGCGCGCTCGGCCTGCACGTCCACGGCCGGCGCCTTCACCAGGATGCGCCCGTACGAGATGGGCAGCACCAGGGCATCGTCACCGGGGTCGCCGATCTCGAGGTTGGCGATGGCGGCGAGGGCGTCCTCCGGCAGGCCCGTGGGGCGGTCGGCGGCCATCGACGCCACCAGCGCGTCGCGCTGCGGCACGCGGTGCTCGGCGCGGAACGACCGGATGGCCTGCACGGCCTCGCGCAAGGCCTCGATCGCCGCCTCGGCCTGCTCGTCACGCGGCCCCGGCGCCTCGGGCGGCGCGTGGGTGAGCATGAGCCCCTCCGACCCCGGCAGGCGGCTCCAGCACTCCTCGGTGGTGAAGGGGATCACCGGGTGCGCCAGGGCCAGCACCTGCTCCAGCGCCGCGCCCGCGAAGTCGGGCGTGGCGAGCCCGGCCTTGAGCAGCTCGAGGTACCAGTCGCAGAGGTCGTCGAACACCAGGTGGTAGAGGCCGTCGGCGAACTGGCTGAACTCGAAGCCCTGCACCAGCTCATCCGACTGGGCGATGGCGCCGTCGATGACCGAGGCGATCCAGCGGTCGCCGAGCATCTCGGGCGCCGGCTGCGTGCCGGCACGCCCGCCGCGCTCCACCACGAGGCGCGTGGCGTTCCACAGCTTGGTCACCAGCTGCCGCCCCTGGCGAATGCGGTCTTCGCTGAAGCGCACGTCCTGCGTGGAGGTGATCATGAGCAGGCCGAACCTGAGGGCGTCGGCGCCCTCGCGATCCACCACGTCGAGCGGGTCGATTCCGGTGCCGAGGCTCTTGCTCATGCGCCGGCCGTCGGGCGCCTGCACCACCGAGTGGATGTAGACGTCGCGGAACGGCACCTCGCCCATGTACTCGAGGCCCATCATCACCATGCGGGCCACCCACAGGAAGATGATCTCGCGCGCGGTGGAGAGCACGCTCGTGGGGTAGAAGCGCGAGAGCTCCACGGTGCGGTCGGGCCAGCCCAGCGTGGCGAAGGGCCACAGCGCCGACGAGAACCAGGTGTCGAGCACGTCGGGGTCGCGCTCCCAGCCGTCGCCCTCGGGCGGCTCCATGCCCACGTGCACCTCGTCGCCGCGGTACCACACCGGCAGCTGGTGCCCCCACCACAGCTGGCGCGAGAGGCACCACGGGCGGATCTCCTCGAGCCAGTCGCGGTACACGCGCCCCCAGGTGGGCGGCGTGAAGCGCACGTGCCCCTTCTCCTCGGCCTCGATGGCCGGGCGGGCCAGGGCCTCCATGTCGCAGAACCACTGCAGCGACAGCAGCGGTTCCACGCGCGCGCCCGAGCGGTGCGAGAACGGCACGGTGTGCAGGTAGTCCTCGGTGCCCCGGATGAGCCCCTGGGCCTGCAGGTCGGCCACCACGCGTTCCTGGGCCTCGGCCACCGGCAGGCCCCGGTAGGCCTCGGGCGCGGCGTCGGTGATGCGGCCGTCCTCGCCGATCACCTGCACGGCGTCAAGCCCGTGGCGCTTCATGATCTCGAAGTCGTTGGGGTCGTGCGCGGGCGTCACCTTCAGCGCACCGGTGCCGAATGCCGGGTCGACGTGCTCGTCGCCGATGATGGGGATCTCCCGGCCCGAGAGCGGCAGCACCACGGTGTTGCCCACCAGGTCGCGGTAGCGCTCGTCGTCGGGGTTCACGGCCACGGCGGTGTCGCCCAGCATGGTCTCGGGGCGCACCGTGGCCACCACCACCTCGCCCGACCCATCGGCAAGCGGATAGGCGATCTGCACCAGGGTGTCAGTCACCTCCCGGTTCTCCACCTCGAGGTCCGAGATGGCCGATCCCAGGCCCGGGTCCCAGTTGACCAGGTAGGTGTCGCGGTAGACGTAGCCCTTCTCGTAGAGGTCCACGAACACCCGCAGCACGGCCTCGGCGTAGCCGTCGTCCATGGTGAAGCGCTCGCGCGAGTAGTCCATGGTGCAGCCCAGGCGCGTGAACTGCTCGATGATGCGCCCGCCGTACTCGGCCTTCCACTCCCACACGCGCCCCAGGAACTCCTCGCGGGTCATGTCCAGGCGGCGCACGCCGTCCCTCGCGAGCTCCTTCTCCACCACCGCCTGCGTGGCGATGCCGGCGTGGTCGGTGCCGGTGACCCACTCGGCCTCGTACCCCGCCATGCGGTGGCGGCGGATCAGCACGTCCTGGATGGTGCCGTTGAGGGCGTGGCCCATGTGCAGCGCGCCCGTGACGTTGGGCGGCGGCACGGCGATCACATAGGGAGTGCGCGGGCTCGACGGGTCTCCCCGCAGGCGACCCGAGTGATCCCACGCGGCAACCCACCGCGCCTCGACCTCTGCGGGTTCGAGGCGTGCCGGCCAGTCCCCTGCGCCCTCGGCGGCTACGCCGACTCCCCGGCCTCGGCGAGGGGCGGGAGCTCCTCGTTGGCGTCGTCGCCATGCGCGGCCTCGGTGACCAGCGTGGGCGGCAGGCCCTTCTCGATCGTCTCGCGGGTGACCACGCACTTGCGCACGTCGTCGCGCGATGGCAGCTCGAACATGACGTCGAGGAGGGCCTCCTCGATGATCGACCGCAGGCCGCGGGCGCCGGTCTCGCGCTCGAGCGCGCGGTCGGCGATGGCGTTGAGCGAGCCGTCGCTGAACACCAGCTCGGCCTCGTCGTACGAGAAGAACCGCTGGTACTGGCGCGTGAGGGCGTTCTTCGGCTCGGTGAGGATGGTCACCAGGTCGTCGCGCGTGAGCTGGTGCACCGACGTGACCACCGGCAGGCGGCCGATGAACTCGGGGATCAGCCCGAACTGCACGAGGTCCTCCGGCAGCACCTCGGCGAAGAGGTTGTGCGGGTCGAGCGCCGACGTGTTGCGAAGGTCCGCCGCGAATCCCACGCCCTTCTTGCCGATGCGCCGGTCGATCACGCCGTCGAGCCCGGCGAAGGCGCCACCGCAGATGAACAGCACGTTGGTGGTGTCGATTGTGAGGAACTCCTGGTGCGGGTGCTTGCGCCCGCCCTGGGGCGGCACCGAGGCCACCGTGCCCTCGAGGATCTTCAGCAGCGCCTGCTGCACGCCCTCGCCCGAAACGTCACGCGTGCTCGACGGGTTGTCGCTCTTGCGGGCGATCTTGTCGACCTCGTCGATGTAGATGATCCCGGTCTCGGCGCGCTTGATGTCGAAGTCAGCGGCCTGGATGAGCTTGAGCAGGATGTTCTCGACGTCCTCGCCCACGTACCCGGCCTCGGTGAGCGCCGTGGCGTCGGCGATGGCGAACGGCACGTTGAGGATGCGCGCGAGGGTCTGCGCGAGGAGGGTCTTGCCGCAGCCCGTGGGGCCGAGCAGCAGGATGTTGCTCTTGTGGAGCTCCACCTCCCCCTCGCCCGACTGCGACATGTGGATGCGCTTGTAGTGGTTGTACACCGCCACCGAGAGGGTGCGCTTGGCCTCCTCCTGGCCCACCACGTAGTCGTTCAGGACGTCGTAGATCTCACGCGGGCGCGGGAGCGTCTCGGACTCGATCGCCGTCGGCCCGGCAACGGCCTCCTCGTCGATGATCTCGTTGCAGAGGTCGATGCACTCATCGCAGATGTACACGCCGGGTCCGGCGATGAGCTTCTTCACCTGCCGCTGCGACTTGCCGCAGAAACTGCAGAGGAGCTGCTCGCCGCTGTCGTTCGTGGTCTCGGACATCTCCTGCCTTCGTGCGTGGGGAGCCGGGCCCGGACCTACTCGGCGTCGGGCTTCTTCTTGGCCGCGGGCTTCTTGGCGGCCGCGGGCTTCTTCGCCGCGGCCGTCCCGCTCCCCTTCGCACTCGACGTTGCAGCCTTCTTGGCAGCGGGCTTGGCCGCCGGCTTGGCCGCCGCCTTCGCGGGCGTGGCCTTCTTGGCGGCCGGCTTGGCGGCCGTAGTCTTCGCCGTGCCCGCCTTGGCCGTGGTGCCCGACTTCGCGGCGGGCGTCTTCGCGGCCGGCTTCTTGGCCGCAGGCTCCTTCTTCGCGGCCGGCTCCTTCTTCGCGGCCGGCTTGGCCGCGGGCTTCCTGGCCGCGGGCTTCTTCGCGGGGGCCTTCGCGGCAGCGGGCTTCGCCTCGGCGGGCTCAGCGGCCTTGGCCTCGGCGGCCTCGCGCTTCTCGGCCTCCTCGGGCGAGACCTGCTTCGCGCTGTCCACGATCATGTCGACCGCTTGCTCGATGCGCAGGTCCTCGCGCAGGTTGTCCCACCCGCCGGGCCTGCGCCGGGCCTCCCGGAGCTCCGCGGGGGCGCGCGCCCCGGCGGCGGCGGCCGCGCGCACGCGCGCCGCGCGGGCGTCGTGGCGCGGCGAG
>JBJTJN010000062.1:0-9539 GCA_046095485.1 Actinomycetota bacterium
CACGCCGTCGCCGATCGGCACGTTCACCTTGAGCGGCGGCGCCTTCTTGTCGACCGTGAAGGTCCACTCGGCCGACGCCCCGCGCGAGAACAGGTTGCTGGCCGAGTACGACACCGCCATGGTGTGGGTGCCCTCGGCCAGGTTGGGGGCGTCCACCACGATGCCGTCGCCGGCGCCCGCCACCTTGTCGGTGACGTTGGTGCCGTCGATGCTCACCGACAGGTCGCCCATGGCGCCCGAGGTGGTGCCCACCACGATCGGGCGCTTGGCCGGGTTGATGGAGCCGTCGGCGGTGGGCTGCAGCGGGTTGACCACCGGCCGGGTGGTCCACTCCACCACGAGGAACGCGGCGAGGAGGCCGACCGCCACGATGCCGGTGACGGTCACCGTGATCAGCCCGCTACGTGTTCCGAGTCCCCGCATGTCCTCCGACGCCCGTCAGCCCGCGCGCAACATATCAGCCACCGTTGCTGCCGAAGGCACCCCCGGGTGCAGCACTGCGGCCCGCCGGATGGCGGTGGGTGCCCACCCGATTGCGCCGTGTGCACCAGCGGCATCCCGGATTCTGCGGCGCCCCCGTCAGGTAGCCAGCGCGCGCATGAGCGCGAGCGTGCCATCGGTACCCGGCACGGCCTCGTCGGCCTGCGCGCGCACCTGCGGGTCCACCTCCGGGCCATCGGCCAGCACGCACCAGGCGTGGTCCACCTCGCCGCTCGCCACCATCTCGCGCATGGCCTGCCAGGCGTCGGCATCGGTGTGGTCGTCGCCCACGTAGAGCACGCGGCGCGCCCCGGCGGCCGCCACGATCGCCGCGAGCGCCGTGCCCTTGTGCACGTCCACGTCGGGTAGCAGTTCGAGGATCATCTTGCCGTCGCGCGTGCGAAGGCCGGCGGCGATGGCCGCGGGGCGCACCTCGGCGCGCAGCCAACCGCCGGTCGCCGTGGGATCGGCCGCCTCGCGGTAGTGCAGGCTCACCGATGCGCCCTTGTCCTCCATCCATGCGCCGTGCGCCGCGAGGGCCCGGGCGTCGAGCGCCTCGACGAACTCCCGCAGCCGCCCCACCGCCGCCTCGGCACCGGGCACCAGGTGGGCCTGCTCCCCGGGGCCTGCGACCTCGAGCCCGTGGTTGCCGCCCCGTGCGATGCCGGGCACCGGCACCATGCGATCGACCTCTGCCATGCCCCGGCCGCTGATGACCCCCGCCAGCAGGTAGCGACCGGCCAGGGCGGCCAGCAGCGCAAGGGCCTCATCGGTCACCCGGGCATCGGCGGCATTGGGAACGATGGGCGCGAGCACGCCATCGATGTCGAACAGCAGGGCGCTCTGGCCCGGGTGGTCGCGCAGGTCGTGGATGGCGTCGCTCACGGCGGGTGACGCTAACAGCGCGCCATTCGTGAATTATCGGACGGAACGGTCTGCGCATCCGTATCCGTGAGGCGTATAACGTCAACGTAAGATCACCTCAGCGCCGCGTGCTCGTTCCCCCGCCCGCATGCGATCAGCGCACAGCGACTGTCGGAGAGTCATGCCCACCATGCCCACTGAGAAGCACGCCACACCCGTTCGCCGTCCCCGGGGCCGCCCGCGCGACCCGCGCGTGGAGGGCGCCGTGCTCGTCGCCACTCGCGAGCTGCTGCTGGAGCGCGGCTACGGCGGGCTCACCATCGCCGCCGTGGCCGACATGGCAGGCGTGGGCAAGGGCACCATCTACCTGAGGTGGCCCGACAAGGAGGCCCTCGTGGTGGGCGCGCTCGCCGCGGCGTGGAGCCCCATCGACGATCCCGACACCGGCAACCTGCGCGACGACCTGCTCGCCGTGATGACCGGATCAATGCGCGAGCTCAACGGTCGCGAGGGCCGCCTGCTCTTCGAGATCATTCCGGAGCTCTCGCGCTGTGACGCCCTCAGGGCCTACTGGAGCAACGAGATCGCGCGGCCGTGGGCCACCGCTGTGATGGCCTGCCTGGCCCGCGGCGTGGAGCGCGGCGAGATGCGCGGCGACGTGGACCTGATGCAGGCCTACCAGATGCTCATGAGCCCGCTGGTCACCGTGGGCGCCATGGACGAGAAGAAGATCACCACCAAGCAGGTGACCACCTGGGTGGACATCTTCCTCAGGGGCGCCGCGCCCTAGGGCGGCGCCGCGGCCCGCCTAGGGCAGCAGCATGCCCTAGGGAATCAGCAGTGCGCGGGCAGCCCCTGCGCAGAGGTCGAGCAGCGGCTGCGCCCAGATGGCCAGCGCGATGATGGCCACGGCTCCGGCCACGGCCACCGACGCCACCGACAGCGGCACGCGCAGCCTGCGCGCGGGCCGGGTGCCCTCGGGTGACGGCGACCACATGACAATGACCACTCGCAGGTAGTAGACCACGCTCACCACGCTGGCCAGCGCGCCCACAATGGCCAGCCAGCTCATGCCGGCGTCCACCGCCGACCCGAACAGCAGGAACTTGCCCACGAACCCGGCCAGGGGCGGGAAGCCCGCGAGGGAGATCATCGCGAGGGTCATCACCACGCCGGCCCAGGGGCGCGCGCGCCCGAACCCGGTGAAGGCCACCAGGGTGTCGCCGGCCTCCACCTCGCGCTCGCGCAGCATCACCACGGCGAACGCCGCGAGGGTCATCGCCACGTAGGCGAACAGGTAGTAGATGAGCGCCTCGGCGCCGGCAGCAGTGCCCACGGCCACGCCGATCAGCAGGTAGCCCGCCTGCGCCACGCTCGACCACGCGAGCATGCGCTTGACGTTCTGCTGCATGAGCGCGCCCACGTTGCCCACCACCATGGTCACCACGGCGAGGGCGCCGATGAGCGCGCGCCAGTCGCCCGACGCCTGCTGGGTGGCCCCGGTGAACACCAGCAGGAACGCCCCCATGGCGGCCACCTTGGTGCCCGTGCTCATGAAGGCCGTGACCGGCGTGGGGGCGCCCTGGTACACGTCGGGGGTCCACATGTGGAATGGCACGGCGCTGGCCTTGAAGCCCAGCGCCACCACGATCAGCACGATGGCCGCCACCAGCAGCGGCTCGGTAAGCAGGCCGTCCATGGTGTCGAGCTTCAGCGCGATTCCGGTGAGCGACGTGGTGCCCGTGGCGCCGTAGAGCAGCGCGAAGCCGTAGATGAGGATCGCCGTGCCGATCGAGCCCGTGATCAGGTACTTGAGCCCGCTCTCGAGCGACCTCTCGCGCGACACCTCGATGGCGCAGAGGATGTACAGCGCCACCGACAGCAGCTCGATGCCGATGAACAGCGTGATGAGGTCGCCGCTCATCACCGTGAGCATCATCCCCGTGGCGGCGGCCAGCACCAGGCCCACGAACTCCGGGCGGCGTCCGGCAGCCGAGGGCTCGCCCCACGAGAAGAGGATCGCCGCGAGCGCCGCGGGAAGGATGATCCACGTGAGCAGCAGTCCGAAGCGGTCGATGCGCAGCTCACCCGAGAACGCCACCTGGCGCTCGCCCCACTGGGCCACGGCGATGGCCAGCGTGGCCACGATTCCCGCGAAGCCCACCCACTCGGGAAGGCGGCGCCACGTGGACGGCAGCGGCACCACGGCCAGCACCAGCGCCAGCACCGTGGCCGCGCTCATCACGTAGAGGGTGAGTGCTGCGCCGGCGTTCACGGCCGCACTTCCCCGACGCCGGACGTCGCCGCCGATCCCGCGCCCACGGCCGCCGCGCGGTCGCGCAGCACGCCGATCTGCTCGATCGGGCGGTCGAGCGCGATCTGCGCCGGCGCCACCGCCAGGTCGGTGCTGGCCTTGGTGGGCTGCACGATGCTGTTGGGCCACACGGCGATCCACAGCATCATCAGGATGAGGGGCACGAGGATGATGGCGTCACGCCGCGTCATCTCGGCGGCCTTGCCGCCGTCCTGCACGCCGCGCACCGGGCCGTTCATGGTGCCCTGGTACATGCGCAGCATGTAGACCGCGGCGTAGATGACGCCGAGCATGGCGATCACGGCCATCCACGAGTACTGGTCGAACACCCCGCCGAGGATGAAGAACTCGCCCACGAAGGCGTTGGACCCCGGCAGCGCCAGCGCCGCCATGGTGACGAACAGGAACGCCACGGCCAGGCGCGGCGCGCCCTTGGCCAGCCCGCCCAGGCGGTCGATGTCCTCGGTGCCGGTGCCGCGCGCCAGGATCATCACGATCACGAACGCCGCCGCGGCCACGATGCCGTGGTTGATCATCTGCAGCACGGCGCCCTGCGCGGCCAGGCGGTCGATCACGATGATGCCCAGCACGATGAACCCCAGGTGCGCCACGCTCGAGTAACCCACGAGCAGGCGCATGGTGGGCGCGCGCCAGGCGAGCAGCGATCCGTAGACGATTCCGATGAGCGCCAGGATTGCCACCGGGATGAGCAGGTTGCCGATGCCCTCCGGGAACATCGGCACGCCCACGCGCAGCAGGCCGTACACGCCGGCCTTGCTCATGACCGCCGCCAGCAGGATGGTGACCACGATGGGCGCCTGCGAGTACACCCGGGGCAGCCAGCCATGGAACGGCCAGAGGGGGATCTTGATGGCGAAGGCCAGCAGGAACCCCGCCAGCAGCACCGTGGCGGTGGCCTCGCCGTAGGGCACGCCCATGAGGTCGCGCATCAGGAACGACAGCTGGCCGGTGTGGTCCATGGCGATGATGCCCGTGGCCACGATGGCCACCAGCATGAGCAGCGACCCCACCATGGTGTAGGCCACGAAGATCATTCCGGCGCTTCGCCGCTCGCTTCCGCCCCAGTTCCAGATGAGCAGCGCGAACGGGATGAGCATGAACTCCCAGAACACGTAGAAGAGGATCAGGTCGCCGGCGGTGAACAGCCCCAGCAGCCCGGCCTCGGCCAGCATGATGAGCGCCAGGAAGATTCCCCCGCGCTGCTGCGGCAGGCGCTGGCAGGCGAGGATCACCCCCAGCGTGAAGATGACGGTGGTGAGTAGCACCAGCCATATGGAGATTCCATCGACCCCGACATCCCACGACACCCCGGCCGCGGGGATCCAGTCGAGGTGGTCCACCTGCTGCAGCACCGCGAGGTCGCGGTCGAACAGCGCCAGCACCACGATGGACGCCGCGAGCGCCAGGAACGACCCCACCAGCGCGATGCCCCGGGCCGCGCGCCGATCGCGCGCCGGCACGAATGCCAGCACCAGCGCGGTGACCAGCGGAATCAATATGAGGGTGGACACCCAGGGCATCAGGACGTCCCCGCCAGCACGAGGGCGATCACGATGCCGGCCAGGCTGATGCCCAGCACCATCCAGAAGGTGTACGCGCGCACCATGCCGCTCTGCGACGCGCTCACCACGCGCGACGCCCCGCGCACCACGGCCACGGTGCCGGTGATCAGCCCCTGCGGCCCATCGGGCTCCACCTTGGTGGCCATCACGTCGGCCACCTCGCGGCTGGGGTCGACGAACAGGTCGTCATAGGCCCGGTCGAACTCCCAGGCGTCACCCATCACGCGGCGCGGGCCCGCGGCCACGCCTGCCAGGCGCTTCCTGCGGTCGGGGTCGGCGCCGAACAGCCACCAGGCCAGCGCGATGCCGCCGAAGGCCGCCACCAGTGACACGACGATGGTGATCACCTCGGCGGTGTGGGTGGGCTCGATGATCTCCGGACCCGTGCCCAGCACCGGCGCGAGCCAGGTGTCGAGCTCGCGCCAGCCGAAGGGCACCTGCAGCCAGCCGCCCACGATGCTGAGGATTCCCAGGATCACCACGGGCACGGACATCCACCAGCGCGACGGGTGCGGCTTCGGGTTGTACCCGCCATCGGGCTCGGGGCCGAAGAACGCGCGGAACAGCAGCCGGAACATGTACAGCGCGGTGAGGAACGCCCCCACCACGCCCACCACCCAGCAGAACACCCCGAAGCCGCCGTAGGCCAGCGCGCTCGAGAGCACGTCGTCCTTGGCGAAGAAGCCCGCGAAGCCGGGGATGCCCGCGATTGCCAGGCAGCCCGCGCCCATGCCGAAGAACGCCACGCGCAGGTACTTGCGAAGCCCGCCCATCGCATCGAGGCTCTGCTCGTCGTTCAGGGCGTGGATGATGATGCCCGCCGCCAGGAACAGCGCCGCCTTGTAGAAGGCGTGCGCCATGAGCATGAACATGCCGCTGGCGTAGGCGCCCAGGCCCACGGCCATCACCATGTAGCCCACCTGGCTCACGGTGCTCCAGGCCAGCACGCGCTTGATGTCCACCTGCTGCAGCGCCACGGTGGCGGCCAGCAGCAGGGTGATGGCGCCCACGAAGGCCACGATGTCGCCGGCCAGCCATGAGAGATCGAAGAACGCGTGGCAGCGCACGATCAGGTACACGCCGGCGGTGACCATGGTGGCGGCGTGGATCAGCGCGCTCACCGGGGTGGGGCCCTCCATGGCGTCGGGCAGCCATGTGTGCAGCGGCACCTGCGCGCTCTTGGCCGCCGCGCCCACGAACAGCAGCAGGCAGATCGCCAGCGCGGTGCCCGACTGCGCGCCCATCTCGGGGGCCTTGGCGAAGGCCTCGCCGTAGTCGAGCGTGCCGAGGGTGCGCAGGATCAGGAAGGCGCCCAGCACCAGGCCGGCGTCGCCGATCACGTTGATCACGAAGGCCTTCTTCGCGGCGGCCACCGCGGAGGGCCGCTGGTACCAGAACCCGATGAGCAGGTATGACGCCAGGCCCACGAACGCCCAGCCCACGATGAGGAAGAAGAAGTTGGCGGCGAGCACCAGCAGCAACATGGCGAACACGAACAGGTTCATGCACGCGAAGAACCGCCGGTAGTCGCGGTCGTGCTCCATGTACTCCACCGAGTACAGGTGGATGAGGAACCCCACCCCGGTGATGATGAGCATCATCATCACGCTGAGCGGATCGACGAGGATCGCCAGGTTCACGTCCACGCCGCCGATGGAGATCCACTCGAAAGCGCTCGAGGTGAACGCCCGGTCGTCGGCGGCGTTGCCGAGCAGCCCGGCGAAGATGATCGCCGAGAGGATGAACGCGATGAGGATGCTGCCCACGCCCAGCACGCGCGTGACGGCGTGCGGCGGCTCCTTGGGCCAGCCGACAAGCACCAGGCCGCTGATCAGCGGCACCACCAGCACGATCCATGCGAGAGCGGTGGCCACGGGCTAGCCCTTCATCGACGACAGCTCGTCGACGTCGAGGTTGGTGCGGTTGCGGAAGATCGACACGGTGAGCCCGAGGCCGATCACCACCTCCGCCGCGGCCACCACCATCACCACGAGCGCGAATACCTGGCCCGAGGGGTCGTCCCACTGGCGCGAGAACCCGATGAGCGCCACGTTGCCAGCGTTGAGCATGAGCTCCACCGACAGCAGCAGCATCAGCGGGTTGCGACGGCGCATCACGCCGATGAGCCCCAGCACCAGCAGGCCCAGCGACAGCGCCAGGTATGCCCCGATCGGCACGTTCATCGGCGCGCCCCGGTCATCGCCCGCCCTCGCCCTGCACCGCGCCCTTGGCCAGGATCACCGCGCCCACGGCGGCCACCAGCAGCACCAGTGAGGTGACCTCGAAGGCCAGCAGATGAGACGACAGGAAGGCGTCGCCGATGCTGGCGGGCGAGCCGACATCGGTGGTGGACGGCGCTGCGCGCTCTGGCCCCGCGGTGGAGTCGAGTATCGCGATGGCACCGAAAAAGGCCAGGCCGATGAGCCCCAGCCAGCCGAACACCTGCCAGCGGTCGAGCCGGTCGGGGCCGGGCAGCGCGCCGCGATCGCCCAGGTAGGCGATGACGAACAGGAACATCACCACGATGGCGCCGGCGTACACGATCACCTGGATCGCGGCGGCAAATGGCGCCAGCAGCGCGATGAACAGCAGCGCCACCGACAGCAGCGTGCCGATCAGGCTCACCGCCGCGCGGAAGGCGTCCTTGAAGAACACCACGCCCACGCCGAAGCCCAGCGTGCCGATGGCCGCCACCGCGAACAGCACCTGCTCACCCACGCGGCACCGCCCCGGCCCCCAGCACCGACGGGTCGTACTCGTCGTGGATGCGCATGCCGTGCCGGGCGGCCAGCGCCATGGCGTGGTCGCTCTGCTCGCGGGTTACCTCGGGCAGCGGCGCGCCGGGGTGGCTCACCGGATCGCAGACCTCGAGCAGGAAGGCCTCCATGTCATCGGGAGGCGAGAGGGTGCACAGCAGCCGGGCCGGGGAGTCGCCCAGGTTGCGGTAGGTGTGCGCCAGCCACGGCCGGATGGTCACGCTCTCGAGCGGGGCCAGGCGGTGCACGCCGTCCTCGGTGATCACCGTGATCTCGCCGTCCAGGCACATGTACTGCTCGGCCGCCTCGTGGCTGTGCAGGTGGCGCGGGCCGCCGCCGGGGCGCGAGGCGATCTCGGCGATCAGGAACCCGCCGCCGGTGGTGGCGCTGGTGGCGTGCACCCGGAAGCCCTCGCCCATGAACAGCATGGGCGCGCCCGGCGTGAGTGTGGCCACCGGCACTAGGCGTCGACCGCCGGGGAGGGGTCGCCGGGCACGTTCGGCCGCACGGGCGGCTGCTTGGGGGCCGGCTCCAGGAGCATGTCCTTGTCGTAGATCAGCGCCTCGCGCGTGTACTCGCTGAGCTCGTACGAGTGCTCGAGGGTGATGGCGTCGAACGGGCACGCCACCTCGCAGTAGCCGCAGAAGATGCAGCGCGCCATGTTGATCTCGTAGATGCGCGCGTAGCGCTCGCCCGCCGACACGCGGTTCTCGGGCGTGTTCTCCTCGGCCACCACGCGGATGCAGTCGGCTGGGCACGCCGCGGCGCACAGCGAGCAGCCCACGCACTTCTCGAGGCCGTTCTCGAACTGCCACAGGCGGTGCCGGCCGCGGAAGCGCGGGTACACGGGCGTCTTGTGCTCGGGGTACCCGATGGTGACGGGCTTGGTGAGCAGGTTCCGGAATGTGACCCCGAAGCCCTTGAGCGGATCGAGCACGCCCATCAGTTCGCGAACACCGTTCCCACCACGATCGCGGTGATGAGGATGTTTGCCATCGACACCGGGATCAGCACCTTCCACCCGAACTTCATCAGGCGGTCGTACCGGAAGCGCGGCAGCGTGGCGCGCACCCAGATGAAGATGAACAGCAGCACGGCGATCTTGATGCCCAGCCAGATGAAGCCCGGAAGCCACGGGCCGTCGGGGCCGCCCAGGAACAGCGTGGCGGCGAATGCCGAGATGACGATCATGGCCACGTACTCGGCCGCCAGGAACATGGCGAACTTCACCGAGCCGTACTCCAGGTTGTAGCCGGCGATGAGCTCGCTCTCGGCCTCGCCCAGGTCGAACGGCGTGCGGTTGGTCTCGGCGAAGGCGGCGATCATGAACACCACGAACGCCACGGGCTGGAAGAGGATGTACCAGAGGCCCGACGCCTGGTCGTTGGCGATGTCCACCAGCGAGAGGCTCTGGCTGATCATCACCACGCCGAGTATCGAGAGGCCCATGGCCACCTCGTACGACACCATCTGCGCGGCGTTGCGGGCGGCGCCCAGCAGGGAGTACTTGTTGCCGCTGGCCCAGCCGCCGAGGATGAGCCC
>JBJTJN010000063.1:0-3803 GCA_046095485.1 Actinomycetota bacterium
GCGATTGGGCCGAGGTGGTATCGCCCGAGAGCATCGAGACCTCCGACAAGACCGTGGCCACCGTGCTGCACATCGAGGTGCTGGAGCCGGCGTGATCTCCGAGCGCGTCACCATCGGCGGCGACGGCCCGCCGCTGGCGGCGGAGATACTGCGCCCGGATGCCGGCACGCCCCTCGCCGGCGTGGTGGTGTGCCACCCGCATCCGATGTACGGCGGCACGCGCGAGAGCCACGTAGTGCGCGCTCTGGGCAAGGCGATCGTGGCGGAGCGCATGGCCGCCCTGGTGTTCGACTTCCGGGGCGCGGGCGAGAGCGCCGGCGAGTCGATGGCCGACCACACCGAGTGGATGGACGCCGTGCGGGCGCTCGACATCCTCGAGGACGCCCTTCCGCCGGGCACCCCGCTGGCCATCTGCGGCTACTCGTTCGGCGCCTGGGTGGCGCTGCACGTGGGCGCGATGGATCCCCGCGTGCGGGCCGTGGCCGCCGTGGCCCCGGGCGCGTCGCTGCCCAGCGACATGGGCGAGCGCCCGGTGTGCGTGGCCCACCCTGAGCACGACCACATCACACCGGTGCAGACCATCGCCGACTGGATGGCCTCGGTGGGAGGCGGCGAGCTGGCCGTGGTGCACGGCGCCGACCACTACCTGCAGGCCGAAGCCGGTGACGTCTCTCGCCAGATCGCGGGATTCCTGGCCCGCGCCCTGGCCGGCTGGTCGCCGTTAGAGTCCGGCGCATGACGAACCCGAACCCGTACCAGCAGCCCACCGACCCGGCCAAGCGCAAGAGCGCCGTGATGACCGACGGCCCCGACCGCGCACCGGCCCGCGCGATGCTCAAGGCCATCGGCTTCGACGACGAGGCCCTGGCCCGCCCCATCGTGGGCGTGGCCACCACGTGGATCGAGACCATGCCGTGCAACATCAACCAGCGCGACCTGGCCAAGCACGTGAAGGTGGGCATCCAGAAGGCCGGCGGCACCCCCATGGAGTTCAACACCGTCAGCGTGAGCGACGGCGTAAGCATGGGCACCGAGGGCATGAAGAGCTCGCTCATCAGCCGCGAGGTCATCGCCGACTCCATCGAGCTCGTGTGCCGCGGCCACTCGTTCGACGCCGTGGTGTGCCTGGTGGGCTGCGACAAGACGATCCCCGGGGCCGTCATGGCGCTGGGCCGCCTGGGTATCCCCGGCATCGTGCTCTACAACGGCTCGATCGCCGCGGGCGTGTACAAGGGCCGTGACATGACCGTGCAGGACGTCTTCGAGGGCGTGGGCGCGCACGCGGCCGGGAAGATCGACGACGACGAGCTGCTGGCCATCGAGAACGCCGCCTGCCCGGGCGCCGGTGCCTGCGGCGGGCAGTTCACCGCCAACACCATGGCCATGGTGTGTGAGTTCCTCGGCCTCTCGCCGTGCGACCTCAACGGCATCCCCGCCACCGACCCCGCCAAGGGCAAGGCCGCCGAGGAGGCCGGGAAGATGATCATGCGCCTCGTGCGCGAGAACATCACCCCCGCCGACATCGTCGACCGCCGCAGCATCGACAATGCCGTGGCATCGGTGGCCGCCAGCGGTGGCTCCACCAACGCGGTCATGCACCTGCTGGCCATCGCCCGCGAGTTCGGAATCCCATTCACCATCGACGAGTTCGACACCATCGCCGAGCGCACGCCGATCGTGGTGGACATCAAGCCCGGTGGGCGCTTCGTGGCCGTCGACCTCTTCAACGCCGGCGGCCCCGGCCTGGTGATGCGCGAGCTGCTGAAAAAGGGGAAGATCGACGGCACGGCCCCCACGGTGGACGGCCGCACGATCCAGCAGATCGCCGACGACGCCGTGGCGGCACCGGGGCAGGAGGTCGTGGTGCCCATCGAGACCCCGCTGAAGGAGACCGGCGGCCTGGCGATTCTTCGCGGCAACCTCGCGCCCGAGGGCAGCGTGGTGAAGCTGGCCGGGCATGAGCGCCTGCTGCACCGCGGACCGGCGCGCATCTTCGAGCGCGAGGAGGAGGCCTTCGCCGCCGTGAAGGCCGGCGGAATCGAGCCCGGCGATGTGGTGGTGATCCGCTATGAGGGCCCCGCCGGCGGGCCGGGCATGCGCGAGATGCTGCACGTGACCGCCGCCATCGTGGGCGAAGGGCTGGGCGAAGACGTGGCCCTCATCACCGACGGCCGCTTCAGTGGCGCCACCCACGGCCTGATGGTGGGGCACATCGCCCCCGAGGCCTACCGCGGCGGCCCCATCGCCGCGCTGCGCGAGGGCGACACGGTGGTGCTCGACGTCGAGAAGCGCCAGCTGAACGTGGAGATCTCCGACGAAGAGCTGGCCGAGCGCATGGCGGGCTTCACCCCGCCGGCTCCCAACTACACCTCGGGCGTGCTGGCCAAGTACGCCGCGCTGGTGTCGTCGGCCAGCGAGGGCGCCATCACCCGGCCGGAGCTGTAGGCCCTCGGCCTGGTGGCGGCGGCCTAGGTGGCCGCGGCCACCAGGCTCAGGTACGCCTCGCTGGCGGACAGCTGGGCCTGGCCCAGGGCGGCGTTGTTCGACGCCGTGCACTGGATGACGAAGTCGTAGCTACCCGCCGGGAGGTCGACGGGTGCGTTGAGCGACAGCGTGGCCCAGGCGGCGACATTCGCCGAGCTGGGCGGGTTGGTCGGGACGTCGGGCAGCGTGACGCTTGGCAGGGGCACCAGCGTGGTGAACGCGCCACCGACGGTCGCATAGCGCGCCCGGCACGAGAGGTTGCCGACCTGCGCGGCGAGCCCCGTGCCCTTTGACGCCGTGATGTCGGCGAGGATGAACACGCGCATGGGTTCGTCGAGCACCAGCGCACCCGACGTGGTGGCGGCCGTGGTGAGGCGGATCACCTCGGTCCATGAGCTGGCCGGCACGAGTGTGGTGGACGTCGTCACGATGGCGTATGCCGACGCCGTTGGCCCGGGCACCCCCTGCGCACCGAGGGCACCCGCGGCGCCGTCGACCCCGGTCGCCCCCGCGGGGCCAGCGGGGCCTGTCGCCCCCGCGGGGCCAGCAGGACCGGCTGCCCCGGTCGCCCCGGTCTCACCCCTCGGGCCCTGCGCACCGGACAGCACGCCGGCCTTGAAGTCGGCGGCGACCAGCGTGCCGTTCTTCACCTTCGCGCTGGTCACGGCGTTCTTCTTGATCTGCTTGGTGCCCACGCTGTTCTTCGGCAGGGCCGTCACGGCGTAGCCGGTGCCGGCGAGCGCCACGGCCAGTGCGGCACAGGCGATCACGGTTGCGGGGGAGGGGGCCTTCAACGGCATGCGAGACCTCGTTCGAGCGGGGAGTTGACGCAAAACTAGACGACGGGGTACCGCAGGCGCCTGTGGCAGCCCCGGACGCTCACCGGTGCGTGCCGGGTGCATGGGGTGCCGGCGCCCACCCGGGCCGTTGCCGCGCCGGACCACGCTGGTATGGTCCGGCGTGCCGTGCCGGGCGGCGCGCTGGGGCGTAGCCAAGTGGTAAGGCAGCGGGTTTTGGTCCCGCGATCGGGGGTTCGAATCCTCCCGCCCCAACCAGGCAATAAAGGGTGAGAGCAGCGAGTTGAGCGTCGGCGCCATCGTCCTTGCCGCGGGTCACGGAACCCGCATGAAGAGCCGCCTTCCCAAGGTGCTGCACTCCCTCGCGGGCCGGCCGATGATCCTCTGGGCGCTCGACGCCCTGGGCGGCATGGCCCCCGAGGGCGTGGTGGTGGTGCTGGGCCCCGAGGGCGACGAGGTGCGGCCGGCCCTGCCCGCGGGCATGCGCACGGCGCTGCAGGAGGTGCGCGACGGCACCGGCGG
>JBJTJN010000064.1:0-10990 GCA_046095485.1 Actinomycetota bacterium
CCGTCGGCGGCGGCGAGGGCGCGGGCGCCGAATGCGCCGGTGGTCACGGCCACCACGCGCACGCCGGCGGCGCGCGCGGCGGCGATGGCACGCGGGGTGTCGCCCACGATCACCACCTCATCATCGCGGTAGTTCCCGGCCGCGCGCGACCGGGCCACGCCCACCAGGTCGGCCCGGGCCTCGGCATCCGACCCGAAGCCGCCGCCGGGGCCGAACCTTCCGTCGAGGCCCGCGGCAGCCACCTTCGCCCGGCCGATGGGCTCGAGGTTGCCGGTGAGCAGGGCGATCTCCGTGCCGCCATCGCGCAGCGCGGCGGTCACATGGGCCGCATCGGCCGCTGCCACCGGAGCCGGGTGATCGCCGGCCACCTCGTCGTGCAGACGGGCCGCGATGAGCATCCACTCGGCCATGCCGGCATCGATATCCCCGTCGCCCACCCCGTGGGCACGCAGCACCAGGCGCGCGATCTCGCGGTCGGTGCGCCCGGGTGGATCGATACGCCACACGTCATCGGGCTCCACCGGAACGGCCCACACCCGCGCCATGGCGTCCACCATGGCGCGGGTGTGACCCTCCGGGCGCCCGTGCAGCAGGGTGCCGTCGATGTCGAAGAGCACGAGCACGGCCCTATCTTGCCGTGATCGGCTCCTCCACCCCCGAGATCGGCTCCTCGGGCTCCGCCCCGATCACCTCGATGAACCGCTCCGGGTAACCGAACATCCCGTGCTCGGATATGTCGAGCCCGGCCAGTTCGTCGGCCTCTCGCGCCCTGAGGCCCACGGTCACCTTGATGAGCGTGAATGCCAGCCAGGCGGTGCCGAATGCGAACGCCGCGATGGCCACGAGCCCGACGAACTGCCAGCCCAGCTGCGAGAAACCGCCGCCGTACACCAGGCCGGGCCGCCCGCCGAGCCGCGATGCGGCCTCGGTGGTGGTGAAGAGGCCGGCCGCCAGCACCCCCACGATTCCGCCCATGCCGTGACCGGCGAACACGCCGATGGGGTCGTCGATGCCCCGGCGGTCGATGAACAGCACCGTCGGCACCATCACTGCTCCGGCGACCAGGCCGATCACCATTCCGGCCCAGGGCTCCACGAACGCGCACGGCCCCGCGATGGCCCCGAGCCCCGCGATGGCGCCGTTGCCCATCATGCCGATGTCGAAGCTGCCGAGCAGCAGGCGCGCCATCACCACGGCGGCGAGCACGCCGAAAGCCCCGGCGAGGCAGGTGACCACCACCACCTGGCCGATGGGCTTGCCCTCGGCGCCGAGGAACGATCCGGCGTTGAAGCCCATCCACCCCACCCACAGCAGCAGCACGCCGAGGATCGCCAGGGGCATCGAGTGCCCGGGGATCGGCTGCGGGCGCCCATCGCGGTACTTGCCGATGCGCGCCCCCACCACGATCGCCCCCGCGAGCCCGGCGAAGGCACCGGTCACGTGCACTACGCCCGATCCCGCGAAGTCCTGGAAGCCATTCTCGTAGAGCCAGCCGCCACCCCACACCCAGTGGGCGATGATCGGGTAGATCAGCCCCACGAACAGCACGGCGAAGGGCAGGTAGGTGACGAACCGCGCCCGGTCGAGCATGGTGCCCCACACGATCGCCAGCGCCACGGCAGCGAACATTGACTGGAAGAAGAACTTCGTGGCCTCGTCGATGCCCGAGTACGAGAGCGACTCAACCCCACCGGCGTTGCCGATGTCGATGAACCACGCGGTGGATCCCGCGAAGCCGTTGCCGTCGCCGAACGCGATGGCGTAGCCCACGGCCCAGAACACCACGAGGGCCAGGACGAAGTTGACCAGCACCTTGGCGGCCACCGCGCCCGAGTGCTTCATGCGCGAGAGGCCCATCTCGAGGCACGCGAACCCGGCCTGCATCAGCAGCACCAAGCATCCGGCCACCACCACCCACACGGTGTCAATGGCGACGCTATTCACTTCGACCTCCGGGAAAAGGGGATTCAGGTCACCCCGGAATGGGGCTCCCGCACGCTCTCAGCGGAGCGCCCCGCAGCGCATGGCCCTGTGCACAAGGGGCCCGGGCATTGACTGGCCCCCGGGCCGACACGCCCGGATGATCCCCCGGTCGCTAGCGCACCCAGCCGTCCATGGCGGCCAGCCGGGCTACCTCGGCCTCGGGCACGCGGCCGGCCAGGATCGCCGCGGCGGCCAGCAGGCGGGCGCCGTCGGTGCCGTCCCCGACCGCGCGGAGGTCGTCACGCGTGATGCGCCGGTAGGCGGCCAGGGCCTTGCGGTGGGCCTCGCGGCCGGCCTTTGTGAGGCTGAGCACCACCCCGCGGCCGTCATCGGGGTGCGGGCTGCGCGCGATGTACTTGCGCTTCTCGAGGCCCGCCAGCTGGTACGTGAGCCGGTTTGAGGGAATCCTCAGCGCGCGCGCGAGGGTGTTGGTGCGGATACCGGTCTTCCCCGCGCGATGGATGCGATCGAGGGCCAGGAGGTCCGACAGACGAAGGCCGGTGTCAGCCGCGAGCCCGGCCGACACCTCGCGCTCCGCGGCTTCCCAGGCATCGCCCACGATCGGGATCGCCAGCAGCAGGTCGTCGTCGGCGAACAAGCCGGAGAGGGGGAGTTCTGCAGCCGTCACGGGATCGCGTCCTCAAGGTGAGTTTTATACGGACCTGATAATCCGATACTACCTGAGTCGCAGCGTGGGCAAAAACGGTGAGTATATGGAGGATACCGGGATCGAACCGGTGACCTCCTGCTTGCAAAGCAGGCGCTCTCCCAGCTGAGCTAATCCCCCGCGCGGGCCGGACGGTACCACCCTGCGGCGGCGTATCGTGCGGGCATGTCCGACGAGGTCCTCGCGCGCATCGACCAGTTGCTGATGATGCAGCAGGAGCATCACCGCGAGCTCGCCGAGCTCATCGAGCAGTACCGCGCGATGGTGTTCGACGCCGAGGAGAAGGGCCCCGACGACCTCTACCGGGTGGTCTCGGGGCTTCCGGGCGGTCGGTACCACGTGCTCACCACGCACCTGCGCGAGAGCTGGCTCACGCTGCAGGCCGACGTGGCGCGCATGATGCCGGAGCAGTCCGGCATCGACGGTGGCGGTGACGACGCCTAGGTGATGCGCGCGGCGAGCGAGGCGTCGATGTCGCCATACGCCCAGCCGTAGTCGTGCGAGCGCGCCACCACGGGATCGGTGCGGTGGCTGTCGGTCACCAGCACGGCGGCGTCGCCCAGGGTCATCTTCAGCGCGAGCGCGGGCGTGGGCACCACGGCCGGGCGCCCCACCGCGCGGCCGAAGGCCTTTGCCACCTCGGCCTGCCGCATGGGCTCGGGCGCCACGTTGTTGAAGGGCCCTTCCCAGGCGTCGTCATCGACCGCGCGCAGGATCATCCCCACCACATCTGCGATGTCCACCCATGGCACCCACTGCTGGCCGCCGGCCAGGGGGCCCGCCATGCCGGCGCGCGCAAGCTTGGCCAGGCGGGGGATCACCCCGCCGTCCTCGGCGAACACCATCCCGGTGCGCGAGATGGCCACCCGCACCCCGCCGCGTGCGGCCGACATCGCCGCGGCCTCCCATGCCACCGCGACATCCGACAGGAACCCCTGCCCGGGACCAGCCGACTCGGGCAGCAGCTCGTCATCGCGGTTGCCGTAGTAGCCGGTGGCGCTGCCGCTCACCAGCACGCGGGGTCCGTCGCCCGCGGCGAGGGCATCGGCGATGCGGGTGGTGGTGATCACCCGGCTGTCGCGGATGAGCTTCTTCTGATCCCGGTTCCAGCGCCCTTCGGCCACCGATGCCCCGGCGAGGTTGACGATGGCGTGCACGCCGTCAATCGCTGCTGCCGGCAGGTCGTCGAACACCGGATCCCACGCCACGGTGGGCACGCCGTGCACATCGCCATTCGATCGCGACAGCGGCACGACCTCGTCGCCGCGGTCGAGCAGGGCCCGCGTGAGGTGGCGGCCGACGAGGCCCGTGGCTCCTGTAATGGCGACGCGCATGCCCCGATCATGCCGGGTAACGTGGCCAGCGACCCGAAGAACGGACAGGAGGGCCGATGGCCGCCGAGGAGATCGAGGTACGCGGGGTGGTGGTGAAGCGGCGCGGGGTGCTGGTGACCTGGCTGCTCATCATCGTGACCCTGGGCATCTACGCGCTGTTCCACTGGTACTACATCAACCGCGAGATGCGCGACATGTCCGAGGCGCTCGGCAAGCCCTTCGGCAATGCACCGGGGCTCAGCGTGCTGGCCCTCTTCCCGGGCGGCTTCCTGATCGTGCCCGCCATCTGGACCTGGGTCACCACGGCGCGCCGCACGCGCGACCTGCGCGAGTTCGCGCTGGACGGCCGGCCCGGCGACCACACGTCGGTGGCGCTCGGGGTGATCCTCGGCTTCATCTACGCGCTGAACCACCCGTACCTGCAGTCGTCCCTCAACGGCACGTGGGAGATCCTCAAGGACTAGTCGCGGGGAGGTGGCTCGCCGTGCCCGTACTCGCGTGAGGCGGCCGGGTACTCGGCCAGCACCGCGTCGATGGCAGCCTCCTCGTCCGCGGACAGCGGCGCGCCCACGAGGGCGGCCGCTCCGCGGGCCTGGGCGGCGTCGTGCGCGCCCACGATGGCCGAGGTGACCTCCGGCCGGCGCAGCACCCAGGCCACCGCCAGCTCGGCCACCCCGCCGGGGCGACCCGACTCGTCGGCCACCTGCTGCATGCGGCGCATCACCGCCACGCGGTCGGCGAAGTGCTCATCGGCGAAGAACTCGCTCTGCGCGCGCCAGTCGTTGGCGGGGAACGTGGTGCCCTCGTCCATGCGCCCGGTGAGCAGGCCGTGGGCCAGCGGCCCGTAGGCCAGCACGCCCACGCCGTGCTCGCGGCACCACGGCAGCTCCGCGGCCTCGAGCTGGCGACGCATCACGTGGTACCCCATCTGCAGCGACACGAACGGGCCGGCCGCGTGCGCCGCCTCGAGGTCGGGCAGGTGGTAGTTCGACACCCCGATCCAGCGGATCTTCCCCTCCTCGCGCATCTTCACCAGCTCAGCGAAGGTGTCGTCGGCCGGCACGTCGCCCACGGGCCAGTGCACCTGGTAGAGGTCCACCGAGTCGAGGCCAAGCGCGGTGAGCGAGCGCTCGAGCGCCATGCGCAGGTACTTCCCCGACGCCTCGCGCCAGATACGCAGTCCGTCGCCCGTGACCTCCCACGCCACGCCGCCCTTGGTGGCCACGATCACCTCATCGCCGCGGTCGCGCAGCACCTTCCCCACCACCTGCTCGGCCCGCCCCTGCCCGTAGATGTCGGCGGTGTCGATCCAGTTGATGCCGGCGTCGAGCGCCGCGTGGCAGGCGGCCTCGCTGTGGGAGTCGTCGGCACCGCCCCACCGGCCGCCGAACTGCCAGGTGCCCAGCCCGATCACGGTGAGGTCGAGGTCCGATGCGCCGAGGCGACGGGTCTCCATGGCTATCCCTTCGTGTCGGGCGTGAGCGCCACCAGCAGCCCGCCGTCGTCGTCATAGGCCGGGAAGATGTCCACGACGGCCTCGCGATCGTCGTCGAGCAGGTACGGGCGGAACACGCACGGCTGGGCCAGCACGCGCACGCCCCACTCGCGGGCGCGCTCCACCGGGTCGTCGGGGGCGTCGGGGAACCTCAGGCCCAGGGCCTCGCACACGTCGCGCCCGATCATCTCGCCCTCGGGCCATCCGGTGGTGGGCTGGGCGGCGTGCCCTGCCACCAGCACGCGCCGGTCGCCGTCGCAGCAGATGAGCGCGGTGAGCGGGCTGGCGTAGTAGTCGTCCATGAGCTCGAACACGAATCCGAACCCGCATGCGGTGCACCCGCGCGGCTGGTGTCCCTCGGCGCGCTCGGCACCCGCCACCCGGTGGGCGCAGCGTGGACAGATGAAGACCGCCATGGCTCCCCGCCTACGGGCGGTACGCGCCCTCCCAGGGCGAGAGATCCTTCGTTCCAGGCACGCGCCACGTCCACGACGCGTGGCCCGTCTGGCCGCCGGCCATGCGCTGCACCATGCCGACGAAGGGCACCAGGTCCATGGGCTCCACCAGCGATCCCGGGGTCATCGGGTCGGCGGCGAATGACAGCACCCTGCCCTTGCCCACCTGGCGCAGCACCGCCGCCGGACGGCCGTCGAGGTGCGTGGCCACCACCTGCGCGCCGGCGGGCACGTCGGCAAACGCCCACGAGCGCCGGTCGGCCACGGGGATCGAGTAGAGGTCGGGAGGCGTGGCCGGGCCGAGGGCGCCCTTGCGCACGAACAGCACGCTGCCCGCGTCGCCGTCCAGGCGACCGCCCTTGAGTGCCGCGCCGATATCGGACAGGTCCTTGTTGTCGGGCGTGCGCGCGAAGGCCGTAGGGTCGGTGACCACCAGGAATCCGCCGGCACCCACCCAGTCGCGCAGTGCCTCTGCGAAGGGCCGCGACAGGGTGTCGCCGCGCGGCAGCCACACCACCTTGGCGCGCGACAGCCGCTGCCGCTCGGCCACCAGGCGCTCGTCGCTGTCGAACACGAACGGCGCGCCGTTCAGCTCGCCCAGCAGCGAGTGCGTGGTGTAGAGCGCGTCACCCGACGTGCGGTAGCGCGAGTCGCCCCGCTTGTCGGGCTGGCCCTGGCCCTCGCTCATGAGCGAGTACACCACCACCGTCGATGGGTCGACGGGCATGTCGGGAAGCTGCAGCCCGCGCATGCGCGATGCCAGCGAGAGCATGCCGTCGTAGAGCTTGCGGTTGGTGAACCGGGGGTTGCCCTTGGCGTAGAAGGTGATGTGCGTGGCGCCCGCGCGAAGCGCCTGGCTGGTCCAGGTGTCCACGTCGGCGATGCCCGGCGAGTACCGGGCGTACGGGAAGGCCTGCACGATCACGCGCACGGGCTTGCCCGTGAGGTCGGACATCAGCTTGGCGCCGAAGCCCGGGTTGTAGCGGCCACGACCGGCGTTGGCGCGCTCGGCATACGACACGTAGGGATCGACCTCGACGATGTCGGCGAACGCGCCGAGTTGCGAGTAGTCCCACGGCATGAAGCCGTCGATCATGTTGTAGTTGTTGGGCACCACGCGGGCGCCGGGATCGAGCCGCCGTATGAGCGCCGCCTGCTCGGCCTTCATCGCGAAGAAGTTCTTGCTGGTCCACCGCGAGTAGGCCAGCCACTGCAGGCCGGCGATGGGCGAATCGGTGCGCTTGGCACCCGAGCGCGGGGGCGCCCAGCCGTATTCGCGCTTGATCTGGGCGGCCTGCCGGCGCCAGAGGGCGCTGCGCGTGGCCTTGCCGGTGGGCAGCACCACCTGGGGCTCGTCCGACCCGTTGTAGGCGAACACGTACGGCGCGCTGCGAAGGCGCGGCACGATGCGGCGGATCTCCGAGAGCGCCTTGCGCTGGTAGGCCGGGTCGAGGAGCGACATCCGGCGCGTGGGCGCCTTGGTGTCGGGCTGGAAGACGATGCCGGTGGGGCGGCAGGTCTTCGGCACGCGCGGGAACATGCACAGGGCGTCCTTGGCCGCGCGGGCCTCCACGTTGGCGTCCCACGACAGGCCGGTGGCGTTGTAGAGCCTGAGGAAGTTGGCGGGGTTGCGCCACGACGACGGCTCGCGCGGCGACACCGGGATGTCGAACGGCAGCGATGCGAACCCGCTGCCCCACAGGTTGTTGGCGCCCTCGGTGAGAAGGATCTTGTTGACCATCGGCAGCCACTTGGCCTTGGGAATGGGCAGGGGCCCGCTGGGCCTCCAGCGCGGGTTCTGCTCCTGGTTGAGCTCGTGGTTCCAGTCGAACACATGGCCCATGGGGCGCGCGTCGGCCGTGGGCGTGATGATCGACGCGGCCACCAGGGACGCGGCGATGGCGATAATGGGGGCGGGGCTACGCATGACGTGCAGGCTAGATGCCCCCGCCGTCCACGTGGCCAATCGGGGTCATGGTGAACAGGGTGTCCGCGCGCAGGCCCAGCCGAAGGGTCTCGAGGGGGATCACCTCATCGGGCGGGATGTTGCCCAGGTTCACGTTGGCGCCGAAGGCGCGCACGAACCACACCTGCTGCGACTTCTGGGGCGCCTCGAACAGCAGCCGGTGCACGTCGATGGCGTGCACGATCTCGTCGATAAGCCCCATGCGCACCTCGCCATCACCGCGGAACACCCCGGCGGTGCCGCTCTCGCGGGCCTCGGTGATGACCTTCCAGGCGCCGGCGCGAAGCTCCGCATCGATCATCTCCACCCAGCGGTAGGGGGCGATCACCACGTCGTTGTCCTTCGAGCCCACCTCCGAGAGCACGGTGAAGTCCTGTGCGTACTCCTCGATGTACTCGAGCTTCTTCTCGTGCGGCAGGTCGACGGTGCCGTCCGACACCTCCACGTGCCGCAGGCCCAGCCCGCCGATGAAGTCCTTCCACTCGGCGAGCTTGCCCTGCACCAGGCAGGCCTCCCAGAAGGTGCCGCCGAGCACGGTGGCCACGCCGTACGACTCATAGAGGCGGATCTTCTCCTCAAGCCCCTTGGTCACGTACGCGGTGCCCCAGCCGAGCTTGACGATGTCGATGAAGTCGCCGCTGATGGCGAACATGTCGTCCACCTGGCGCAGCGACATGCCTTTGTCGATCACGTGCGTGAGCCCGAACTGCCGGGGCTTCTCGGGGCGCCCGGGCAGGGTGAGGAAGTCCGCGGCACGGCTCATGCCAGGGCCTCCCGCGCCGCGGCCTCGCCCGCGATGCGCCCGAACACCACGGTGTCGAGCAGCGAGTTGCCCATGAGGCGGTTGGTGCCGTGCACGCCGCCGGTGATCTCGCCGGCCGCATACAGCTGCGGCAGCGTGGTGCGGCCCGAGGCATCGATGACGAGGCCGCCGTTGCGGTAATGCAGCACCGGGTACACGAGGACGCGCTCCTTGGTGATGTCCACTCCCTGCTTCAGGTAGCGGTTGTGCACGTAGGCAAGCCTCTCGGCCGTGAAGCCCGGGCCGTTGTCCCGGTCGATGGCCGTGGTGTCGAGCCAGGCGCCCATGGTGCCATCCGGCGCGGCTGCTCCCCGGCCCTCTTCCACGACGCGGATGATGGCATCCGCCACCACGTCGCGCGGCGCGAGCTCGTCCACGAACCTCTCCCCCGCCGCGTCGTGCAGCGTGGCGCCGTACGAGCGCGTGGTCTCGGGCAGCGCGTAGCCGGCGAGGCCCGCCGGCCATACCGCCCCCGTGGGGTGTCGCTGCCACGAATCGAGGTCGCGCCCCTGGGCGCCCAGCGCCAGGGCCATCTCGAGCACCTCGGGCGTGGCGTCGGGGTGGTTGGTGCTCTTCTCGCCGATACGGGCCGCCTCGCCGCCCAGCCCGCCCCCGGCCGCCAGCACCACGGCAGAGGCGGTGATGGGGGCAATGGCGCCGTGCTTGTCGCGGGTCACGGCGCGCCAGCCGCAATCCGCGGGCTCCCGCGCCTCCAGCGCCTCGAGCGACTCCAGCGCCGTGGACTCGCGCACCTCGGCACCGCTGGCGCGCACGGCCGCGCGCAGGGCCTGCACCATCTCGGCCCCGGTGCGCTCCCCCGCCTGCAGCAGGCGGGGCCGACGGGCGCCGCCGCACCGGATGATGCGCAGGTCGCCGTCGTCGCGCGTGAAGGACACGCCGATGGATGCCAACCAGTCGATGGCATCGGGGCCGCCCTCCACCAGCGTGCGCACCAGCGCCGGGTCACCGTCATCATGGCCGGCCGCGAGGGTGTCCTCGAAGTGGTCCTCGGTGCTGTCGTCAGCGGCGATGGCGGCCTGGATGCCGCCCTGCGCGCGACCGGTGTTCGATGCCCCCAGCGCCGACTTGGTGATGACGATCACCGATGCCCCGGCCTCGCGGGCGGCCACGGCCGCGCTCATGCCCGACCCGCCCGAGCCCACAACCAGCACGTCGCAGCGCGCGCCTGGGGCCGTCACGACTCCCCGGGCTCCGCGGGAGCCGCCGGCCCGTCGGCGGGCGGCACGAGGTCGCCCAGGTGCTCGCGCGCATAGGCCTCGAAGCCCTCGCTCACCCGGCTGGGCGTGCGCCCGGCGTGGCGCACCAGCGAGAAGTCGCGCGCCAGCACCGCGCCCTCCACCTCCACGGCCACCAGGCGTCCCTCGGCCAGGTCACGCTCCACGGCCAGCCGCGAGATCACCGTGATGCCCAGGCCGTCGAGCACCGCCACGCGCACCGACTGCTGCAGGCCGAGCTCGAGGGTGATGTCGAGGTCGCGCATGCGGATTCCCGCGGCGCGGAATGCCGATTCCAGCACGGCGCGCACGCCCGACCCGCGCTGCTGCAGGATGATCGGCTGCGCCGCGAGGTCGGCCAGCTTGATGCGCTTTCTCTTGGCCAGCGAATGATCCGGCGGGCAGATGACCACGAGCTCATCGCGCACGAAGGGCTCGAACACCAGCCCGCGGTGCGGCCGGGCCGCGCCCACCACGCCCAGCTCGATCTCGTCGTCCAGCACCCGGTCGCACACGGTCTGGGTGTCCTGCACCACCAGCGACACCTCCACCTCGGGGTTCTCGCGCTTGAAGCCCCCCAGCAGGTGCGGCAGCAAGAGCTCCCCGGGCCCGGTGGACGACCCCAGCACCAGCGGGCCGGAAAGGTGGTCGGACAGCCCCGCGACGTCGCGCAGCATCTCGTCCTCCAGCGCCAGCAGGCGCCGCGCATGCGAGTCGACCACGCGGCCGGCGTCGGTGAGGGTCACGCGCCTTCCGCTGCGGTCGAGCAGCCGCTGGCCGATGCGATCCTCGAGCGCCCGGATCTGGAACGACACCGCCGGCTGCGAGATGCCGAGCTCCTCCGCCGCATGCGAGAACGAGCCCTTGTCCACCACCGTGCGGAGGGTCAGCAGTTGCCGCAGGTCCATAAGCGCACCTTATCGCGACGAACGGATGGGGCTGTTACCTCTTGCGCTCTCTGATACGGCGAGGGGACACGACAACGCCCATCGCCCCTCAGAAACGTCGTGCGGAACGTGTGCGGGCCCCACCCCAGGGCGCCCCCCCCCCCCC
>JBJTJN010000065.1:0-8704 GCA_046095485.1 Actinomycetota bacterium
AACATCTACGCCGACGAGGCGCTCTTCCGCGCGCGGGTGCACCCGCGGCGCCCCGGCGGGTCGCTGTCGCAGGCCGAGGTGCGCCGCCTGCACCGCGCCATACGCGACCGCCTGCGCATGGGCATCTCGGTGGGGGGCGCGTCGTTCGATCGCTACCGTGACGCCCACGGCGGCCGGGGCGGCATGCAGGATCTCTTCCTCGTCCACCGGCGGCAGGGCGAGCCGTGCCCGCGCTGCCGCACCACGATCGAGAAGGGCGTGGTGGCGCAGCGGGGCACCTACTGGTGCCCGCGGTGCCAGCCGCTCGAGGTGGAGGCCGCATGCTGACCGACGTCCCGGGCATCCGGGTGGGGCACTGGACCGACGCCGACGCCGGCACGGGCTGCACGGCGATCATCATGCCGCCGGGGACCTGCGGCGGGGTGGACGTGCGCGGCGGCGGCCCCGCCTCGCGCGAGACCGACCTGCTGCGCCCGGAGGCCACCGTGGGCGTGGTGTCGGCCATCGTGCTCTCGGGCGGCAGCGCCTTCGGGCTGGATGCCGCATCGGGCGTGATGGCCTGGTGCGAGGAGCAGGGCCTGGGCGTGGACACCGGCATCGCGGTGGTGCCGATCGTGTGCGCGGCGTCGCTGTTCGACCTGGGAATCACCGGCAACGCGCGGCGCCCCGGCGCGGCCGAGGGGCGCCTGGCGGCCGAGGCGGCCACCGACGGCCCGCACGCGGTGGGCAGCGTGGGCGCGGGCACCGGCGCCACGGTGGGCAAGTGCCACGGCCGCGATCACTGGTGCAAGGGCGGCATCGGCAGTGCCAGCGTGCAGCTGGATGGTGGCGCCACCGTGGCTGCGCTGGTCGCCGTGAACGCCTTCGGCGACGTGGTGGGGGAGGATGGCCAGGTGATCGCCGGCGCATTCGAGGATGGCCGGGGCTTCGTGGATTCCCGCCGCGAGATGCTCGACGGCCAGGCCCGTCACCCCCGGCTGGCGGACGTGGGCAACACCACGCTGTGCGTGGTGGCCACCGATGCCGCCTTCGACAAGCCCGGCTGCACGCACCTCGCGCGTCAGGCGCATGCGGGCCTGGCGCGGGCGATCGCCCCCTACGGCACGGCGCTCGACGGGGACATCGCCTTCGCGGTGTCCACGGGCACCGCGAAGGCCAATCCCGTGCTGGCGGGCAACGCCGCCGCGGAGATGGCGGCCGCCGCCGCCCGCGACGCCGTGCGCAGCGCCACGTCGGTACGTGGGGTGCCCACGGCCGCCGACCTGCTCGGGCGGTAGCCCGCCCGGAGGATCGCTAGGCCAGCAGGGCGTCCAGCTCGCCGGCCGTGTCGAGCGCCGAGAGCTGGTCCCAGCCGCCGATGTTGCGGCCGTCGATGATGATCTGCGGGAAGGTGTAGCCGCCGGTCTCGGCCACCAGGCGCTCGCGCGCTGCATGGTCGGTGCGCGAGATGAAGATCTCCTCATACGGCACGCCGCGCTGGTCGAGGAACGCCTTCGCGCGCATGCAGAACGGGCACGACTCGGTGGTGTACACGGTGACGTCAGCCATGCGAAGCAGGCTAGGCGATCCGCGGCGGGTGCGACACTTGAGCGGTGGCCACCATCGATACCGACGCCGTGGTGCTGCGCACGCTGCGCTACGGAGAGAGCGACGCCATCCTCGCGCTGCTCACGCCCGGCCTCGGGCGGGTGTCGGCCATCGCCAAGGGCGCCCGCAAGCCCACGTCCAAGCAGGGCGGCCGGCTGCAGCCCGGGGTGCGGCTGCACGCCACCCTGGCCGAGGGCCGCGGCGACCTCATGACCCTGCGCGGCACGCAGGTGATCGATGCCGGCGCGGGCCTCTGGATGGATGGCTACCGCCTGCGGGCGGCGGGGTGCGTGCTCGAGGCCGCCCTGCGCGTGGTGCCCGAGCACGAGGACGCCGAGAGGGCCTACAACCTCATCACCCGCGCGCTGGCGCTCATCGCCGCCGCCCCGGCGCGCGATGAGCCTCCACGGCTCGATCCCTACGTGCTGGGCACCCAGGCCAAGCTGCTGGCCACCTCGGGGCTGGTGCCGCACCTGGCGTCGTGCGCGGCGTGCGGCGGGCCGCCGCCACTCGAGGGGTTCTCGGCCACGGCGGGAGGCGCGGTGTGCGGCGCCTGCTACGTCGGGTCGGGCGCCGAGGCGCTGGAGCCCGCCGCCGCCGACGCCCTGGTTGCCCTGCTGGCGCGGCCGCTGGCCGAGGCCCCCGAGTGCCTGGCGCAGGGAGCCGCGCCGGGATCCGCGCAGGGGGCCGAGCGGCTCATCGCCCTGATGTTTCGCGAACACCTGGGCGTGACCCTCAAGTCGGGCACACCGCTCTAGGCGTTCCGCTCATCCCCTGTGGGTCACCACCCCACGGCGATCACGGCCACGGCCACGAGGATCACTCCCTCGGTGCCGTCGTCGCCGATCAGCCCGTTGGGTTGGCGGTGGCCGCCCTCCACGGCGCGCACGGTCACCTTGCCGTAGGGAAAGCGCCCGCGCACGTCGTCCACGTCCACCCGGTCAGCACCGGGCACCGCGATGGTGGCCTCCACCCGCATGTTGGCGCGGTCGCCATCTGGCAGCACGTCGCGCATGCCGGGGAACAGCACACGGCGGATGGTGTCCTCCACGGCGCGCACCGCGGCCTTGGTGGCGTCGTCGCCGGTGAGGTCCACCCCGATGCCGGTCTCGATGATGAGGGGGAACACGCCGTCGCCCGTCGGGGTGCCGTCGCTCATCGCGAGCCCTCCGGCAGCAGCGAGGTGTCGATCGCGCCCGACCCCGACACGTCGCCCTTCACGAGCCCCTTCTCCTTCATCCACGCCGCCAGGGCGTCCCACTGCGCGGCGTCCATGCGCAGCGGGGCGCTGCCGTCGGGCAGCAGTGCCGGGATGGTGTCGCTCACCTGCGCCGGCAGCACGGCCTTGGCGATGTCCGGGTTAGCCTTCTCGAGGGCCGTCACCGCGGCCGCAACGTCCTTGCTCGCCGCCTCGGTGCCGGCGGCGATGCCGGCCAGCGCGGCGCGGATTGCCGCGGGCCTGTCGCGGATGGCGTCCTCCGACGCCACCACCACCAGCTCGTCGTAGCGCGGCACCCCGTGGTCGTCGATCCTCATGATCTCGATGGGCACGCCCTTCTTGCGCAGGTCCGCGCCCTCGATGTTCCAGTAGGCACCGATGACGGCGTCCACCTTCCCGGCCGCCAGCGACGGCGCCAGGCTGTAGCCCACCACCTTGGTTTGCACCTTCGCGGGGTCGCCGCCGTCGGCCGCCACCACGGTGTCGAGCAGCGCGCGGTCGCTCGGCACGCCCGCGATGCCCACCACCTTGCCCTCGAGGTCGCGCGGCCGGGTGATGCTCCGGTCAGACCTGGCGATGATGGAGTTGAGCGGCACCTGGGCGATCGCGCCCACGGCCTTCACGGGTACTCCCTTGGCGCGTGCGATGAGAAGCTCGGGGGCGTAGGTGATGCCCAGGTCCTTCTTGCCCGCGGCGATGGCCGTGAGCGTGGTGGTGGGGTCGCTCGGCACCGATGTGGTGATGTCGGCCCCCGCCTTCGCGTCGAGCCCCTGCTCCTGCGCCACCGCGATGCCCGCGTGGTCGGCGTTGGGGAACCAGTCGAGCACCAGCGACACCTTCTCGGGCGGGCCTCCGGCCGTGGTGCCGGTGGACGCCGCGGTAGATGCGCTGTCGCCGCCGCAGCCGGCCACCACTGCGGGCACAAGGGCGAGCGCCCCTGCCAGGGCGACGAGGCGGGATCGATGGGTCACGGAGTCCTCCGGTCGGATGGTCGGGTCATGAGCTACGGCGCGTGGCGCGGTGGGTCCAGGGAATGGCGAGGCGCTCGGCGAGCGCCACGAGGCCGAAGAGCAGGAGGCCGATGAGGCCGAGCAGGATCACGGCGGCGAAGGTGATGGGGGTCTCGAACTGGCCGGCGGTCAGGCGCGTTAGCGCCCCGAGCCCGCGATCGGACGCCACGAGCTCGCCCACCACCGCGCCCGACACCACGAACACCGCGGCCAGGCGCATGCCGGTGAACAGCCGCGGCAGGGCGGAGGGCACGCGCACGTGGTGCCAGGTCCAGGCCTCGTCGGCGCCCAGCCCGCGCGCGGCGCGCAGCAGGTCGCGGTCGGTGCTGCGCAGGCCGTCCACGCCCGCCACCACCACCGGGAAGATGCTCATGAGCACGGCGAGCACCAGGATGGCCACGAAGGGCGGGAACCACAGCACCAGCAGCGGCGCCAGCGCCACGAGGGGGATTACCTGGCTCACGATCACCCAGGGGTACACGGCGAGCCACGCCACACGGCTACGGGCCACGAGGTAGGCCAACGCGCTGCCGATGGCGATCGCCAACGCCAGCCCGATGACGGCGATGAGGATCGTCCACTGCATGTGGAACCACAGGCGGTCGCGGGCGTCCCATGCGGCCTGCGCCACCGCGGCCGGCGAGGGCAGCATCCACTCGCGCGGCGAGAACACCCATACCGCCACCTGCCACAGCACGATCGCCACGAGCGGCAGCACCACTGCGAGCGCCACCTGCCCTGGTCGTAGGCGCCTGCGGCCCCTGATCGCGCTGTCGCTGCGCCAGGCGGGAGCGCTCGCATGAGCACCACCGAGGATCATCCGGCCGCGGCGGGGGCGGCGGCGGGAGAACCCGTGCCGGGCGCTGCACGCGGTGCGAACGGCACCGCGGCCAGGGGCCGCAGACGCCTACGACCGAGGCAGGTGGCGCTCGTGGTGGTGCTGCCGCTGCTGGCGATCGTGCTGTGGCAGGTGGCGGTGTGGGTATTCGCTCCACGCGAGTGGATGCTGCCCTCGCCCGCCGCGGCCGGATGATCCTCGGTGGTGCTCATGCGAGCGCTCCCGCCTGGCGCAGCGATGCCAGCACCGACGCGGCCACGGCAGGCGGGTCGGCATCACCCACCCGGATGTCGTCGACGATGCGCATGGGGCGCGGGCCGGCCACGAGGATGCGCTCGCACAGGGCCACGGCCTCGGCCACGTCGTGCGTGACAAGCAGGATCGTCGGCTGCTCGGCGCGACGAAGATCGCGCAGCACATCGTGCATCTCCACGCGCGTGAGCGCGTCGAGGGCGCCGAAGGGCTCATCGAGCAGCCACGTGGCGCGGCCCGCCAGCATGGTGCGGGCCAGCGCCGCTCTCTGGCGCATGCCGCCCGACAGCGCATGGGGGTAGTGATCGCCGAACCCCGCCAGCCCCAGCAGCGCGATGGCGCCGTCGGCGCGCTCGGCGGCCTCATGGGCGGCCAGGCCCGCGAGCCGCGCCCCCATCGCCACGTTCTCGCGCAGGGTGAGCCAGGGCATGAGCGCGTCGCCCTGGGGCATCAGCGCCACGGGCCCGCCCGGGTCGGCCTGCCCGGCATCGGGCGGGGTGAGCCCGGCAAGGACGTCGAGCAGCGTGCTCTTGCCGCACCCCGAGGGCCCGACGATGGCCGTGGCCTCCCCGGCGCGGGCCACGAAGTCCACGCCGTCCAGCACCGGCACGCGGGGGCGGTCGCCCAGCGCGAGGTGCAGGTCGGCTACCCGTATGTCGTGCCCGTGGGGCACATGGTCTCCCTTCGCTGGCATTACCCAGATCAGGTTCAGAGGGTCGAGGCCGTGTGCCTCCTCTCAGCCGTCGGAGCGGCTCCCCTGTATGCCGTGACGCTACCACCCCCGCCATCGGCGGCGGGGGTCATCCCCGGCCGATCTCCACCAGCTCGATGCGGTAGCCGTCGGGGTCGCGGATGAAGCAGATGGTCGATCCGCCGGGGCGCGACGCGTAGGGCGGCTTCTCGGGCTCGATGCCCTTGGAGGCCAGGTCGGCCAGCTCGGCGTCCATGTCGTCCACCGAGAGCGCGATGTGCCCGTAGGCCTCGCCGAGTTCATACGGCTCGGTGCGGCCGTCGTTGAGGGTGAGCTCCAGCCGCTCGCCGTCACCCGGCAGCGCGAGGAAGATCACGGTGGCGGTGTCACCGCCCACCCGCTTGCGGCTGATCTCCTCGAAGCCGAGCCGGCCGTAGAAGTCGAGCGAGCGGTCCTCGTCGAGGATCCTGAGCATTGTGTGGATGAGCGCGCGCGGCATGTGGGTTCCCCTCCCGGTTATGCGTTCGAGCGTAGCGGGCAGCGGCATGGCAGCCGACGGCGCAGGGGAATGGCAGCCGGTCCCGCCAAGGGAACGGGCGGCGCTCTCGCGCCGCCCGGTCTGGGCCCCGCGTCCCGGCCGCGGGGCCATCGCATCGCGCGAATCCCCATGCGCGCGAGGCCTGCGTCGCCACCCCTGTCCCAGTGCGGCGATGAGTGCACGGTATGTGCATGGCCCGCCCGGGGAATGGGCCCCGGCACCAGAGTGCGGGCGGCCCGTTTCGCCACGGGTACAGGTGCCCGCAGCCCTACACTTCACGGGGATGGAGCCCGCGAACTACACGATCTCGGATGCCCATCCCCCCACGGGCGACCAGCCGCAGGCCATCGAGGCCATCGGCGAGGGCCTCGTGGCCGGCGAGCGCTTCCAGACGCTGCTGGGCGTCACGGGCTCGGGCAAGACCTTCACCATGGCCAACATCATCGCCCAGTCGGGGCGGCCGGCGCTGGTGATCGCCCACAACAAGACCCTCGCCGCTCAGCTGTGCAACGAGTTCCGCGAGTACCTGCCGGGGGCGGCGGTGGAGTACTTCGTCTCGTACTACGACTACTACCAGCCCGAGGCGTACATCGCGTCCAGCGACACCTACATCGAGAAGGACGCCTCGATCAACGACGAGATCGACCGCCTGCGCCACGCGGCCACCGCGGCGCTGCTGACCCGGCGCGACGTGGTGATCGTGGCCTCGGTGTCGTGCATCTACGGCATGGGATCGCCCGAGCGCTACGCCCAGCGGCTGGTGATGCTGGAGGCCGGCGCGCAGATGTCGCGCGAGGACATCTTCAAGCGGCTCGTCGAGGTGCAGTACCAGCGCAACGACATGGTGCTCGAGCGCGGCAGGTTCCGCGCGCGCGGTGACGTGTTCGAGGTGCAGCCGGCCAACGCCGAGACCGCCTACCGCGTGTCGATGTTCGGCGATGAGATCGAGAGCATCACGCACTTCCACCCGGTCACCGGCGAGGTGTTCGGCGACCTGCAGTACGTGGCCATCTACCCGGCCACCCACTACGTCACCCCGCAGGACACCCTCGAGCGCGCCGTGGCCGAGATCCGCGGCGAGCTTGAGGAGCGCTGCGCGCTGTTCGACGCCCAGGGCAAGCTGGTGGAGGCCCACCGCCTGCGCCAGCGCACCGAGTACGACATGGAGATGCTGCGCGAGGTGGGCTTCTGCTCCGGCATCGAGAACTACTCGCGCATCCTCGACGGCCGCGCGCCGGGTGAGCCGCCCGCCACGCTGCTCGACTTCTTCCCTCCCGACTTCCTCTGCTTCATCGACGAGTCGCACAACACGGTGCCGCAGCTGCGGGGCATGTACGAGGGCGACCGCTCGCGCAAGCTGGCGCTGATCGAGCACGGATTCCGCCTGCCGTCCGCCGCCGACAACCGGCCCATCCGGCTCGAGGAGTTCCTCGAGCGCGTGGGGCAGGTGGTGTTCGTGTCGGCCACCCCGGGCCAGTTCGAGCGCGACCAGTCGTCGCGCGTGGTGGAGCAGATCATCCGGCCCACCGGGCTGGTGGACCCCGAGGTGGAGGTGCGGGCCACCGAGAACCAGGTGGACAACCTCATCGGCGAGATCCGCGCACGGGTGGACAGCGACGAGCGCGTGCTGGTGACCACCCTCACCAAGCGCATGGCCGAGGACCTCACCGACTACCTGGTGGACGCCGGCATCAAGGCGCGCTACCTGCACTCGGACATCGACGCCATCGAGCGCATCCGGGTGGTGCGCGAGCTTCGCCTGGGCGAGTTCGACGTGCTGGTGGGCGTCAACCTGCTGCGCGAGGGTCTCGACCTGCCCGAGGTCACGCTGGTGGCGATCCTCGACGCCGACAAGGAGGGCTTCCTGCGCGGGCAGACGGCGCTCATCCAGACCATCGGCCGCGCCGCGCGAAACGTCAACGGCCAGGTGCTGATGTACGCCGACCGCGAGACCGAGGCCATGCGCGTGGCCATGGAGGAGACCTCCCGGCGCCGGGACATCCAGCGCCGGCACAACGAGGAGCACGGCATCACGCCTGTCAGCATCAGCAAGGGCGTGTCCGACATCGTGGAGTTCCTGGGCCTCAAGGGCGGCGGCGGGCGCAAGCGCACGAAGAAGGAGCACGCCGTGCCGGCGGGGGCGACCCCCGACGAGATCCGCCGCGTGATGGTGGAGGTGGAGCAGGAGATGATGGCCGCGGCCGAGGAGCTGAGGTTCGAGCAGGCGGCCGAGTTGCGCGATCGCCTGGCCGTGCTGCGCGCCGAGCTTGGCGAGGAGGCCGTGGCGGCGGGGGCCGAGGGCTGATGGGCGCGCCGGACCTCCCGAACCCCGAGCGCGCGCCCGACGACCGCGTGGAACCCGACGACCGCGTGGATCCCGACCCCGACATGGTGTTCCGGTCGCTTGCCGCGCCGGGGATGGAGGAGGACGACATCTTCGCGGCGCTCCTGGGGCTGCCCGGAAAGGGCGCCTTCTGGGGCGATGACCACCCGTCGCCGTACCGGCCATCGGCTGATGAGGAGTGGAGCGAGGAAGCCGAGCGACGCCGACGTCACGAGGAGATCCTGC
>JBJTJN010000066.1:0-17048 GCA_046095485.1 Actinomycetota bacterium
GGCCCAGTCGTCGGGGACGCCGGTGGCATCAGCGGTGGCGGCGCGCAGGTCGGCCACCACCCCGGGGTGGCCCCCCAGGTGCTCGCCGAAGACCTCGAGCATCGCCGGCGAGGAGTCCACGCCCACCACCTCGCGCACGCCCCCGCGCTCCACCACCCGCATGGTGGCGAAGCCGGTGCCGCAGCCGACGTCGAGCACGCGTGCGAAGGGCTCGTCGGGCAGCGAGCGCACCAGGCGCTCCGACCCCGCCCGGTTGAGCGCGACCAGCTGCTCGTAGGCACGCGCGCTGCGGTCGAACGACTCCGCGGGGTCGTTGGTGGTTATTGCGCCACCGGCTCCTCGGCGCGGGCACGGCTGCGCCCGAGCAGCTTCACCTTCATCACGTTCTTGCCCATCTCCACCATGGGGCCGGGCAGGCGGTGGCTCTTGGCGAGCACCTCGTCGAGGGCCTCCACGAACCAGCGGATGTCGTCGTCGCTGATCACGAACGGCGGCATGAGCCGGATGATCGGGTCGTGGCTGCCGGTGACCTGCGTGATGATGTGGTGGCGCGAGAGCATGGGCATCACCACCAGCTGGGGGAAGAGGCTCTCGTGCACGGCGTGCACGGCGTCCCACGCCACCTTCTTCGCGCCGCCGGATGGCTGCTGGAGTTCGATGGCCACAAGGCAGCCCATGCCGCGGGCCTCCTTCAGCACCTCGTGCCGGGCGCGCAGGCTGTTGATGCCATCCACCAGCTTGCGTCCCTGCTCGGCGCTGCGGCGAAGCATGTCGGCATCGTCGATCACGCTCAGCGTGGCGAGGCCCGCCGCCATGGCCAGGTTGTTGCGCCCGAAGCTCGATGAGTGCACCCAGCAGCGGTCCATGCGGCTGAACACGCCCGAGTACACCTCGCGCCGGCAGATCATCGCGGCCACCGGCACGTAGCCGCCGGACAGCGCCTTGCTGGTGGCGATGATGTCGGGCTCGAGCCCGAAGTGCTCGAACGCGAACATGGTGCCGGTGCGCCCGTAGCCCGTGGCCACCTCGTCGCAGATGAGCAGCGTGCCGTGCTCGCGGCACAGGCGCTGCACGTCTCCGAGGAATCCCTCGGGGGGCAGCTTCACCGTGTGGCCGGGCAGGCACTCGAGTATCACGGCGGCGGTGTCCTCGCGGGCGAGGATGCGCTCGAGGTGCTGAAGGTCGCCCACGGCCACCTCATCCCCCGGCAGCAGGTGGCCGAACCCCTCGCGGAACTCATCGCCGCCCATCACCGAGAGCGACCCGAGGGTGAGCCCGTGCCAGCCGCCGCGGAAGTGCACGAAGCGGTCGCGCCCCGTATAGGCGCGGGCGAACTTGAGCGAGGCCTCCACGGCCTCGGTGCCCGAGTTGCAGAAGTACACGGCGTCCAGGTGGTCGGGCGTGCGCTGCACCAGGGCCTCGGCCAGCAGGCCCGAGAGCAGGGCGCAGTCCATCTGCACCATGTTGGGCAGGTCCATGTCGAGCACGTCGCGGACCGCCCCCGCCACCACGGGGTTGTTGCGGCCGATGGCCGCCACCCCGAAGCCGCCCAGCATGTCCAGGTACTGCGCCCCGGTGTCATCCCACAGGTACGCGCCCTCGCCCCGGGCGTACACCCGGTCGAACCCGATCGTGCGGAAGACGTCCACGAGGGTCGGGTTGACGTACTTCTCGTGGAGGGCGTAGTTCTCGCCGAAGCGATCGGCCACGAGGCGCTTGATGTCGAAGGCCATCGGGCGGCACGGTACTCCCGTTCGCGGGGCGCTTCACCCCAACTGCTGGTACATCCCGCCCACATGCCATGGCTTCTTGTCATCGTCGCGGGGTTCTTCGAGGTCGCGTTCGCGACCCTGCTGAAGCTCTCCAACACCTTCACGCGCCTTTGGCCGACCATCGGGTTCGCGGTCTGCGCGATCCTGAGCTTCGGCATGCTCTCGTGGGCGCTGCGCTACCTGCCCATCGGAACCGCCTACGCGGTGTGGACCGGCATCGGCGCCGCGGGCACCGCCGCGCTGGGCATCTGGGTGTTCGACGACCCGGCCACGTTCGCGCGCATCTTCGGCATCGCGATGATCGTCGGGGGCGTGATCGTGCTGAACCTGGTGGGAACGCACTAACCCCGGTGTCAGGCCGCGGCGTCGAGGCGGTGCACGGCGATGAGGCTCGTGGCGCCGGGGGTGGCCACCTGCGGGCCGCTCGTGAGCACCACGCGGGATCCCTCGGGCAGGCCCAGGCCGCGCTGGGCGCGCAGAAGGCAGCGCTCCACCAGCGCCTCGATGGGCTCCTCGGGGCGCTGGTGCAGGGGCTCGGGGATCACTCCCCACTCCAGCGCCAGCTGACGCGCCACCTCACCGTCATTGCAGAGCGCCATGATGGGACGGCGCGGGCGGAAGCGCGCGGCGGCGCGGGCCGACCCGCCCGTCTCGGTGGGAATCACCAGGGCCGCGGCCTTGATCTCGCGGGCCAGCAGCACGGCAGCGCGCATGACCGACTCCGCGGTGGTGCGCCCCTCCTCGCGGCCGATGGCGCCGCCCTCCACCACCAGCGGGGTCACGCCGTCCTGGGCGTCCAGCGCGATGGCGGCCATCTGCTCGATGGTCTCGATGGGGTACTTGCCCACGGCGGTCTCGCCCGAGAGCATCACGCACGAGGTGCCGTCGATCACGGCGTTGGCCACATCTGATGCCTCGGCGCGGGTGGGCTCCGGGGCGTCGATCATCGACTCCAGCATCTGCGTGGCGGTGATCACCATCTTGCCGCGGTCGTTGGCCGCCTGGATGATGCGCTTCTGCAGCAGCGGCACGCGCGACACCCCGGCCTCCACCCCCAGGTCACCACGGGCCACCATGAGCGCATCGGCGGCCTCCACGATCTCCTCGAGGTGCTCGATGGCCGAGAGCGTCTCGATCTTGGCGATGATGCGCGCGGACGATCCGAGGATCTCCCCGCGCAGCTCGCGGATGTCGTCGGCGCCGTTCACGAACGACAGGGCGATGAAGTCGGCGCCGGCGTCGAGCGCCGTGCGCACGTCGGCGCGGTCCTTGTCGGTGAGCGCAATGCGCCCCACCTGCGCGTGCGTGAGGAACGCCCCCTTGCGCGGAAGCGCGGTGCCGGGGATCACGCAGGTGCCCACCAGGGCACCCTTGGTGCGCTCGGCGATGGCGATGCGCGGGGCGCCGTCGCCGATGACGAGCTCCGAGGTTCCCGGGTCGGCGGCGTCCACCACGCCCGGCCAGTCGACCACCAGCGCGCTGGTGGCCCCGCGGGCCCGCGGGTCGCCCACGATGCGCACCTGATCGCCCTCGTCGAGGTCGGCGCGCCGCGTGGACTCATGCAGGCGGATCTTCGGCCCCTGCAGGTCGAACATGATCGCCACGTGGCGCCCGGCGGTGGCCGCGGCGTCCTTGGCCTGCCACGCGCGGCGGATGAAGTCGTTGCGCGTGCCGTGCGAGCAGTTGATGCGCACGCCGTCCACCCCGGCGCGGATCATCGCGACCAGGGTTGCCTGGTCGTCGGTGGCCGGCCCGAGGGTGGCCACGATCTTCGTGCGCCGGATCGTGCTCATGGGGCGCGGGATGCTAGTCCCGTTCAGTGAGACACGCGTTGCAGCGGCGCGGCGGGCCGCTAGGCGAACTTCGCGCCGGCGAGGCTCGTGCCGGAGTGCGCGGGCGGGCCCCCATTGGGCTCCACGGAGATGTCCACGGCGGCGTAGTCGGCTGGCGCCGGCAGCGGCAGCGTCAGGTCGACGTTGCGCGAGGACGGCGTGAACGACCCCACCGACGTCATCTCGGTGGACCCCTTCTCGAGCACCCACACCTCGTAGTGGTGGTCCTTCGGCGGCGCGGGCACATCCGAGAGCTTCACCTGCACCGTGCCGCCGGCCTGCTCCGACGCATACAGCGATGCCGTGCCCGACACCCCGTCGCCCGCCTGGGCCACGATGGCCGTGCTGGCGGTGAGCGGGCCCGGATCAGCCGGTCCGTTGGAGGTGACGGCAAGGGTGACCCCCACCGCCACGGCGGCGGCGCAGGCGGCCGCCGCGAGCGAGGACAGCACGAGGCGCCGGCGTGAGCGGTGCTCATCGAGGCTCACGACGGGCGCGAGCGGCGCACCGGCATCAGCGCCGGCACCGGCACCGGCGTCGGCAGCAGCCGCCGCCACGATGCGATCGCCCAGGTCGGCCGACGGGCTCACCCGCGGCAGCGCGCGGCCGAGGGCGTCCATCGTGTCCCTCTCCTCTGGCGTCATGTCATCGGTGCTCATGTGGCTCATCCCTCCGGGCCAAGGTCGCCAATGACATCACGCATGCGCTCGAGTGCAAGCCGCATACGGCTCTTCACCGTGCCGAGCGGCACCTCGAGCACCTGGGCGATCTCCGTGTGCGAGAGGCCGTCGAAGTACGCCAGCTGCAGCACCTCGCACTGCGCCGGCGGCAGGTCCGCCATGGCCTCGGCCACCCGCACGGCGGCATCGGCGTCGGCCACCACGTCGGCCGAGTCGGGCGCAAAGCCCCGCTCGGGCAGTTCATCGCTCGGCACGGCACGTCGGCCGCTGGCCCGCACGGCGTCGAGCGCGCGGTTGCGCGCGATGGCGCATACCCACGTGGCCGCGCGCGACCGGGCCGGGTCGAACGACGACGCCGACCTCCATACCGCGAGGAAGGCGTCCTGCGTGCACTCCTCCGCCGCCTGGGCGTCACCGGTGATGCGAAAGGCGACCGCGTGCACCATTCGCCCGTAGCGCTCGTAGAAGCGACTGAGGGCATCGGTGTCGCCGGCCGCCATCGCCCGCACAGTGGCGACATCGGCCTCGGCGGGATCAACCATGTCGAGCGGATCCACGACCACGGGTGCATCGTAGGTCGTGGCCGCCCACGCCCGGCGCGAGGCCGTTACGGCGAAGCCTCCCATGACGGCCTGCGCGCCGGGCATCGCGCGACCTAACCGGCCGGCGGGATCAGCACGCCGTTGATGACGTGGATCGTGCCGTTGGACGCCTTGATGTCAGTCTTGGTGACCGTGGCGTTGTTCACCTTCACGCTCTTGCCCCTCACCGTGATGCGCACGGTGCTGCCCTCGGCGGTCTTCACCGACTTGCCGTTGAGGGTGATCACCTTGGACGCCGGCACGTTGCCCGGCACCACGTGGTACGTGAGAACGGCCCGCAGCTTGTCGGGGTCGGCCTTCAGGGCGGCCAGGGTGTCGGCGGGCACCTTGGCGAACGCCGCGTTGGTGGGCGCGAACACCGTGAACGGGCCCTTGCCCGAGAGGGTCTTCACCAGCCCGGCCTCCTTCACCAGCGAGACCAGCGTGGAGAACTGCGGGTTCGACGCTGCCACCTGCACGATGTTCTGCTTCGGCATGGTGGGCGTGGACGAATGCTGCGCCATGGCGGGCGTGGCGACGATTGCACCCGCGGCGACGATGGCGCCAAGGGCGGGAAGAAGTCGGGTACGGCGGTTCATGGGTCGTGCTCCTCCGGTCTGGGTCCGATGTGCTCGGACCGTTCGACCGTGGTACGACCGCCGCCGCGGATCGGATCACCCCGGCTCAGGCGGATGTTCCACCGGAACATCCCGGGGGGCTACGGGCGGGCGGCCCCGACGTAGTCGTGCAGGCGCTTGGCCAGCGGGAACACGGTGACGACCTTGCCCGTCTGCGGGGCGTGCAGCACGTTGCCGTCGCCGATGTACATGCCCATGTGATCGAGGTTGCGGAAGAAGACCAGGTCACCCGGCGCCAGCTGGTCGAAGGGCACCTTGGGCAGCGCCGCCCACATGTCCCAGGTGGTGCGCGGCAGCGACTTGCCGATCTGCCTGTACGAGAACATCACGAGGCCCGAGCAATCGAAGCCCGCGGGAGTGGCACCACCCCACACGTAGGGCACGCCCAGGTACTGCATGGCCACCTGCACCACCGGCGCGTTGCTGGCCGGCGAGGGCGGCGGCTGGTCGGCGCCGGCGACGCCGCGCATCTTGATGCCGACGCGGGTGAGGAAGGTGCCGTCCACGAGGCCGTTGGGCGGAAGGCCCATCTTGGCCTGCAGGCGACGGATGGCCTTCTCGGTGGGCTTGTCGAAGCGGCCCGTCACCTTGATCTTCTCGCCCTTGGCGCGCAGGCGACCCTGGAATTGCTTCATGAACGACGCGCGGGTCTCGGGACCGATGAGCGAGATCGGCGCGGGCGGGGTGGCCGGCACCGCCGCGGGTGCGCCGGCAGCACCACCCGCGGGTGCGGGCGGCTGCGACGGTGCGGGTGCCGCGGACGTGCTGGTGCCGGGCAGCGCCTCGGGCACGGGCGACGCGGAGAGCGTGCCCCCCACCGCGAGCGGGAGCGACAGGCCAATGAGGATCGCCACGGTGCGAGAGCGCACAACGGAGAACCTCACGGTCGGACGTGTCGCGATAACGGAGCTCCTGCTCGCCTACGAGGACTGCGTGCCAGCGCGGGTACTCAGCGCCGTTGGTGCTTCACACGCCCCGGGGACCGTAGGCGGCATGCCCGGGCCTGCCAACCCGCATCGGTTCCGTATTACGTGCCCGGAGCATCACCGTAGGGGTGCATATCCCATTCCCATGGGCCACCGGGCCGGGACATCCCTCCCCCGCCCGTTACGGGCAATACCCGCTCCGAGCGGTCAGGGTGCGGTGGCCGGCACCGCCCGGAACACGTACGTGCAGGCGGTGTTCACGGCATACGGCGCCTTGGCGCTGCGGGGCAGGGTGGTGGCCGCGGCGGTGCACTGGCCCGATGCGGCGGGGCTCAGCGCCTGCGTGCCCGACAGCGACAGGTTCCAGGTGGGGCCGGTGGCCGTGACCTTCCACGATTTCGTGGCCTGCGCGGCATTAAAGTTGAAGCTGCCGGTGGGCACCGATGCGAAGTCGGTGTAGAGGTAGACGTTGTACGCCTGCCCCGCCGTCAAGCCGCTCACGGTGGCCGTGAGCGACATCGGCAGGCCGGCCGGTGCGCTGCCCATGTTGGCCGACTGCTGGCCCTCGTTATTGATGCTGCTCGCCAGGCTCACCGGCAACGCCACGGGGCCACCGGGCGTGTCGTCCACGATCCCCGAGATCGCCACCGCATAGTTGCCCAGGTTCTTGGCGTTGTCGTAGACGGAGTACACCCACGGGGCGCAGGCGTTGGTGATGTCGCCGCCCGAGTAGTACGGGCACGCGGCTTCCTCTTCATTGGCCTGCGCGCGCGACTTCTGCACGCCGTCGAAGGTTGCGGTGTAGAGCGTCGACCCCTGCGGGTTGGTGCCGGTATTGCCGGCGCCCCAGTTGGCGGCGGACGCCGGGAAGGGCCCGAACAGCCCGTTGTCGCCGATCGTCAGCTGGTCGGTGCCGTAGTACTTCTGCTCGTAGTCCTGCTGGTTGCCGGGGTCGTCATTCACCTTCAACGGCAGGGCCGATCCGATGCCCATCACGGGCACGATGTGGTCGTACTCCGGGTCCCCGGAGCCGGTCTCCTGGAGCAGCCCGGTGTTGTTGAACATGCCGATGATCACCTGCGAGCCCCTGCCGAACCGGTCCTTCGTGAGGAACCGGTTCTTCACCCACGACAGGAACACGCCGGCGTACTGGTAGCTATTGTCCTCGTACTGCTTCGGGTTGAAGCCCTCGGCGTTGAGGCTCATGGCGGTGGCCGCCCGCTGCCACGTGCTGCCCTGCGCGGGCCATGACAGCTTCAGCTGGCTCGACGACCGCGTCTGGTCCACGGGCGGGGTCGGGTTCCCGTTGGCCAACTGCCGCGCGGTCCACTGCGAGGTGTACTGGCCGAAGGTCATGCCGGCGGCGATGAACGCCGTCTCGCCGCAGTAGCCGTTGTTGGCGTTCCACTGCAGGCGCACCGGCATGGGGGATGCCTGCGAGTAGGCCGACGCCTGGATGACCGTGTCACCGAGGCACCCGAGCAGCGTGTCGGATGCGTCCGCGCTCACGGTGTCGGCGCCCGGGCCGCAGGTGATGATGTCGGCGCCCGGTCCGCCCGACAGCTGGTCGGCGCCCGGGCCGCCGTTCACGGTGTCGTTGCCCGGGCCGCCGTTCACGGTGTCCGGGCCGGCACCACCGTTCACGGTGTCGTTGCCCGGCCCGCCGTTCACCGCATCGGTTCCGGGACCGGCGTTGACGACGTCGCTGCCTGCCCCGGCCGCGATCGAGTCGTTGCCGGGTCCGCCGTTCAGGGTTTCCGCTGCGCTCGATCCCAAAATGGTGGCGGCCATGGCGGGAGCGGCCAGGGCGAGCGCGGCAAGGGTGATGAGCACTGGGATCGGGCGACGCACTGCACACCCCCAGGGGCGCATGTCACGGACGGGCTTCCACAACGTACCCGCCCTGCCCCACTGACGCACGCATTGAGGTGCTGGGGCGACACGACCGCCGCGCGACGGGCACGCCCCGATGCTACGGGCGGGCGGGCATCAGGGCGCGCCGGCCGGAACGGCCCGCAGCACATACGTGCACGCGGTGTTCACGGCGTACGGCCCCCCGGGCCTGCCGCCCGGCAGGGTGGTGGCGGCGCGCGAGCACTGGGGCGACGCGGTGGCGCTCAGCGCCCGGGTGGTCGACAGGGGCAGGGTCCAGGTGGGGCCGGCGGCGGTCACCTTCCACGACTGGGTGGCCTGCGCCGCAGCCGCGTTGAAGCTGCCCGTGGGCACCGCGTCGAAGTCGGTGTAGAGGTAGACGTTGTACCCCTTCCCCGCCTGCAGGCCACTCACGGTTGCGGTGGTGGACATCGGCAGGCCGGCGGGAGCGCTGCGCATGACGCCGTCGGCATCGCCGTCCTGCCTGCCCTCGTTGTTGATGCTCGTGGACAGGCTCACGGGTAGCGCCACGGGCCCGCCGGGCGTGCGGTCGACGATGCCCGCAATCGCCACCCCGTAGTTGCCCAGCTTCGTGGCGTTGTCATAGATGGAGTACACCCATGGCGCGCAGGCGTTGGTGATGTCGCCGCCCGATGAGAACGGGCACGCCGCGCCCTCGGCATTGGCCTGGGCGCGCGACTTCTGCACGCCGTCGAAGGTGGCGGTGTACAGAGTCGACCCGCGGGGGTTACCGGCGGTGTTGCCCGCGCCCCAGTTCGGTCCGCTCGCGAAGGGCCCGAACAGCCCGTTGTCGCCGATCGTGAGCTGGTCGGTGCCGTAATACGTCTGCTCGTAGTCGGCGGGGTTGCCGGGGTCGTCATCCGGCACCAGCGGCTGGTCGGACCGGATGCCCATCAGCGGCACGATGTGGTCGTACTCGGGCGCACCCGGCCCCTCCTCCTCCAGCAAGCCCGTGTTGTTGAACATGCCGATGATCACGCGCGAGCCCTTCAGGAACCGGTTCTTGATCCACGAGAGGAAGGCATCGGCGCCGTTCGGCGAGGCGTCCTCGAACCTGTCGGGATCGAAGCCCTCGGCCTCGAGGCGCATCGCGCGGGCCGCGCGCTGCCATGTGCTGCCCTGGGCGGGCCAGGTGACCAGCAGGTGGTTGGCCTCATCGGCCTGATCGGCATCGGGATTCCCGGCCGCCAGCTGCCGGGCGGTCCATTGCGACGTGTACTGCCCCAGGCTCATGCCGGCCGCGATGAAGGCGGTCTCGCCGCAGTAGCCGCTGTTGGCGTTCCACTGCAGCCGCACGGGCATCGTGGCCAGCCGGGCATGCGTGGCATCCGTAGCGGCGGAATCCCCCGCGGAACCCCCGCCGCACCCGGAAAGGGCCGCGACCGCACCGGCGGTCAGCAGGACGGTGGCGAATGCGGCCCGTGCAGCCATGCGATGGGCGCGAGCCCGATTCACTGCGACGGCCGGTCGCCTACACCCGGATGGTCTCGGTGGTACGGGACCCCTTCTTCCCCGCGATGATCGCCCGCAGCGCGGTGCCCTTGGCGGGCGTGCCCTTCATCACCACCTTCACCGACACCACCTTGCCCTTGCGGGCGCCGCGCACCACCACCGCCTTGGTGGTGGTCTTCCCCACCTTCACGCCGGCGATGTCCGACCCGGCGAGCAGCGGCAGCACCTTGCCCTTCTTGGTCTCGAGCCGGAACGAGTAGGTGCCGGTGGCCGCGTAGCGCAGCCGGAACGTGATGGTGGTGCGGCCATCCTTCGTGGTGGTGCGCAGGTTCTGCGCCACCGGGGTGACCACGTCGGTGGGCCCGCTCGGGGTGACCGTGGGCGTGGGCACGGGAGGAGGAGGCGGACCCGGGGCGGGGTTGCCCGTGGTGATGGTGCCCACGCTCGGGGCGTTCTCGTTGCTGAACCACATGACGCCGCCGTGGCCGGCCGCGATGAGTGACGGGTACGAGTTGGGGGTGATGCCCGCCGAGTACTCGGTGATGGCCCCGGACATGCTGATGGATGCGACCTTGCCGGCCATGGGCTCGGTGAACCACATGTTGCCGTCCGCGCCCAGGGCGATTCCGCGCGGCATGGCGTTGGCCGTGGGCACCGGGTACTCGGTGATCACCCCGCTGGTGGTGATGCGCCCGATCTTGTTGCCGTCGGCCTCGGCGAACCACAGGTTGCCGTCGGGGCCCGCGGCGATGTACTGCGGCTCGGCATCGGGGGTGGGCAGCGTGTAGCTGGTGATCTGCCCCGACATGGTGATGGCGCCGATCGCGTTGCCGGTGCCCTCCGAGAACCACATGCGGCCGTCCGGCCCCTGGGCGATGCCGATGGGCACCGCGCCGGCGGTGGGGATGGTCCAGTTGCTGCCCGGGCCCGATGGCGACACGGCGGCGATGCCGCCCCCGGTGGTGGTCACCCACTGGCGGCCATCCGGCCCCGCGGCCGACGCCCAGCCGGGGGTGGCCAGCCCGCTCACCATGGTGGTGGCGCTGTTGGCAGGGTTGAGCCGACCCATATTGGCCGTGAAGCTGTAGCTCATCCACATCTGGCCATCCGGGCCCGGGGCGATGCTGTTCACCAGACCGCCGGCGGCCCCCACCGGGATGTGCGCGCCCGCTCCCGCCGAGGTGAACGGAACCACCAGGTTGGACGTGTTGAACACCGCGTACGCGGTGCCATCCGGCCCCACGGCGATGCCGGCCGGCGACACGTTGAACGTATTGCTGGGGTACTCGGTGACCACGCCCGGGGCGGCCGCGGCCACCCCGGCACCGCCCGCAACGAGGGTGCAACCGGCGAGTGCGGCGATCAGTCGCAGTGAGCGGGGCATGGCGGTTCTCCTCAGGCGGGGGTGGGGGGCGTCACCCGGCAGAGTACGCCACCCGCGCCCCGGGCAGTCACAGCTCGGTAACGGCCTGCCCGTAATCGAGGCGCGGCAGGCGCGGGAACCAGGCGTCCGGCCCGGGCTCGCCGAAGTTGACCACCAGTATCGACGCGTGGCGGCCATCGGGGAAGAACTCCTGGTCCATCGCGGGGTAGTCGAAGCCGCTCATGGGTCCGGCGGCCAGGCCAATGGCCCGCACCGCGATGATGAAGTAGGCCGCCTGCAGCGTGGCGTTGAACGTCGCCATCTCCGCGCGGCCCTCCATCTGGCCGAACGCCTCGCGCAACTCAGGCCGTGCCGGGAAGAGTTCGGGCATGAACTCCTGGAACTCCAGGTCGGCGGCGAGCAGGGCGGTCATCGGAGCGGTGAGGGTCTTCGCCCTGTTGCCCTCGGCCAGGTGCGCCACCGCGCGCTCGCGTGCCTCGGCAGAGCGCAGGTAGAAGATGCGCAGCGGGTTGGTGTTGGACGACGTGGGCGCCCACTTCATGAGGTCCCAGATGTCCCGAAGCTGGTCGTCCGTGACCGGCGCGTCGGTGAAGGTGTTGGCGCTACGGGCCTCGAGGAACAGCAGCTCCTGGGCGGCGGGGCTGAGGGGTATGTCGTTCATGTGCGCGAGGCTACCGGCGCGGCGGTCACACCAGGCGTCGTGCGGCGTGCCGTGCGGGAGCCACGACGGGAGCACGGGAACGGCACGCGTAGCTGGTACCACAGTGGTACCATCCTGTCATGGCCATCAACCTGCGCCTCTCCGAGCCAGAGCAGGAACTGCTCGACCGGCTCGCCCGCCAGTCCGGCCTGTCGAAGAACGACGTGCTGCGCCAGGCGCTGGTTGAGAAGGCCGCCCGCGAGGGCCATCGCGCCGAGATGGAGCGGTCGCTCGACTGGGCCCTCGACCGCTACGGCGACGTGGTGCGGCGCCTCGGCGAGGCGTGACCCGGCCCGCACGGCTCCTCGACGCCGAGGACCTGCTGATGATCTGCGAGCGGCTCGGCCTGGTGGTGCGTGACCCCGGGCTGCTGGCCAGCGCGGCGGTGCGCCCGGGTACCACGGTGTTCGGCGAGGATGCCTACCCCGACCTCGCGGCCAAGGCGGCGAGCGTGATGCACTCGATCGTGGCGCACCATCCGCTGGTGGACGGCAACAAGCGCCTGGGCTGGCTGGCTCTGGTGCTCACGCTCGACCTCAACGGCGTTCGGTTCGACGTACCCGACGACGAGGCCGTGGACGTCACGATGCGCGTGGCGGCCGGGTCGTCGGGCATCGACGACCTGGCCGCCTGGGTGCGATCGCGGCTGCCTACCCCACCTTCGTGACCAGCGGCGGCACCCACGTGGACTGCGTGGCCCCGCTCGGCGGCTGCAGGATCGACGGCGCGGTGTCGCTGCCGGGCGTCGGGTAGTACATGCGCAGCAGCGGCCGGATGTTGGTGGGCATGCCCGCCTTGCCGTACACCTGCTGGTAGTACGCCTGCGACGGCGAGGGCAGCCAGTTGGTGGCCGGCGCGCCTGCGGGAAGCGTGGGGCCGATCCACAGCGTCACCGAGCCATCGGCGTTCTTCTGCAGCTGGCCGGAGGTGAGCTGCTGCGATCCCAGCTGCGACACCGGCTGGATGGGACCCCACTGCAGGGTTCCCGACCCGGCCTGCACATCGACCATGTTGGTGGGCGTGCCATCGGGGCCCTGGATCGGGACGTTCCCCGGGGACAGCTGCTGCTGCCAGGTGGCCGACACCTTGAAGGTGTAGGTGGCCGTGGACCCCGAGCCGGACGTGGTCGGCGTGGTGGCCACGTAGTACGGCGTGTTGGGCGTGAAGCCGTAGGCGCTCGCGCCGGTGCCGAAGAAGATCGGCGTGCTGGCCACGGGTGCCCCGCCCCAGGTGGGCATGTTCACCGTGATGGTGTCGGCCGAGGCGTCCACCGACACCACGGTCTGGTTGGCCTGCGAGTAGGCCAGGTTCAGCACGCTGGCCTGGGTGAGGTACGGCGCCTTCGACTCGGTCGGGTCGGTCTGGTAGAGGTGCACTGACCAGAAGCCCTTGGGGTTGCCCGAGGAGTCGTTGACCATCGGCGGCATCGTGCCGTTGGCCGGCAGCGGGGCGCCGGGCGCCCACGGCGGCGTGAAGGTCATGGAGTAGGTGTTGTCGCCCACCATCTGCGTGGCGGCGGTGCCCGCGGTCTGGTTGATCTGCGCGTACACGGCGTCCGGCGGCACGTTGGCCGAGCCGCCCTCCTGCACGATCACGGCACGGAAGGCATACCCCAGCAGGTTGTTGGGGTAGGTGCCGATGTTGGTGTTGAGGAAGCTCCAGTAGTTGGTGGCGGCCGAGACGCCCACCGCCGTCGACAGGTCGGTGACCCCGGCGTCGCCCTGTTGGTATCCGGCCTGCAGGGCGTTCAGCTGGTCGGTGCCCCAGTTGCGCGGCAGCTTCCAGCCCTGGGCGGTGAGCCCCAGCGGCTTCAGCAGCCTGAGCTGGCGCTCCTGCCCGAAGGACGGGTTCTGGTAGAGCTTCTTCGCGTTCGCCTGCGGCACCACCCAGGCGGGAAGGAGCCCCAGCGGCGTGTTGCCGATGCCGGTGGTGCGCGAGGGCATGGGGCTCTGCGCGAGCGACTGCCCCAGCTGCGCCATGAACGCCGTGGCCTGCGCCGGCGCGTTGGCCCACTTCTCGGAGCGCTGGATCTGCTGGTTGCTGGGCGGATACGAGGTGGTCGTGGGGTAGATGGGTCGGTACCGGTTCTTCTGGTACTGCGCCAGCGTGTTGAGCGCGAAGCGCTTCACCACGGTCTCGTCCACGGCGTTCACCGAGGCCGGGTTGCTGGATGGCACCAGCGAGTCGGCGCGGATGCGGATGAGGATCCAGCCCAGGTTGGTGTCCTGGGTCATCACGCGGAAGACCTTGCCCCCGATGCGCGCGGTGCGCTTGTTCGCGTACTGCGACGTGGGGCCCACCACCAGGTAGGTCTGGCGCTTGTTCGACGGCGTGGTGCGCGTGCCCATGCTGCCCGTGGAGTTGATGAACGAATCGAGCACGTTCACCACGTAGTAGTTCTGGGCCGAGGGCGGCACGGTGAGCACCAGTTCCTTGGTGCCGCCGTTCTGGCTCGACGGGTACTTGCGCCCGCTGAGGTCGAGCATGGAGTTGAGGTACAGCACCGATGCATCACCGGCGTTGGTGGCCAGGTTGTTCCACGCCGCGGCCTGGGTGCCCTTGCCGCCGAGCATGTTCACGGGTGCGGTGCGCAGCGCGTTGTACTTGAGGAAGCGGTAGACGAACTCCGGCGCCACGCCCCAGGTGTAGGCGTCAGCGGCCAGTTCCGTGATCGCGGCCGGGTTGGTGAGCGGCGACGGCGGCCCCTTGGGCAGGGCCGACGCGGTGGCCGGGATGGTCACGATCAGTGCCGCGGCGCTGATGCCTGCGGCTCGGACGATTGCCGTGCGCTTCATGGGGAGCCTTTCCGCTGATGGTGGTGCAGGGGCCGGGCCCCGTTGAGCAATCCTTGCAGAGCCTGTGCCACCCGGGGTGTGGGAACCCCTACAGGCCGGTCAGCGCGCATTGAGGTGATGGAGGCCCTACGTGGCACGCAGGCTTGGTGCTACGGTGAAGCACATGGCATCGGTCGGCATCAGGGCGCTGAAGCAGAATGCCTCCGCCGTGGTGGCACGGGCGGCCGCAGGTGAGCGGGTGATCATCACCGACAACGGTTCCCCGGTGGCGCAGATCCTGCCGCTCTCCGGCGATCGCCTGGCCGACCTCGACGAGGCCGGCCTTCTGCGCCCCGCCACGCGCACGATCTCCGACGTGGGCCCGCCGCCCGCACGCGGCCGGCGGCGCCCCCTCGGCGACGTCATCTCCGAGATGCGCGACGAGGACTCCCGCTGAGCGCCACCCGCGCCTGGTACCTCGACTCCTCCGCCATCGTGAAGCTGGTGCTTCGCGAGGCCCACAGCGCCGCGATGTACCGCTGGGAGGAGTCGCGCGAGGACCGCCTGGTCACGTCCGACCTGGCCGAGGCCGAGGTGCTGCGCGCGGTGCGTCGGGTGGACCCGGATCTCACCGAGCGGGCCAGGGCGATCCTCTCCACCCTCGACATCGTGCCACTGCAGCGATCACACCTGGAGCGCGCCGGCACAATGCTGCCGTCTGCCTTGCGCACTCTCGACGCCCTGCACCTGTCGGTGGCGCTCGACCTGGGGCCGGGCCTCATTGGATTCGTCACCTACGACGAGCGCCAGGCCGAGGCGGCGCGCGAGCACGCCGTCACGGTGACCAGCCCCACCTGACCGCGCGGGATTGCGTCAGGCGTGCTCCGGGTGCCAGAGGCGCATGTGGTCGGCGTGCTGCTGGCTATAGGCGCCCGGCGGGTAGTACTCGTCGTAGAAGCCGCAGTCGATGTGCTGCGCCTGGGTGGTGAGCCGCTGGTACATCGGGTCGATGGTGAGCGGGAACCGGCCGTAGGTGTCCCACACGTACTGGCAGTAGGCCTTCACGCACTCCACGGTGTCGGGGTGCGGGCGGGGGATCGCCCCGGTGAAGGCCTCGTTCATCGCCGGCGTCTGGAATGGCTTGGGCACATCGGGGTCGAGGGCCGACCACTTCATGGCCATGAAGGCATCCACGGCCTCGTGCATGTCGGCGTAGTACGGCGGGGTGAAGGCCTCGAGGTAGCCGTCGCGCCCCACGGCGAAGGTGGTGCCGTCGGCGGCGGTCTCGAACCGGAAGCCCAGGCCCTGCACGTCTCCCCCGCCCATCACGTACTTGGGCAGGTATCCGGTGAAGGTCCAGCCACCCAGGCCCAGGGCCTGCAGCGCCAGGTTGAGGTTCTGGCAGATGAACCCCTGCTCCACGACCATCATCGAGAGGATCCGGGCCTCGAGCTCGGCCATGGTCATCACGCGCTGCTCGCGGATGCGGCCGGTCTTCACGAACTCCGCGAGGCCGGCCGACCTGCCGCCGTGGCGCTCGTCGATGATGTTGAAGCCGTACGAGCGCGCGAGGTAGATGAACAGGACGTTGATGTATTCCATCGTCATGTTCGTGATGGGGATGAACAGCGTGGTGCCGGGCTTGTTGGCGTTCCAGTGGTTGAAGTCGAACAGGCCGGGCAGCTCGGTGGGAAGCGGAGCGCGGCCGTCGTGCAGCTTCACGCGGGCGCGGCGGTAGAGATCCACCACGAAGTCGGCCTGCTCGGCGGTGCCCTTGCCCGATAGGGTGCTGATCTCCCCGGGCTCGGGAACCATCTTGAAGATGTCCAGCCACCAGAGGCCGTCGTCGTTGCTCCAGAACAGCTCGGTGCCGTGGTTGGAGCACGCCGAGGGCCACGTGCGGTTGGTCCACTGCACCACGGTGCTCATGCCGCGGCGGGGATCCATGTCGGCGAGCGCCAGGCCGTTGAGCCCGGTGGCGCCCATCACGAGCAGGGCCTCCTCGAGCTCCGACAGCGGCACGGGCTCGTGCGGTGACGAGTACGAGATGACGTCGCTCTCCACCGTCATGCCCAGCCCCACCCGCCGGCTCTTGCGGTCGAAGATCGACTGGAAGAGCGGATAGCCCAGGGCGCTCTCGAGGCCCGCTGGAAGCTCGGTGACCTGGGTGACGTCCTCACGCATCTGCGTTCCCCCCTTGCCGGCTGGCCCGCGCGGCGGCTATTCCGCTCTGACCATACGCTGTAAGGCTGACACATCACCTGATGTGACGCTACGCCCCGTTGCCGCTGGACGACGCCCTGCGGCTGCACCTCGGCCTCACGGCCTGACGGCGCGACCCCCCGCTAGGGCTGCTGGGGCGGCCCTGCCATGGGTGTCTTCACCGGGGCGGCCAGGCCGATGTACTGCACCAGGC
>JBJTJN010000067.1:0-11880 GCA_046095485.1 Actinomycetota bacterium
GACGCTGCCCAGCACGCCGGAGCCGCGGCTCAGCCTCTAGGAGCCCGGACCCGCGAACAGCGCCGCGTCACCCCCCGGCGTCCGGGTCGTCCCGGCCGTCGAAGTCGAGCGATGCGGAATTGATGCAGTAGCGCATGCCGCTGGGCCCCGGGCCGTCGGGGAACACGTGGCCCAGGTGGGCATCGCACGCGGCGCAGCGCACCTCGATGCGGCGCATGCCGAACGAGCGGTCCTCGTACTCGGTGATGGCGTCGGGCCGTATGGGCGTGACGTAGCTGGGCCAGCCGGTGCCCGAGTCGAACTTGTGGGATGAGTCGAACAGCGGGGCCTCGCAGCAGACGCAGCGGTAGATGCCGTCGTCGTGGTGGTCCCAGTACACGCCCGTGAAGGCCGGCTCGGTGCCCGCTTCGCGCGTGACGTGGTACTGCATGTCCGTGAGCTTCTCGCGGTACTTCTCGTCGTCAGGTCCTGTCGTGCGTCCCATGTTCTCCTCCGGTGGCCGTGGGGGCCGGTGGACCCGTGATGATAGGGGCAGTCGGCCCGCCATCCGGTGCTACCGTCGGGAGTCGTGAAGTCACGTTCCCGGTTCGCAATCGCCCTCACGCTCGCCGTCGCGCTCGGCGCGTGGCTCATCTGGACGAGCATCGGCGGCAGCCTCGAGACCTACACCAGCCCGTCCGGCCTGGTGAAGACCACCGACGGCACCACCTACCGCCTCAACGGCAAGGTGGCCCCGGGCAGCCCGGCTGACGCCGCCGAGCGCGCCCAGACGGCCGAGGGCCTGAGGTTCACCGTGCGCGACAAGGACCGGCCGTCGGTCACCGTGCCGGTGGTGTACCGCGGCAGCGTGCCCGACGCCTTCAAGGACGGCCGCGAGATCGTGGTGACCGGCCACATGGAGAACGGCGTGTTCCAGGCCGACCGCGGCACGCTCATCACCCTGTGCCCGTCGAAGTTCATGGAGGAGCAGGCGGCGAAGGGCAAGACGATGCCCGACGGAGCAGCGAAGGAGCCCACGGGCACGTGACGCTCGTCGGTCGCGCAGCGCTCCTGCTGGCGTTCGCGGCCGCCCTCTACGCCGTGGGCGCGGCGCTCTGGTCGCGTCGCAAGGGTCGCCGTGAGTTCCTGGCCTCTGCCGAGCGCGGCGTGTGGGCCGTGTTCGTCACCACCACGACCGCCGTGGTGGTGATGTGGATCCTCCTGCTGTCCAACCGCTTCGACGTGGCCGACGTGGCCGGCTACTCCAACCGCACGCTCGGCTGGCGCTACAAGATCACCGCGCTCTGGGGCAGCCAGGCCGGGTCGCTGCTGCTGTGGATGTGGTTCCTGTCCATCGCCGCGGTGCTGGTGGTGATCACCAACCGCAAGCGCAACCGCGAGCTGATGCCGGTGGTGGTGGCGGTGCTCATGGGCATCGCGGTGTTCTTCACCAGCGTGCTGTCGTTCATCACGAGCCCGTTCGAGACGGTGTCGCCGGTGCCGGCCGATGGCCGCGGGCTCAACCCGCTGCTGCAGAACGTGTACATGGAGAGCCACCCGCCGCTTCTCTACGTGGGGTACGTGGGGCTATCCATCCCCTTCGCGTTTGCCATCGCGGCGCTGGTGACCCGACGCCTCGATTCAACATGGATCACCTCCATCCGCCGCTGGACGATCCTCTCGTGGCTGTTCCTCACCGTCGGGATCGTCCTGGGGTCGCGGTGGGCGTACGAGGAGCTCGGCTGGGGCGGCTACTGGGCATGGGACCCGGTGGAGAACGCGGCGCTCATGCCCTGGCTCGTGGCCACGGCGTTCCTCCATTCGGTGATGGTGCAGGAGCGCCGGGGCATGCTGCGCATCTGGAACATGGTGCTGGTGATCCTCACGTTCACCCTGGCGCTGTTCGGCACGTTCCTCACCCGCTCGGGAATCCTCTCGTCGGTGCACGCCTTCGGCGAGAGCACGCTGGGGCCGTACTTCCTGGCGCTCATCATCGTGGTGCTGGCCGGTTCGTTCGCGCTGCTCATCAGCCGCCTCTCCCTGCTGCGCAGCGAGAACTCGCTCGAGAGCTACGTGAGCCGCGAGGCGATCTTCCTCTACAACAACCTGCTGCTCGTGGGGCTGGCCTTCGCGGTGTTCTGGGGCACGATGTTCCCCGTGCTGTCGGAGGCCGTGCAGGGCCAGAAGATCACCGTGGGCCAGGGCTTCTTCAACCAGGTGGCCGCGCCGATCGGGCTCGCGCTGCTGTTCTTCACCGGGGTGGGGCCGCTCATCCCCTGGCGCAAGGCGTCGCCGCGCGAGCTTCGCCGCCGGTTCCTGTGGCCCCTGGTGGTGGCCGTCATCGCGGTGATCCCGGCCGTCTACCTCGCGCAGGATGGCGCCCACTGGTGGGCCGCACTGGCGATCGTGCTGGGGGCGTTCACGGTGGCGTGCATCGTGGGCGAGTACTGGCGCGGCACCAAGGTGCGCCACCAGCTGGGCGGGGTCTCGTGGCCGGGTGCCGTGGGGCAGCTGTTCACGCGCAACCGCCGCCGCTACGGCGGGTACATCGTGCACCTCGGCGTGGTGTCCATCATCGTGGCCATCGCATGCCAGGGCGCGTTCTCCACGCAGGGCGACCTGGCGCTGCGCACGGGCCAGACGGGCGAGGTGGCGGGCTACCAGTTCACCAACGAGGGCGGCACGCGGTCACGCGACGACCACAAGATGAGCGTGGGCGTGGCGCTCGGCGTGTCGGAGGGCGGCAACCGCTTCGCCACGCTGAACCCCGGCGTTGATGTGTTCACGGCCCAGATGCAGCGCTCGAGCGAGGTGGCGGTGGACACCTCGCCGTTCCGCGATGTCTACGTGGTGCTGGTGGGCCTCACGCCCGATGGCCTGGCGCGCATCAGCGTGTTCATCAACCCGATGATGATGTGGATCTGGGTGGGTGGCCTGGTGATGGTGCTGGGCTCGATCATCGCCGTGTGGCCGTCCCGGCGGCCGAGGGAGGTCGTGGCGCCGTCGGCGCTCGGGGCTGACGGCCGCGTGCGCGAGTAGCCTCGCGCGGCGATGGCCTACGTCCTCATCGCGCTGATCAGCGTGCTCGTCGTCGCGCTGATCGCATGGCCGCTTCTCCGAGGCGCATCCGGCGACCAACCCGCGGCGCAGTCGGACGACCTGCGCGCGGTGGAGGAGGAGCTCCGGAGGTCGCTCGATGCGATCCGGGAGATCGAGATGGACCACCGCGCGGGCAACCTGTCGGATGAGGACTTCGCTGCGCTCGACCGCGACGAGCGCGCGCGCGCCGTGGAACTGATGCGCCGGCGTGACGCCCTCACCGCGGGAGGCGATGCGGTGACCACCGGGGGCGCGGCGTGAGCGGCGGGCCGCACCGGGCACGGGGCGCCGGGCGCGCCCGGCCACGCCGCCGCGTGCTGGCGCTCGTGGGCGTCGTGGCCCTGGCCGTGCCGCTGCTGTCGGGCTGCAGCGCGCGCCTCTCGCAGTTCATCGACGTCGGGCCCGAGGGTGGCGGCACGCTGTCGCTCGAGCTGCGGCTCGATCCGGCTGCGCAGCAGGCCATCGACCTGCCGCGCCAGCTGCAGGAGGGCACCTTCGAGAGGTTCCTCGACGTGCGCAATGAGAAGTGGCGCGCGCCGGGCGATGGCGCGGTGGCGTTCCAGCAGCGCACCGAGGCCAACGGCACGGTGGTGCTGCGCTCGGTGCGCAGGCTCAAGGCCGGCACCTCGCAGCTGGACGACCTCGAGAGTGCCCTCGGCGTGCTCAGGCCGCTGCAGCCGATCCTCGCGGCCACCGGTCGCTACTGGGCCGCGCCCAACCCCGGCGATACGGCGGCGCAGAGCGGGAACGGCGATTCCCCCGCGACGGGCACCGCCCCGGGCGGGGCGGCCCAGGCCGGAATCACGGGGCTGCCCGCGCGCGTGCCGCTGCAGACGCTGCTCGTGGACGAGTTCACGCCGCAGGGGAAGGATCGCGGCCGCAGCGTGTTCGCCACGTTCTCCATCGCGTCGCGCGGCGGGGTGGGCGACGTGCTCGACCCGCCCTGCAACGGGGCCAGCAAGCGGGTGGACTTCACGAGGGCCGACCGTGCGCTGCAGGGCGGCCTGCAGTTCGCGTACACGTGGGCCATGCCCTCGCGCATCTCCCTCTACTCCACCGGCGGCCGGCTCGCGGGCGATCGCTACGTGGCCTCGTGGGCCATGCCCTATGGCGAGTGCCAGCGCATGGAGATCTCCTCGGCGGGATCCGAGGACGGCCGGGTGGTGAACGGCATCATCCTGGGCGCAGCGGTGCTGTTCCTGGGGATCGTGTTCGCATTGCGGGCCGTGTCACGACGCAGCCGCCTTCGTCGCGAGGGAAGCGGCGACGAGGCATGAAAATCCGTGCATATCGCCTATAAGTGAGCCGAATGTGCCGGGATCGTCCCAACCGGGACGCTTCCTCGGTCGTCATGCAACAAATGGTTGCATTGTCCCGGTAAACCTCGCAAAAAGGTAAAGTAGATAGACCGGTCGGGGTTGACTCCGCCGATGCCCTCGCTAGGGTCGTCCACGGCCAATGACCTCCAAGGGGCGTGCCGACCGGCCCGGTGCCGGACCCGGATACGTCCTTCAGCCGCGGAACACCCCCGATTGCGGGGCCGTGGCGGAAAGGGAGCCAGGATCATCGACCGCACCGGCAGCACCCCGCGCGATCTCTTGCGGCCGCTTCGCACAGCGGCCGGGATTATCGCCATCCTCTCGCTGGGCCTCATGGCCCCGGCGCTGGGTGCATCGCCCATGCCCGAGCAGATCCCGGGCAGCGGCCCGAGCGTGGCCCCCGAGGGCTCTGGCCTGCCGGGCCAGCCCGTGGCTCCCGCTCCTGCGCCCGTGCCCGCCGCCACCCCGGCTGCTGCCCCCGCCACGGCGCCGGCCGACGCCCTGCGTCCGGGAACCCGCGGCAGCGATGTCAAGGCGCTGCAGCGCAAGCTGCGCGTGCGCGGCATCAAGGTGCCCGTGGACGGCAACTACGGGGCGCGCACCCGGGCGGGCGTGCGAATCCTCCAGCGCAAGCTCAAGATGAAGGCCACCGGCGTGGCCGACGCCGCCCTGCTTGCCAAGCTGGGCCTGAAGATCCGCGCGGTGGCCAGCGATCCCGCGGCCCTGTCGGCCCCCGCCGTGGCCCGCTACCTCAAGGTGTTCCCCGTGGTGGGTGAGTACTCGTACGAGGACGACTTCGGCGACCCGCGCGGGCAGGGCCCGCATCAGGGCAACGACATCATCGGCACAATGGGCATGCAGCTCGTCAGCTGCGTGGACGGCACCATCTTGCGCCTCACGCGCGAGGAGACCGGCCTCGGCGGCATCTGGATCTGGATCGTCGACGGCCAGGGCAACGAGTACTACTACGCGCACATGGCGTCCATCGCGCCCGAGCTCAAGGCCGGGTCGAAGGTGACCGCCGGGCAGTTCGTGGGCACCATGGGCATGACCGGCGACGCCCGCGGCACGGTTCCGCACCTGCACTTCGAGATCCGCCCGAACGGCGGGGGTTCCATCAACCCCTTCACCGACCTGCGCGCGATCGACCCGAAGAAGAAGTAACGAACTCGCAACGCCGCGGGGCACGCGCGCCGTAGGACTGCGCCCCCTGCCGTCGAATCCGCATCCCCGTGACGCGGATTCCCACACGCGCGGCTGTTCTTGCCATGCTCGCCGCCGGTGCGGTGGCGCTGCCCGGGGCCCTGAGCGGCACGGGCATCACCGAGCGCAAGCAGGCGGTGGACCAAAGGCTCTACAGCGCAGAGGCCCGCCTGATGGCCGTGATCAACCGCCAGGCGGTGCTCACATCGGACCTCGCCACCGTCAACGGGCGGCTGCGCGACGTGAACCGCCGCCTGAAGCCGCTGGCGACGCGACGCGACGCCGCGGTGGCCGCGCACCAGATGGCGCTGGGCACGCTCAACCAGGTGAACCGCGACCTGGCGTTCCAGCGCCGCCAGCTGAAGGTGGCCACGGGCCGCCTGGCGCTGCAGCGCCAGGCGCTGGTGGAGCGCATCCGCGAGATCTACCGCACCGAGGATGACGACCCGCTGCTCGGGCTGCTGCAGGGCGGTAGCCTGGCCGAACTGGCGGGGGCCACCACGGGCATCGAGCGCGCCACCGACCGCGACCGCGACATGATCTCGGCGGTGTCGCGCTACCGGAACCTCACGCGATCCACCACCGCGCGCATCGCCGTGCTGCAGGACCGCGCCGCGGCGGCGGAGGATCGCGCGGCCGAGCGCGCGCGCACCGCGCAGGCCGCGGCCCACGATCTGGACGTCGAGCAGCGGGTGCTGCGGCGCACCAAGCGCGTGCGCGCCCGCATGCTGGCCACCATCAAGGTGGACCGCGACCACATCGAGGACGACACCGAGGAGCTTCGCGAGCAGTCGTTCGCGCTTGCGAAGCGCATCGCCGAGATCCAGGGCGTGCCGTACGCGGAGCCGTCGGACATCACGCCATCGGCCGCCGGCTTCACGTGGCCCACCTCGGGCCAGATCACCTCGGGCTTCGGGCCGCGCTGGGGCCGCATGCACCAGGGGCTCGACGTCGCCGCGCCCACCGGCCGCCCCATCACCGCTGCGAAGTCGGGCAGGGTCATCGTCGCGGGCCCCTCGGGCGGCTATGGAAACCTCGTGGTGATCGACCACGGCGGCGGACTGTCCACGGCATACGCGCACCAAAGCCGAATCGCCGTGAGCGTGGGCGACCCGGTCACCCAGGGCGGGCTGATCGGCTACGTGGGAAGCACCGGGCACTCCACGGGCCCGCACCTGCACTTCGAGGTGCGGGTGAACGGCGCCGCGCAGAACCCGCTGCCGTACCTGTAGGGCGCAGCCGGGGACGGCCACGCCCGCGCTGGCGCGACCGTCCCGGTGGCGGGGCGCTGTCTACACTCCGGCCGTCCGCCGACACGACATGAAGGACGCCGCGCGTTGTCCCAGATGCAGCCCGCTCCGCAGACCGCCCAGTACCTGGCCCAGCCGCACGAGGTGCACCGCGTGGTGCTCCTCTACTCGGGCGGCCTCGACACCTCGGTGATGCTCAAGTGGATCCAGGACGAGTACGACGCCGAGGTGGTGGCGCTGTGCATCAACCTGGGCCAGCCCGAGGACGACTTCACGGAGATCCTCGAGAAGGCCGTGGACCTCGGCGCCGTGGAGAGCCTGGTCATCGACGCCCGCGAGGAGTTCGCGCGCGACTACGTGGCTCCGGCCATAAAGGCCAACGCCCGGTACCAGGGTGGCTACCCGCTGTTCACGTCGCTGGGTCGCCCGCTCATCGCCAAGCTGGCCGTGCAGGAGGCCCGTCGCCACAACTGCGACACCATCGCGCACGGGTGCACCGGCAAGGGCAACGACCAGGTGCGCATCGAGGCCACCATCGCCACGCTGGCGCCCGAGCTGAAGATCATCGCGCCGGTGCGTGAGTGGCAGATGGGGCGCGACGAGGAGATCGCCTACGCGCAGGAGCACGGAATCCCGGTGTCGTCCAGCGTGGAGCGCCCGTACTCGATCGACGACAACCTCTGGGGCCGATCCAGCGAGGGCGGCATCATCGAGGACCTCACCCAGGCGATTCCGGACGACGTCTTCCAGCTGGTCACACCGCCCACGCAGGCGCCCGACGTTCCCGAGGACATCATCGTCTCGTTCCGCGATGGGCTCCCCGTGAGCCTCAACGAGGTGGAGATGCCGCTGCACGAGATCATCCCCGCCATCGCCGTGCATGCCTGCCGAAACGGCGTGGGGATCATGGACCACATCGAGGACCGCGTGGTGGGCCTGAAGGTGCGCGATGTGTACGAGGTGCCAGCCGCCACGGTGATCCTGGAGGCCCACAAGGAGCTCGAGAAGCTGGTGTGCACCGGGCGCCAGAACGCCCTGAAGCCCACCCTCGACCTGCTGTGGGCGCAGCTGGCCTACGAGGGCCTGTGGTACGAGCCGCTCATGAAGGACCTCAACGCCTTCATGGATCACGTGAACCGCAAGGTGGAGGGCACCGTGACCGTGCGCCTCTACAAGGGCTCGGCCACGGTGATCACCCGCGATTCGCCGGTGGCGCTGTACGACCGCACCCTGGCCACCTTCGACGCCGACCCGAGCTTCTCGCAGAACGCCTCGCCGGGCTTCATCGAGCTCTTCAGCCTGCAGAGCCGCATGGCCCACCAGATCGAAGAGGCGCGCGACCTGGGCTGACCCCGGTGTCAGGCGGGACGGGTAGGTTTCGCGGGGTGAGCGGCAGCACACCATTCGCGCACCGGCACGTGCACTCGGACTACTCGATCCTCGACGGCGCGTGCAAGATCCCGCGGCTGCTCGACAGGGTGGAGGAGCTCGGGCAGAGCGCCGTGGCGCTCACCGACCACGGCGTGATGAGCGGTGCCGTCGAGCTCTATCGCGAGGCCAGCAAGCGGGGCATCACGCCCATCGTGGGCCTCGAGGCCTACGTGGTGCCCGACCACCGCGAGCGCCCCGGGCGCGAGCGGCGCAACCACCTCACGCTGCTCGCCGAGAGCACCGAGGGCTACTACAACCTCATCCGGCTCTGCTCGGCGGGATACCTCGACGGCTACCACCGCCGGCCGCGCATCGACCACGAGCTCATGAGCCGCTACGCCGACGGCATCATCGTGCTGTCGGGGTGCCTGTCGGGGACCATCTGCTCGCGCCTGGCCGACGAGGACCTCACCGGGGCCCGCGAGGAACTCGACACCCTCTGCCAGATCTTCGGGCCCGAAGACGTCTACCTCGAGCTCCAGGACTCAGGGATCGCATCGCAGAAGCGCATCAACCAGCACCTCGGCACCCTGGCGAAGGAGACCGGACGCACGCTGGTGGCCACCGGCGACGTGCACTACATCTGCCACCAGGACGCCGAGAGCCATGAGGCCCTGCTGGCAATCCAGACGCGCGATGTGCTGTCGAACCCCAACCGGTTCAAGTTCGACACGCAGGAGTTCTTCATCAAGAGCGCGGACGAGATGCTGCAGGCGCTACCGGACTTCCCCGACTCCATCCCGGCCACCATCGAGGTGGCCGACCGCTGCTCGGGGCTCGACCTGCCACTCGGCGACATCAAGCTGCCGGTGTTCCCGGTGCCCACCGGCGAGAGCGACGACGCCTACCTCGAGCACCTGTGCCGCGAGGGCCTCGACCGCCGCTACGGGGCGGGCCAGTGGCCGGCCGAGGCCGAGGACCGCCTGCGGTTCGAGCTCAACACCATCCAGGAGATGGGCTTCTCATCGTACTTCCTGATCGTGTGGGACTACATCAAGTGGGCGCGCGACAACGGCGTGGCCGTGGGCCCGGGCCGCGGGTCGGCAGCCGGGTCGCTGGTGGCGTTTGCCCTGCGCATCACCGACCTCGATCCGCTCGAGCACGGCCTGCTCTTCGAGCGCTTCCTCAACCCGGGCCGCAAGTCGATGCCGGACATCGACACCGACTTCTCGGTGGGCGGGCGCGACCGCGTGGTGGCGTACGTGACCGAGAAGTACGGCAGCGACGCCGTGGCCCGCATCGGCACCTTCGGAAAGCTGCTGGCGCGCGCCGTGGTGCGCGACTCCGGGCGCGTGCTGGGATTGTCGTACGGGCAGGTGGACCGCATCGCCAAGCTCGTGCCCGAGAAGCTGGGCATCAAGCTCGACGAGGCCGCCGCACCCGGCACCGAGCTCGCAGCCGCGATGGAGGCCGACGAGGGCGCCAAGCGGCTGGTGGAGGTTGCCCGACCGCTCGAGGGCCTGGTGCGCAACGAGGGCGTGCATGCGGCGGGGGTGGTGATCGCCCCCGGGGCGGTCACCGACTACCTGCCGGTGCGCGTGGACGACCAGGGCGCGGTGGTCACGCAGGTGCCCGACCACGACGTGGAGGCCCTCGGCCTGCTGAAGATGGACTTCCTCGGCCTGCGCAACCTGGACATCATCCAGGACGCCCTGCGGCTCGTGAAGGTCACCACCGGGAACGACCTCGACATCGAGGCCCTCCCCATGGACGACGCCCCCACCTACCGCATGCTGGCCAAGGGCGACGCCCTGGGCGTGTTCCAGTTCGAGTCATCCGGCATGCGCGACGCCCTGCGCGAGGTGCGGCCCACCGAGTTCGCCGACCTCGTGGCGCTGGTGGCCCTCTACCGCCCGGGCCCCATGGCCTTCATCTCCACCTACGCGAAGAACAAGCGCGACCCCAGCCGCGTGCGCTTCGCCGACCCCCGCCTCGAGCCGATCACCGGCCCGACCTATTCCGTTGCGGTTTACCAGGAACAGCTCATGCAGATCTCCCGCGCGCTCGCGGGGTTCTCACCTGCACGAGCGGACGACCTGCGCAAGGCCGTGGGCAAGAAGGACAAGGAGCTCATGGCGTCGCTGCGCGATCAGTTCGTGCAGGGGTGCATCGACTCCGGCACCGACGCCCATGTGGCCGAGGACCTCTGGGGGCTCTGCGAGGCGGCCGGCGACTACTCGTTCAACAAGTCGCATGCCGCGTGCTATGCGCTGCTGGCCTATCGCACCGCGTACCTCAAGGCCAACCACCCGGCCGAGTACATGGCCGCGGTGCTGACCTCGGTGATGGACACCAAGGACCGCGTGCCCTTCTACGTGTCCGCCTGCTCGGACATGGGCATCGAGGTGCTGCCGCCCGACGTCAACCGGTCGGAGTCGGGCTTCGCGGTGACGGGCGAGAAGGAGATCCGATTCGGCCTCACCGCCGTGAAGGGCGTGGGGGAGAACGCCGTGCACGCGCTCATCGAGGAGCGCGCGTCGGGTGGGCCCTACACCTCGATCTGGGACTTCTGCCGGCGCATCGACCCCGCGCAGCTCAACAAGCGCGCTCTCGAGAGCCTCATTCGCGGGGGCGCGCTCGACTGCACCAGCGCAACGCGCGCCGGCATGCTGGACGCCCTGCCGGCTGCCATGGCGCAGGCCGCCAAGCGCCGCACCGACCAGGCGGCCGGGCAGGAGTCGCTGTTCGGCCTGCTCGAGGACGCCGCCGGGGGCTCGCTCGAAGCCGACCCGCCAATCACGGCGCCCGAGATGGACAAGGACGAGCTGCTGGCCGGCGAGAAGGAGGCCATCGGCCTGTATGTGTCGAGCCACCCGCTGGCCGACTGCCGCCGGCAGCTGCGGCGGCTGACGTCGATGACCATCGGCGAGGTGGGCCAGTGCGCCGACGGCCAGTCGGTCACGCTCGGCGGGCTGGTGGGCGCGGTGAAGAACATCACCACCAAGCGCGGCGAGCCCATGGCGTTCGTGCGCCTCGACGACCTCGAGGGCTCGATCGAGGTGGTGGTGGTGCCGCAGGTGCTCACCGCCGCGCGGGAGTTCCTGGCCGAGGACGCCCTGGTGCTCATCAACGGGCGCATCGACCAGAAGGGCGAGGGCGAGACCAAGCTGGTGGCGCAGGCGGCCGAGCCGTTCATGCCCGACCCGGCCGACGAGGAGGACCGCCTGCTGCTCGAGGTGGAGGCGGCGCGGTTCGCGAGTGCCGACATGGACATGCTGAAGAAGCTCTTCAGCGACCACCCCGGCGAGGCGTGCGTGATCGTGTCGCTTCGCACCCCCGAGGGCGAGAAGCGCATCCGCCTCGGCAACGAATACCAGGTGGACCCCTCCGACCGTGGCCTGCTGGCATCGCTCAAAAGCATGTTCGGCGAGCGCGCGGTGGCTTGATCGCCGCCCGCCGCCCCGCTTCACTGGTGATGTGAGCCAACCGCCCCAGAACGGGTCGTGCCGTGCGTGCCCCGTGCGCTGCGAGCGCGTGGTGTATCCCGCGCATTGCGTGGCGATCCAGTGCCCGCGCCTCTACGCGCACGAGCAGGACGGCGTGCGCTGGATCGGCTGCATCGACAAGGTGTACTCGGCCGAGGTGGACCTGGATCGCCT
>JBJTJN010000068.1:0-15911 GCA_046095485.1 Actinomycetota bacterium
GCTCGGCGTGTACGCCTTCGCCACCACGACGGTGGGCTACGGCTGGGGGTGGGTGGTGGTGATGGGCGTCGTGGGCCTCGCCGCCGGCATCGGCATGCCGTACGGCTACATGCCCGCGCTGCTCTACGCCGGCATGGTGCCCACGATGGCCACGCAGGTGGTGGGATTACGCGACGCCATTCTCAGCGCGGTGTTCGCGGTGCTGGGCGGCCTGATCGGGGTGCTCACCGGCCGCCGCCTCGGGATGAAGGCCGAGGTGCCCGGCAAGGCGAACTGGATCGGCTACGAGTGGGTATCCGGCGCCATCGTGGCGGGGCTGTTCGTGATCGGCACGTCCATCGCCGTGGCCACCGGCCTTCCCCACGGGTACTGGGTGGCGCTCACGCTCATCGTGGTGATCCCGCCCATCGTGCAGGGGGACGACACCAAGCGCGGGAGGGAGCGCCTCATCGGCACCGTGGCGGGCCTGGCGATCATCATCCCCATCTCGCTCATCCCGCTCCCGGAATGGGCCTTCTACGTGATCGGCTTCATCCTGTTGATCCCGGCGTTCGTGGTGATGCAGAAGAGCTACACCTACTACGCGTTCTTCGAGTCTGCGGCGGTGGTGATGCTGGTGTCCGCGGGCAACGACCTCATCGGCCTCGACGCCGCGCGCGTGGAGGCCCAGGTGATCGGCGTGACGCTCGTTGCCGTGGCCGCCCTGGGCATCGCCTGGGGCGTCAAGCACGTGTCGTCATCAGATGTGTCGAAGAAGGCCATCGCCTCGTAGGAGCAGTTGCGGCGCGAGGGGGGCAGTGCGGCGGGGCGTGGGGCGGCCGTGCAGGGCGCGCGACCGCAGCCGTTGCCTGCGGTCGCTACGGGGATCCCTGTTCGCCCCCGGCCAGCCGACGCGCCTTGCGGATCTCCGGCAGCGTGATGACCAGCCAGTAGGCCCCGAAGCCGATGACGAGCCCGATGAGGGTGTCGGATATCCGCAGGAAGGCCCAGTGCAGGAATGAGTAATGCTCGAGGTCGCCGTGCAGGGCCACGGTCATCATGGTGATGCCCGCGATGTAGATGGTGTAGTTGCGCGCCCACCAGAGGATTCCCGCGTACAGCATGATGAACCCGACGGTCACCACCACGTCGGGCGTTGCCACGGTGGACAGGCCGCCGATCAGCAGGCAGCCGATCATCACGCCCACCACGCGCTTGACGCCACGGTCGAAGGTGGCATCGGGGGTGGCCTGCGTGATGGCCCAGAACGTCACCATCACCCAGAAGAAGTTGTGGTTGCGGGTGGCGGCCCATAGGCCGGCGGTGGTGCCCAGCAGCACGCCCAGCAGCAACGCCTGGCGCATGGCGATGCCCCCCGAGAAGAAGGGCGGGGGCGTGGTGGTGCTCTTGGGGCGTGCCTCGGGGCGCTTGATGAGCGTGAAGCCGGTGGTGAGCCGCAGGATCGTGATGACCAGCAGCACCACGAGCCCGGCGCCGGCCCCGATTCCCGCCTGCACCAGCACGCCTTCGGGATCGAGCCCCTTCGCAACCCCCATGACGGCGAAGAAGAAGAAGGCCACGGCGACCAGCGGGCTCAGCCCGGCGCCCACGCCCCCATGGCGCTTGGTGAGCGGACCCAGCGCAATGACCACGGCCATCACCGCGCCAACGGCCCACGGGCTCTTGACGGCGCCCCATGCGAGGAACAGCGTCGCGAGCATCGCCACCGAGGCCATGAGCGCCGACGGCAGGCTCTGCTTCCTCGGCACCAGGACCGCGGCCATGATGACGAAGAAGGCCACGAACACCGCCGGCAGCACCTTGGCCACCACGTAGAGCTGGTACTCGAAGCCCAGGTGCTTGCCGATGTCGAAGTGGCCCCAGATGTAGCGGGCAGCCTCGGGCGGGCGGTATCCGGCCAGCCACGTGAGCCATCCGGCGAGGACCGTCGCCAGCAGGGTTGCGATGGCCGGGCGCCACAGCAGAGGGACCTGCTTGTTGGGCTTGAGGGCACCGCGCAGGGTGCGGCCCTTCGTCGGCAGGACGGGGGAGGAGTCCACGGGGCGACGTTACCCGTCGGCCGCGGTGGCGCGGGTCAGCGCACCCCGGCGCACCGCGCGCATCGGCCGCGCAGCGTGATGTCGTGGGCCTCCACGTCGAAGGCCAGCCGGTCCGCCATTGCGTGGATGGCCGTCTCCACGTCGTCGTCCTCGATGGGCACCACGGCGCCGCACTCGCGGCACACCGCGTGGTGGTGATGATCCCCGCCGGGGTGCGCGGGCTCGTACTTGGCCACCTGCCCGCCCAGGTCGACCTTGTGCACGAGGTGCAGGTCGGTGAGGGTGTCGAGCGCCCGGTACACGCTGGCCATTCCCGGCGTGGGGCCGGGCTCGGCGGCCAGGGCGTCGCGTATCTCGTGCGCGCTCAGGCAGCAGTCCTGCCGGGCCAGCAGCTGCACCACCGCCTGGCGGGCGCCGCCCGATCGCAGCCCGGCATCGCGCATGGCGGTGTCGCAATGGAGCGCCCACTCGGCGCGTTCGCGTGCGCTGGTCACGCCGCACATGTTCGCAGGCCGGGGCGACGGCGGGCCGGGTTACGATGGGCGCAGTGAGTTCGATCAGCGTCGTCGGTGCCCGGGAGCACAACCTCAAGGACGTCTCCGTCGAGATCCCCCGGGACCGGCTGGTGGTGATCACCGGGCTCTCGGGATCGGGCAAGTCGAGCCTGGCATTCGACACCCTCTACGCCGAGGGCCAGCGCCGGTACGTGGAGAGCCTGTCCGCCTACGCGCGGCAGTTCCTCGGGCAGATGGACAAGCCCGACGTGGACGATATCGAGGGGCTGTCCCCGGCCATCTCGATCGACCAGAAGACCACCAGCCGCAACCCGCGGTCCACCGTTGCCACGGTGACCGAGGTGTACGACTACCTGCGCGTGCTGTACGCGCGCATCGGGATACCGCACTGCCCGGTGTGCGGCGTGCAGATCGCCGGGCAGAGCGTGGAGCAGATCGCCGATCGCGTGCTGGCGCTGCCGGAGGGCACGCGGTTCCTGGTGATGGGCCCGGTGGTGCGCGATCGCAAGGGCGAGCACCGCGACGTGCTCGACCACATCCGCGACGAGGGCTTCGCGCGCGTGGCCGTGGACGGCGAGGTGCACGCCATCGACGAGGTGCCGGCGCTCGAGAAGAACAAGCGCCACACGATCGAGGTGGTGGTGGACCGCCTGGTGATGCGCAGCGATCTTCGCCGGCGCCTCACCGAGAGCCTCGAGACGGCGGCGCGCCTGGGCGACGGCCTGGTGCGAATCCAGGAGGCCGACGGCGACGAGCGCTCGTGGACCTACTCCGAGAAGCTCGCGTGCCCCGAGCATGGCGCATCGCTTCCCGAGCTCGCGCCGCGCATCTTCTCGTTCAACGCCCCGCAGGGGGCGTGCGAGGAGTGCACCGGCCTGGGCTTCATGCCCGAGGTCGACCCCGAGCTGGTCGTCGACCCCGAGCGCACCCTGGCCGGCGGGGCCATCCTGCCCTGGGCCGACCGCACCACCGACTTCTACGACCTGCTGCTGCGATCGGCCTGCGCCCACTGGGACATCCCCATGGACGTGCCGTGGAAGGACCTGCCGCAGGAGGACCGCGACCTGCTGCTGTACGGCCCCGACCGCGTGGAGCGGCTCGACCTGGGCAAGCGACGGCGTCGCGGGTACTCCACCACCGCGCGCTTCGAGGGCGTCATCCCGCAGATGCGGCGCCGCTACGCCACCAGCGGGTCGAACCTGGTGCGCGACCGCATCGAGCAGTACATGTCGCCCAACGCCTGCGCGTCATGCCACGGCGCGCGACTGCGCCCGGAGATCCTGGCCGTCACGGTGGGCGGCACGAACATCCACGAGCTCACCGACCTGTCCATCGAGGACGCCCTGGCGTTCCTCGAGGGCCTCGAGCTCACCGAGACCGAGGCCTTCATCGCCGAGCGCGCGGTGGCCGAGATCTGCGCCCGCTTGAGGTTCCTCGTGGATGTGGGCGTGGGGTACCTCAACCTGGCCCGTGCCGCGGGCACGCTGTCGGGCGGCGAGGCCCAGCGCATTCGCCTTGCCACGCAGATCGGCGCCGGGCTGGTGGGCGTGCTCTACATCCTCGACGAGCCATCGATCGGCCTGCACCAGCGCGACAACCGCAAGCTCATCGGCACCCTCGAGCGCCTGCGTGACATCGGCAACACCGTGCTGGTGGTGGAGCACGACGAGGACATGATGCGCTCGTCGGACCACCTCATCGACATGGGGCCGGGGGCGGGCGAGCACGGCGGGCGCGTGGTGGCCGCGGGTACCGCCGATGAGGTGGAGGCCGAGCCCGAGTCGGTGACCGGTGCCTACCTGTCCGGCGCCCGCGCGATCCCGATCCCCGCCGAGCGGCGCGAGCCCCAGGGCTGGCTCACGGTGGAGGGCGCGCGCGAGAACAACCTGCGCGACATCGACGTGTCGGTGCCCGTGGGCGTGCTCACGTGCGTCACCGGGGTGTCGGGGTCGGGCAAGAGCACGTTGGTCAACGAGATCATCCTCAAGGCGATGGCTGGCCGGCTCAACCGCAAGCCGCTTCGTCCCGGGCGCCACAAGCGCATCGAGGGGCTCGAGCAGTTCGACAAGGTCATCGCCATCGACCAGTCGCCCATCGGGCGCACGCCGCGGTCGAACCCGGCCACCTACACCGGGGTGTTCGACCACGTGCGCGAGCTGTTCTCGATGACCGCCGACGCCCGCGCGCGCGGCTGGGCGCCCGGCCGGTTCTCGTTCAACGTCAAGGGCGGCCGCTGCGAGGCCTGCAAGGGCGACGGCACGATCACCATCGAGATGCACTTCCTGCCCGACGTCTACGTGCCCTGCGAGGTGTGCGGCGGCAAGCGGTACAACCGCGAGACCCTCGACGTGTTCTACAAGGGCAAGACCATCCACGACGTGCTGGAGATGAGCGTGGAGGAGGCCGTGGAGTTCTTCGCCCCGGTGGAGCGCCTGCGCCGCCGCCTGCAGACGCTGCACGACGTGGGGCTCGACTACATACGCCTGGGCCAGCCCGCCACCACGCTCTCAGGCGGCGAGGCCCAGCGGGTGAAGCTGGCCACCGAGCTGGCCAAGGTGGCCACGGGCCGCACGCTCTACGTGCTCGACGAGCCCACCACGGGACTGCACTTCGCCGACATCGAGAAGCTGCTCGAGGTGCTGCAGCGCCTGGTGGACGCCGGCAACACCGTGCTGGTCATCGAGCACAACCTCGACGTCATCCGGGCGGCCGACTGGATCGTCGACCTGGGGCCCGAGGGCGGCGCGGGCGGCGGCGCGGTGGTGGCCACCGGCACGCCCGAGCAGGTGGCCCAGGTGCATGGTTCGCACACCGGGGAGTTCCTCGCGAAGGTGCTCGCCCCGGCCAAGCCCAAGCGCGCCCGCCGCGCCAAGGCCAAGGCGAAGGCGGCGGCATGACCGAGGAGGAACTCGCGCGCCTGCTCGACCTGCTGAGGGTCCCGAGCATCAGCGCCGACCCCGCGCACGAGGGCGACATGCTGCGCGCCGCCGAGATGGCGGCCCACGAGGTGCGCCGCGCCGGCGGCACCGCGGATGTGGTGACCACCTCGGGACACCCCCTGGTGGTGGGAGAGGTTCCCCCGAGCGACGACGCGCCCGATGCCCCCGTGGTGACGATCTACGGTCACTACGACGTGCAGCCGCCCTGCGACCTGTCGCTGTGGACCAGTCCGCCGTTCGAGCCGGAGATCCGCGACGGCATGGTGTTCGCGCGCGGGGCCACCGATGACAAGGGCAACATGTTCATGCTGCTGGTAGCGCTGCAGCGGCTGCGGGCCGAGGGGCGGCTCACGGTGCGGGCGCGGGTGCTGATCGACGGCGAGGAGGAGAGCGGTGGCCACTCCGCGGTCGACTTCATCGCGGCCGAGGCCGATCCGGCGCGCGCGGCGGTGATCTTCGACTCGCCGATGATCGCCCCCGGCCGGCCCGCCGTGTGCACGGGGCTGCGGGGCCTGGCGTACTTCCGCGTGCGCGTGCGCGGTGGTGACGCCGACCTGCACTCCGGCATGTACGGCGGCGCGGCCCTCAACTCGATCCATGCCCTCATGCAGGTGCTGGGTGCCGTGGTGATGCGCGGGGGGCGCGTGCCGACGCCGTTGCTCGAGGGCACGCCTGAGCCGTCGCGCGCCGAGGTGGAGGCCTGGGCCACCCTTCCGCAGGGCGACCAGCTGCTGGCGCAGGCCGGTGGACGGCCGCTGGACGACCGCGCGGTGGACGAGTACCGGCGCCGCACCACCATGCTGCCGTCCGTGGACGTGCACGGCATCCGGGCGGGTGACCCATCGCTCGTGGCCACGGTGATCCCCGCGGTGGCCGAGGCCACGGTGTCGTGCCGCATTCCGCCGGGGGCCGATGCCGAACAGCTGGCGCAGGTGATGCGTGACCTCATGCAGGCGGCCTGCCCTCCCGGCGCCGACCTCGAGGTGGAGGGCCTCGGGGTGGCGGGTTCGAGCAGGCTCGATCCCGCCGACCCGGTGATCGCCGCTGCCATGCGCGGCATCACCGAGGGCACGGGCCTGCCGGTAACGCCCCTGGGCATCGGGGGCAGTATCCCGGTGGTGGCGGCCATGGCCGCGCGTGGCACCTCGGTGGTGCTGAGCGGGTTCGGGCTGCCCGACGACGGCCTGCACTCGCCTGACGAGCACATGCGCCTCGAGAACCTCGACCTGGGCGTGCGCGGCGCGATGGGCCTGCTCGGCGCCCTCGGCGAGCTCACCTGACAGGCGGCCCCAGCGGGGGGCACGGGCGGTGACAGGCCGCTGATCGCCTGTAGCCTGCCCCGGCCAGCGATTCGACGAGGGAGTTCTGATGGCGAAGCTGTGGGGTGGAGAGACCGACAAGGCGGTCGACAACTTCCCGATCTCGGGGGAGCCCATTCCCCTTCCGGTGATCCACTGGCTCGGCCGCATCAAGGCCGGCGCCGCCCGGGCAAACGCCCAGTTGGGCCTGCTCGACAAGGGCGTGGCCACCGCCATCGCCGAGGCCGGCATGGCCGTGGCTGCGGGTCACTTCGACGACCAGTTCCCGGTCGACGTCTTCCAGACCGGGTCGGGCACGTCGAGCAACATGAATACCAACGAGGTCATCGCCAAGGTCGCCTCGCGCGAGATCAAGGGCGTCACCGTGCACGCCAACGATCACGTGAACATGGGCCAGAGCTCAAACGACGTCTTCCCGTCGGCCGTGCACCTCGCGGCGCTCGACGAGATCACCCACAAGCTGCTGCCGGCCCTCGAGGCGCTCGAGAAGTCGTTCGCCGCCAAGGCCAAGGAGTTCGGCGGGCTCGTGAAGGCCGGCCGCACCCACCTGATGGACGCCGTGCCGGTGACCCTGGGCCAGGAGTTCGCGGGCTACGCCGCGCAGGTGCGCCTGGGAACCCAGCGCGTCAAGGCCACGCTGCCGCGCCTCGGGATGATCCCGCTCGGCGGCACCGCCACGGGCACCGGGCTCAACACCCATCCGAAGTTCGCGAAGATGGTGCGCGAGATCATGGCCAAGGAGACCAACCTCAAGATCTCCGCGCCGGCCGACCCCTTCGAGGCGCAGGCCAACCGCGACGGCCTGGTGGAGACCTCCGCATCGCTGAAGATGCTGGCGGTGTCGCTCACCAAGATCGCCAACGACCTGGCGTGGATGGGTTCCGGCCCGCGCTGCGGCCTGGGCGAGATCTTCCTGCCCGAGCTGCAGAAGGGCTCGTCGATCATGCCGGGCAAGGTCAACCCGGTCATCCCCGAGGTGGTCATGCAGGTGGGCGCCCAGGTGATCGGCAACGACACCGCCATCACGGTGGCGGGCACGCAGGGCAACTTCGAGCTCAACGTGCGCATCCCGCTGATGGCGCGCAACCTGCTGCAGTCGATCCACCTGCTCACCACCACGGCCACGGTGTTCCGCACCAAGTGCGTGGACGGCATCGAGCCGAACCTCGAGGGGCTCAACCGGCACGCCGAGGGCACGCTGGCCGCGGCCACCGCGCTCAACCCCTACATCGGGTACGACCTCGCCACCGACATTGTGAAGGAGGCCACCCAGAGCGGCCGTCCGCTCCGCGAGGTCGCGCGCGAGAAGGGCGTGGATGAGGCAACCCTCAACAAGGCCCTGAACCTGAAGAAGATCGCGAAGGGCGGCCTGATCTAGCCACCCCGGTGTCAGGCACTTAACCGACCGTCACGCAACGCGCGCGGCTTGGTTAGGTGCCTGACACCGGGGCTTGGCTACTGCTTCGCGCTTCGCGCGGCCGGCTCGCTTGCCGTCGCGCGTACCTCGGCCGCGAACTCCGCGGCCGCGCCCATGATGATGTCGCGCACGTTCGCGCGCGGCGCCATGAAGGGCGGGGGGTCGGGCAGCAGACCGATGAGGTCGGTGCTCACCAGCACCTGGCCATCGCAGTCGATGCCCGCCGCGATGCCGATGGTGGGCGCGCCCACGGCGGCGGTGATGCGGCGCGCCGCGTCGGCATCCACGCACTCGATGACGATCGCGAAGCACCCGGCGCGGTCGAGCGCGATGGCCTCGGCCACCAGGCGGTCGGCATCCGAGGATGTCCTGCCCTGCTTGCGGTAGCCGCCCCCGGCCGTCTGCGGCAGCAGCCCCACGTGGCCCATCACGGGGATCCCGGCGTCGATGATGGCCTCCACCTGCGGGATCAGCGCGCCCTCGAGCTTCACCGAGTGCGCCCCGGCCGACACCAGGGCCATCGCGCTGGCCACCGCCTGGCGCGGGTCGGCGTACGACCCCGCGGGCATGTCGCCGCAGATGTGCGTGCGCGTGGCCCCGTTGGCCACCGCTCGCACGTGGTGCTCCATCATCGCGAGCGTCACGGCCCGGGTGGAGTCGTACCCCAGCTCCACCTCGCCGAGGCTGTCGCCCACGAGGATCACGTCGAGCCCCACCTGGTCGAGCGCCAGGGCCATGGGGTAGTCGTACGCCGTGAGCATCGCCATGCGGCGAGCGCCCTTGAGCGCCCGGATGTCGGGTGCGGCGAGGATGGTTACTCGACCTCCCACATGACCGGCACCATGTCCTCCACCAGCTCGGTCACCTCGTTGCGGGAGTTCAGGTGCACCACGGTGGGCTCGTGCCCGTCCACCAGCTCGGACTCGTCGTACTCGGCGTAGGTGAGGATGATCACCAGGTCGCCGGGGTGCGCCAGCCGGGCGGCCGCGCCGTTGAGGCAGATGTCGCCACGGCCGCGCGGGCCGTTGATGGCGTAGGTCTCGAACCGCGCGCCGGTGTTGATGTTGAGCACGCTCACCTTCTCGTACTCATGGATGTCCGCGAGGTCGAGCAGGTCGCGGTCCACGGTGATCGAGCCGACGTAGTTCAGGCTGGCGTCGGTCACCGTGGCGCGGTGGATCTTGCTCTTCAGCATCGTGCGTGCTCGGGGCACGTTGGTCCTCCGTGTGGTGGGTACGGGAAGTTCCTGGTTGTCGATCAGCCGTGCGGGACCCACCCGCGCGGCCACGCACAGGAGGGCGGGTGCCTCCAGGCGGTCCTGCCTGGCGAAGGTGTCCGGGTGGACCACCGCCGCGTACTCGGGCTCGCACCGCGGCTCGGCGGCCATCACGGCCAGCGCGGCCTGCTCGATGCGCGCGGCGTCGTCCTCGCCCTCCTCGGCGAGTCCGGCCGCCGCCGCCAGGGCCCGTGACAGCACCACCGCGGCGGCGCGATCGTCGGGGCCCAGGTAGGCGTTGCGACTGCTCATCGCCAGGCCGTCGTCCTCGCGGACGATGGGGGCGACGATCATCTCGATGTCGTCCAGGTGCAGGTCGGCCATGAGGCGGCGGATCACCGCCACCTGCTGGGCGTCCTTCTGCCCGAACACCACGCGGTCGGGCCGCACGGCGGTGAGCAGCTTGGCCACCACGGTGGCCACCCCGGCGAAGTGGTGCGGGCGGCTCGCGCCCTCCAGTACCTCGGCCGGCCCGCCGATGGTGATCTCCATCGCGTAGCCACCCGGGTAGACGTCCTCCACCGCCGGTGCCCACACCAGGTCGGCCCCCGCGCCCGCGGCCAGCGCCAGGTCGCGGTCCTCATCGCGCGGGTACGCCGCGAGGTCTTCCGTGGGGGCGAACTGCGTGGGGTTGACGAACAGCGACACCACCACGCCGCTGCCGCCCTCCGCAGCGCGCCGCATGAGCGAGAGATGGCCCTCGTGGAACGCGCCCATGGTGGGCACCAGCGTCACCGACCCGCGCTCGGCGCGCAGGGCGTCGATGGCGGCGCGCAGTTCGGGCACCGTGCGGACCACGTCGGGGCGCGTCCGGGAATCGTGGGATTGCGACTGTGTGTGGGTCATGTACGACTGGCGCAGCACGACGCGCCCGCACCAGATGGCGGGCATCGCCGAACCGGACTCGCTCCAGTCCCCGAGGCGGGGTACCGGGCTTGGCGCCGAATTCGGATGGGGCAATCTAGCCCGCCCGGCACCCGTGTAACAAGGCCTTGCGGCGGGCGATCCGGGCGTCCGGGGTCGCTTATAGCGTGGGGTATTGATGAGCGATGCCGCGGTCCGCGCCCAGGGGCTGGAAAGGCTGGCCGAGCACCTTCGCGGGTGCACGCGCTGTCCCCTGTCCGAGGGGCGCACCAACGTGGTGGTGGGAGCGGGTGATCCGGACGCCGACCTGCTGTTCGTGGGGGAGGCGCCGGGGGCCAACGAGGACCGCACGGGGCTGCCATTCGTGGGCCAGGCGGGAAAGCTGCTCGACGAGCTGCTGGCCGGAATCGGCATGACCCGCGAGCAGGTGTTCATCGCCAACGTGCTCAAGTGCCGCCCGCCGGGCAACCGCGATCCGCGGCCCGACGAGATCGACTCCTGCCGCGGCTACCTCGAGGAGCAGGTGGCGCTCATCCGCCCGCGCGTGGTCTGCACGCTCGGCAACTTCGCCACCAAGCTGCTGTCCGGTCGCCCCGAGGGCATCAGCAAGGTGCACGGCCAGCCGCTGCCCATCGAGTTCGCGGGGGTGCCGGTCACGCTGTATCCGGTGTACCACCCGGCGGCCGCCCTCTACACGCGGGCCATGCTCGGAAGCCTGCAGGACGATTTCGCGCGGCTGCCGGCGATGGTGGCCGGCGCCGACCCCGGGGACGCCGCGCCCGAGGCAACTGAGGTGATCGACCCGGCGAGCGCGCCCGCCGCGCGCGGGGCAGGAGCAGGCGCGGGAGCAGGGGCAGGCGCAGGGGCAGGCGCAGGCGCAGGGGCCCGGGCCGGGCCCGCGCGGGAGCCATCCACCGAGCAGCTGGGACTCTTCTGATGACCGTCGAGTTCGTGAGCGAGGGCCCGGGTGACACCGAGCATCTGGGCGCGGGCATCGCGGCGCTGCTCGCCCCGGGCGACGTCGTGGTGCTGCGCGGCGACCTCGGGGCGGGGAAGACCACACTGGTGCGGGCGGCCGCGCGCGCTCTTGGCGTGGAGGGCCCCGTCACCAGCCCCACGTTCGCCATCGCCAATTCCTACGCGGGGCGGCTGCCGGTGGCGCACCTCGATGCCTGGCGCCTGGGCGACCCCGACGACGAGGAACTCGGCCTGGCGCTCGAGTGCGTGGGCCCCGACGGCGTGGCGTTCGTCGAGTGGCCCGACTCCGTGCTGCACGGGCTTCCCGAGCCCCGCGTGCGCGTGGAAATCGCCCACGGGGGCGGCGACAGGCGGGTGTTACGGTTGGACGGCGCCGATCCCGGTACCGATGCATCGCTCGAGGCCCTTTGTGACGACCTTCGCGCTCGACACCGCAACGCCTGACCCGGCCCTGGCGATCGTCGATGGCGACGACGTCGTGGCCGAGGCCTGGCTCGGGCGCATCCCGGGCGGCGGGCGCCGCGTGCTGGAGGCCGCGCACGAGCTGTTCGGCGAGGCGGGCGTCACGCCCCGCGACCTCGATGACATCGTCGTGGGCCTCGGGCCCGGCGGGTTCACGGGCATCCGCATCGGCATCGCCACGGCGCTCGGACTGGGGCAGGCGCTGGCGATCCCGGTGCACGGGGCGTCCACCCTCGAGGCCCTCGCGCTGGGCATCGCCCTCGGTCACGGCAGCGGCGGGGCCGCCAACGATGTGCCCGGCGCGCCCGGCCCCGGGGAGCACGCTCTCGTGATTCCGGTCATCGACGCCCGTCGAGGCCAGGTGTTCGCCGCGGCCTATCGCGTGAGCCCTGCCGGTGGCCTGCAGGAGGTCGTGGCCCCCGCGGCGTGGGATCCCGAGGCGCTGGCCACGGCACTCGCACCGCTTGGCGAATGCGTGGTGGCGGGCGACGGCGCCGACCTGGTGCCGCTTCCGCCTGATGCCCGTCGCGCGCACGCCCTGGCCGACCGCATCTCCCCGGTGCGCCTGGTGCAGCTGGTGAGGGCGGGCGCCAGCAGGCCCGTGGCGCCCGAGTACCTTCGCCTGCCGGACGCCGAGGAGAACCGCCTGCGCCGCCTGCGCGAGGAGGCCCCGGCATGAGCGCGCGCCAGGCCAGGGCCCCACGCATGCCGAAGGCCCGGCCGCCCGTGGTGCGTCCGGCACGCCCGGACGACATCACTGCGATCCTGTCCATCGAGACGCGCAACAACCCCGTGCCGTGGTCGCGCCAGCTGTTCGCGAAGGAACTCCTTCGCCCCGAGGGCGCCATGTTGGTGGCGGTGGACGGCGACGAGGTGGTGGGCTTCATCGCCTGCGCGGGGCAGGGCGACTCCTGGCACATCCTCAACGTCACCGTCGATACCGGGCACCGTCGCCGCGGCATCGGGGGAATGCTGGTGGACGGCGTGATCTCCGCCCTCGACGGCCGGCCGTACGATCGTTACACCCTCGAGGTGCGGGTCTCGAACGATGCCGCCATACGCTTGTATCGGGCGCGGGGATTCGTGGACTGCGGCGTGAGGCCGCGCTACTACTCCGACAACCAGGAGGACGCGCTGATCATGTGGCGGGAGCCCCAGGAGGACGGCAGCTGATGGGCGACGTGGTGCTCGCCATCGAGACCTCCTGCGACGAGACCGCCGCCGCCGTGGTGGACGGCCGCCGCATCCTCTCGAACGTGGTGGCATCCCAGGCCGAGCTGCACTCGGTGTATGGCGGGGTGGTGCCCGAGGTCGCGGCCCGTCACCACCTCACCACGGTCAACGCCGTGGTTGACCGCGCCCTCGACGACGCCGGCGTGGGCCTGGACGACATCGACCGCATCGCCGTCACCCGGCGCCCCGGCTTGATCGGCGCGCTGCTGGTGGGCGTGGCCACGGCCAAGGCGCTGGCCTACGCCACCGGCAAGCCGCTGGTGATGGCCGACCACCTGCACGGGCACGTGGCCGCGTGCTGGCTCGAGCCCCTGGCGCTCGACCCGCCGTTCGTGGCCCTCACGGCGTCCGGCGGGCACACGCGGCTCGACCTGGTGCACCACTACGCAGCCCCGCAGCTTCTTGGCCAGACCCTCGACGACGCCGCGGGCGAGGCCATCGACAAGGGCGCCCGCCTGCTGGGCATTCCCTACCCGGGCGGCCCGGGCCTGGAGGCCCTGGCCCGCGAGGGCGACGCCACGGCCTTCGACTTTCCCGTGGGCCTCAAGTCGCGTGGCCCGCAGCAGCTCGACTTCTCGTACGCCGGGGTGAAGACGGCCCTGCTCTACGCCACGCGCGAGCTGGGGGACGACGGCGTGCAGGCCCGGCGCGCCGACCTTGCGGCCTCGTACCAGGAGGCCATCGTGCGGCCCCTGGTGGACCGCCTCATGCTGGCGGCCGACATCCACGGCGTGCCGGCGGTGTCGATCGGCGGGGGAGTGGCCGCCAACGGGCGCCTGCGCGAGCTGGTGGAGCAGGCGGCGTCCGCACGTGGCCTGCGCGTGGCGATCCCCGATCGCGCGCTCTGCACCGACAACGCGGCCATGATCGCCGCCGCCGCGGCATTCACCCCGGCCATCCCGTGGCCCGACTACGTGGGCGAGGATGCCATCGCCACCGCCCCGCCCGGCGGAATCGCCGCATGAGGGGCCTGCACATCGGCATCGCACTCGCTGCCGCCGCGGCCATCGCCGCACCGGCGTTCGTGGTGGCGCAGGAGGGCGGCCCCGCCGACGGCACGCTGGTGGCGTCGGCCGGCTGGCGCGACGTGGTGGACGGCCAGCGCGCCCCGCAGGTGCCTCCGGCCGGCGACACCGAGTCGGCCATCATCCTGCTCGACGGACCCGGGCTGGTGGACGTTCCCGAAGCCGATCGCCCGGCGGCGCTGTCCACCATGCAGGCCGACCAGCTGGCGGTGGAGGGATCGCTGCAGGGCATGGGCGGAGTGGTCACCCACCGCTACCGCACCCTGGTGAACGGCCTCGCCGTGCGCCTGCCATCCGGCCGGCTCAGCACCGCCGCGGAGATCCCGGGCATCCAGGCAGTGGTGCCGGTGCTCTTCATGTCGCCCGCGCAGTCGCAGCCGGGCCTGCCGCTTCCCACGGCCGACTCCCCGGTCCCCGGAACCGGCGCCGAGCCCCCGCGTGTCACCACCGCGCCCACCACGCCGACGCCTGCGCCCCCGACCCCGACGCCTGCGCCCACGACCCCGACGCCTGCGCCGGCCTCGCAGCCCGCCCCACCGGCAACGCCGACCCCGGCCCCCCCGCAGGGCCCGAAGCACATCGCGCTCATCGACAGCGCGGTGGATGCCGCCCATCCGTGGCTCGGCGGCGGCATCGGTCCCGCGAACCTCATCATCGCGGGGTCGGACCTGGTGGAGGGCGATGCCGATCCCTCGCCTGATCCCAACGACCCCTCGGGCGAGAGCCACGGAACGCAAATGGCATCGATCATCCTGCGCTCGCCCGCACTGGCGGGCCTGCCGGCCGGGGTGATGCCCCGCATGCTGGTGTACCGCGTGACGGCCCGCGAGATGGTGGATGGGCGCGTGCGCACGCTGGCGCGCACCGACCGCGTGCTGGCGGCGCTGGAGATCGCCATGGACCCCAACCGCGACGGCGCCCCCGAGGATGCCGCCGACGTGGTGGTGATGGGCGTGGCCCGGGGCTTCGGCGCAGGCGGCGTGGACCCCGTGGCCCGCGCCATGGCCGCCGCCGACCGCGCGGGCGCCGTGGTGGTGGCCCCCGCGGGCAACGATGGCCCCACGGGTGGGGTGCCGGGCACGCTCGGCAACGCCGCGGCCCTGAAGGACGTCCTGGTGGTGGGCGGAATGGCCGGTGGAACCGCGCCGCGCACGGCCGACCTCACCATGTCCATCGGTCCGGCCGCCGCCCGCATGAGCCCGCTGCCCCTCATGGGCGCCGAGCCCTCCAACTCCCTGAAGGCCGGCCTGCGCCTGGTGCCCGCCAGCGGCGACGCCGGCGTGGGCAGCGGCACCGACATCCGCGACTTCGCGGGCGAGGGCGGCCGCAGCATCGTGGCCGGCGCGGTGGCCATGGTCACCCGCAGCGGCACGCCGCTCGCCGAGGTGGCGCGCCGGGCGGCTGGGGCCGGCGCGCTGGGGCTGGTGGTGTGGGATGAGGACGGCACCGGGGCGTTCCCGGGCATCGTGGGCGGCGCCGACCTGCCGATTCCCATCGTGGGGCTCGGGCCCACGCAGGGCAGGGCCGTCATGGACATGCTGGCCCGCGACCCCTCGGCGTCGGTGAGCGTGGTGCCGCGCGCCGACCAGGGAGCCACCGCGGCCGTGGCATCGTTCTCGTCGCGCGGGCCCACTGCCGACGGACGCCTCAAGCCCGACCTGGTGGCGCCGGCCATCGCGGTTGAGGCCGCCTACCCGGGCCGGGATGAGTCGGGCCAGCCGCGGCAGGCGCCGCTCAGCGGCACGTCCGCCGCAACGGCGTCCGTGGCCGCCACCGCCCTGCGCCTGCGCGTGGACCACCCGTCCTGGCGCCCCGAGGACATCCGCAGCGTGCTCGTGCAGTCG
>JBJTJN010000069.1:0-6909 GCA_046095485.1 Actinomycetota bacterium
CTACGGGCCGGGCATCCTCACCTACCCCGGATACGCGCTGCCGGCGGCGCACGCGTGCCTGCACGCAGGAGGCGTCGAGGGCGCCCGGCTGGAGGTGCGCCTGCCCGACCCACCGGGCGAGCGCCACGTGCTGGTCACGGAACCCGACGACCCGTTCGGCTGGCCGGACATCGACGAAGCCACGATCGCGCGCCTCGTCCCCGGCGCCGACCTCACCGCGCCTCCGCCCGGCGCATACATCCGGCGCGTGGTCGAGGCCTGGGTGGTCGCGGGGGTGCTTCCCGGCTGAGGCAGACCGTCGCGCCGCGCCGGCCGCTCATCCCTCCCGGATGCGCCGGACGGCGTCGGCGTCGTCGGCCTCGATCGCGCGGGCAGCGTCGGCCACCTGCGCCCGGTCATCCCACGGCACCGCGATGAGCCCCGCGTCGTCCACGTACACCCAGTCCCCCGGAGCCACCGTGATGCCCCCGAAGGCGAGGAGCCCACCCACCTCGATCACCTGCAGCAGGTCTCCGCTGGCGCGGGGCGTCTCCCCCAGCGCCCACACCCCCGTGCGATAGCCCGCTGCCTCGGCGCGGTCGCGGATGGATCCCCATGCCACCACTCCCCCGCACCCGAGTTCCTCGAGCGCCGCGAGCTTCTTGCCGCCCGCGACCGCCTCGCCGGGGGCGTCCGGAGCGGCGATCACCACCACCGCCCCGTCGGGCACGTCGGCCATCGCGCGCTCCGCGGCCGCCGCCAGGTCGTGATCGGGTAGGTCATCCCTGCGCGGGCCGAACCTGATGGTGGCCGCCGGGCCTGCGGTCACCTGCCCAGCGCGGGCGGGCACGAGGCCCACGGCATGGCAGCGATGCCCGTGCAGGCGGGACATCGCATCGCACAGGGAAGCGCTGGTGACGCCTCGCGTCAGGTCATCCGGCTCCGTGGCACCCATGCCGCCCCCCGGTGGCGTGTGGGAGGATGCGTCGCCCAGCGACCCAGGAGCCCCGATGCCCGAGACCCACTTCCTCCTGATGTACGACTACGTCGAGGACATCCTCGAACGGCGCGCACCTTACCGCGAGGCGCACCTCGCGAACCTCACGCGCCTCAAGGAGGAGGGCCGCGTGGTGATGGCCGGCGCGCTCGGCGACCCCGTCACCGGGGCGGCCATCGTATTCGCGCCGTGCGAGCCGGAGGAGGTGGGCGAGTACGTGCTGCGCGACCCCTACTACGAGGCCGGCCTCATCACCGACTGGCGCGCGATCTCCTGGAACGTGGTGATCTAGCGCGTCGCGGCCGGATCAGGCCGCAGGACCGAGCCGCTCGCCATAGGCCTGCCGGTACACCGGCCAGGCGTCGAGCACATCGGTGACGTACTTGCGGGTCTCCTCGAACGGGACATCCTCGGGCACGCGCAGGTCCGTGCCCTTCGATGTGGCGCCGGCCCTCCACTTCCGCAGGTTCTCGGGACCCGCGTTGTACGCCGCCAGGGCGGCGGGCACCGATCCGTCGTGCATGTCGATCAGGTGCCGCAGGTACCACGAGCCGTAGCTGATGTTCACCTCCGGGTCGCGGATGTCCCTGGCATTCCCGGGCGGCGGATCATCCTGCGACTCGATGAACCTGGCGGTGGAGGGCAGCACCTGCATCAGGCCAACGGCGCCCTTGGGTGACACGGCCTGCGGGTCGTAGTCGCTCTCGCGCCACACCACAGCCGCCACGAGCGCGGGGTCGAGGCCGTTGAGCCGGGCATCGCGATTGATGGCCTGCTCGTACCCGAGCGGATACCACCAGCGCGCGTACCACGACGGCTTGCTCTGGTGGATCGCCAGCCCCACGGCCACGAGCGCGGCGATCACCAGCAGCAACCCCAGCATCCGCCGGCCGCGCGATCCCCGCCTGCGGCGCCTGGCCATCAGCCGGCCGCCGATCCGTACCGGGCGATCACGGCATCCACCCAGGCCCCGAGTTCGTCCACGCTGCCGTCGTTCACGTAGGCCATGTCCGCCCGCGTCACCTTGTCGGCCTCGGGTAGCTGGTGCCTGCTGCGCCCGGCGAAGTCCTGGCCGCGATCCTCCACGCGGCGGCGGCGGACGTCGTCGGACGCCGTCACCACGACGACCGCATCGAAGCGATCGGCAAGGGCGGCTTCGAAGAGCAGGGGCACCTCGCACACGAGGAGGGGAGGCGCCGGCACGCGTGCGCGTTGATCGGCCACCCACGCCTCGCGTGCCCTGCCGATGCGCGGATGCAGCAGGTCCTCGAGGAATGCCAGGCCTCCCTCCTGCGCGAAGGCCACGTCGCCGAGAGCGCCCCGGTCCACCCCTCCGCCGGGCGCGAGCACCGCGCCCCCGAACCGGGTGCGCACGGCGTCAACCACCTCCGGGTCCTCGTACAGCCGGTGCACCACGTCGTCAGACGACAGCACCGCGGCGCCCCGCGCGGCGAACGCGCGGAGCGCCTCGGACTTGCCCGAGCCGATCCCCCCGGTGAGCCCGAGGCAGATCGGCCCGGGCGCGGCCGGGTCAGGCCTCGTGCTCGCCCTCGGGAGCGTCGCCCACGGGCTCGTCGACCGCCGGTGCGGCGGGAGCATCCTCGATTGCCGGCGCCTCGTCGTAGGCCGGGGCCTCGTCGTAGGCCGGGGCAGCGACCTCGGCGTACTCGCCCTCGCCGCCGGGCGCCGGCGTGACCCGCTTGAGCGACAGCGACAGGCGGCGGCGCTCCGGGTCGATCTCGATGATGCGCACCTCGAGCTCATCCCCCTGATTCACGACCTCGCGCGGGTTCTCCACGTGGTGCTCGGCGAGCTCGGAGATGTGCACGAGGCCCTCGACCCCTGCGTGGATCTCCACGAAGGCGCCGAAGGTGACCACCTTGGTGACCTTGCCCGGGACGATGTCGTTGATCTGGTAGGTCTCGATGACGCTCTGCCACGGGTCGGCCTGGGTCTGCTTGAGGCCCAGGGAGATGCGCTGGCGGTCGCGGTCGATGTCGAGCACCTTCACGGTGACCTTCTCGCCCACGTTCAGGACCTCGGACGGGTGGTTGACGTGGCTCCACGAGAGCTCCGAGATGTGGATGAGGCCGTCGATGCCGTCGAGGTCCACGAACGCGCCGAAGTCGACGATGTTGGAGATGACGCCCTCCACCACCTTGCCCGGCTCCAGCTCGTCGAGGATGCGCTGGCGCACCTCGCGGCGCTCGTGCTCGAGCACGGCGCGACGCGACAGCACCACGTTGTTGCGGCTGCGGTTGAGCTCGATCACCTTGCACTCGAGCTTCTGGCCCATGAACTCGTCGAGGTCCTGCACGCGACGGATGTCCACCAGCGACGCCGGCAGGAAGCCGCGTACGCCGAGGTCGAGGATGAGGCCGCCCTTGACCACCTCGATGACCGTGCCCTCCACGGTCTCGCCGGCGGTGGATGCCGCCTCGATGCGCTTCCACGCCTTCTCGAAGCGGGCGCGCTTCTTGGAGAGGATCAGCCGGCCGTCCTGGTCCTCCTTCTGCATCACCAGGGCGTCGATCATCTCGCCCAGCTGCACCTCGTCGGACACGTTTACCGACTTGCGGATGCTCAGCTCGTTGAGCGGGATCACTCCCTCGCTCTTGTAGCCGATGTCGACGAGCACCTCGTCCTTGTCGATGCGGACGACGCGTCCGCTCACCACGTCGCCCTCGCCGAACTCGGGGATCGTGATGTCGTAGTTGGGGACCTGCTTGCCGTCGACCTCGATGTACTCGGGGCCCTCGAGAACGAAGACCGGGGCGTCCGGGTCGATGTCGACCTCAAGGTCGATGCTGGTCACGTCGTCAGTGGTGCTCATCGTCGCGTAGTTGTCCTTGCTGGTCCGGATGCGCGCAGGGGTGCGTGGCCCGGGGTCGGGTTGCGGAACCCGGCAATGTAGTGGAAATCAGGGGTCGAGCAGAACCCGTCGAGCCCAGGTGAGCCGCACGAGCTGCCGGGCGCCGTCGGCTTCGTCGCGGCAGGCGATCTCGCGCAGCACCGAGAAGGCCGCATCGATCACCTCGGGCCGGGCCTCGGGGTGCACTTCGAGCACGCGGTAGGGGTCGAGCCCGGGCTCGGGCGGGTCGGCCGAATCCTGGCTCACGCCTTGGCCTTGAGCCAGGTGGGTCCCACCCCCACCTCCACGGCGAGCGGCGGGTCGAGGTCGTAGGCGCCCGTCATGGCGTCCACCACGATGGCGCGCACCGGGTCGACGGCGTCCGGTGGGCACTCGACCAACAGCTCGTCGTGGATCTGCAGCACCATGCGGGCGCCGGTGCCCGACTCGGCAAGGGCCGCGTAGGCCCTGATCATGGCGATCTTGATGATGTCGGCGGCCGAGCCCTGGATCACGGTGTTCACCGCCAGGCGCTCTCCCAGCTGCCGCTGCTGCTGCGTGCGCGCGGTGAGCTCAGGGATCGCCCGCCGGCGGCCGAGGAGCGTGGTGACGTAGCCATCCTCGGTGGCCTGGGCGATGGTGGACGCCACGAAGGCCTCCACCCGCGGATAGCGCGCGAGGTAGGTCTCGATGTACTCGCGCGCATCGGCACGGGGAATTGCCAGCTGCTCCGCAAGCCCGAAGTCGGAGATTCCGTAGATGATCCCGAAGTTGACGGCCTTGGCGCGGTCGCGCACCTCCCGGTCCATCTCATCGAGGGGCACCCCGAACACCTCTGACGCCGTGGCCGCGTGAACGTCCCTGCCCTCGGCGAAGGCGTCGCGCAGCGCGGGCTCGCCGGAGCAGTGCGCGAGTATCCGCAACTCCACCTGCGAGTAGTCGCAGCTCATCAGGGTGAAGCCCCCGCCCGCCACGAAGGCGTCGCGGATCTCGCGCCCGGCCTCGGTGCGCACCGGGATGTTCTGCAGGTTCGGGTTGGTGGACGACAGCCGGCCGGTCTCGGCCACGGTCTGGTTGAAGGTGGTGTGGATGCGCCCGTCAGCCGGATCAACCAGCCCCGGCAGCGGAGCCAGGTACGTGCCCTCGAGCTTCACCAGCTCGCGGTAGCGCACCACCAGCGGCACGATGGGGTGCTTGTCCTCGAGGGAGCGCAGCACGCGCCGGTCGGTGGAGTAGCCGGTCTTTCCCTTGCGTCCCGCGGGAAGCCCCAGCCGCTCGAACAGCACCTCTGCCAGCTGCTTGGGCGAGTCGATGGTGAAGGGGCCGCTGGCGAGGTCGTGGATCTTCTCGGTGAGCTCGGCGATCTCGGCCTGCATCTGCTGCTGGATCTCCTCGAGCCGCGGCACGTCGATGGCCACGCCCAGGTTCTCCATCGACACCAGCACGCCGATGAGCGGCATCTCGATGTCGTGGAATAGCGGCCCGAGGCCCTCGTCGGACATCCGCTGTTCCTGGATCGGGCGCAGATCGCGCACGGATGCCGCGCCGGCCGCCGCCGCGCAGGCGTCGTCGCCAGCGCCCTCGGCCCGCGCCGCGACGCCCTCCTCCTCGGCCAGCTCGTCGAGCAGGTCCTGCCGCCGCCGGGGCTGCAGCAGGTACGCGGCGATCATGGTGTCGTGCTCCGGCAGCGGGCCGTCGAGGCGCCCGCGACGCAGGATCGCCTTGGCATCGTGCGCCGACCACGGCGCAGCCGACACCACCGGCCCGATGGCCGGGTCGGCCCCCTCCCCCAGGGCCACCGCCCGCGCGGGTCCGTCGCCGGCCACCACGGCAAGGGCGTCGCCCGCGAGGGCGATCGCCGCCGCCTCGCCGCCTGCGAGCGACATCGCCAGGGCCTCGGGCGACTCCTCCTGCACCTCGATGGCGGGTGCGGTGCCCCCGGTCGCGGCGTCGCCGTCAGCCGCGCCACCCTCCGGCGCCTCGCCGGCGAGCTCGGCTACCCGGCGCGCGAGTGTCTTGAACTCGAACTCCTGGAATGCCGCCTGCAGCGCAGCGAGGCGAGCGGCATCGCGCGTGATGAGCGGCGCATCGCCCGGCTCGAGATCGAGCGGCACGTTGACGTCGATCACCGAGAGGTCGCGGCACAGGCGCGCCATGTCGGCGTGCTCGGTGAGGTTTTCCCTGCGCTTGGGGGTCTGCTCGTCGGCGTGGGCGAGGATCTCCTCAAGCGATCCGTACTTGGCCATCAGCTGCGCGGCGGTTTTCTCGCCGATGCCGGGCACGCCGGGCAGGTTGTCGCTGGAGTCCCCGATCATGCCGCGAAGATCGGGCATCTTCGGGGGCGGCACCCCGTAGCGCTCCTCCACCTTGGCCTCGTCGTAGCGCGTGGTGTCGGTGACGCCCCGGCCGGTGGCCAGCACGCTCACGTTGGCATCCACCAGCTGCAGGGCGTCGCGGTCGCCGGTGAGGATCGTCACGCGCTGCCCGGCATCCGACGCCCGCCGCGCGAGGGTTCCGATGACGTCATCGGCCTCGAAGCCCTCCTTCTCGATGTTCACGGCGCCGAAGGCCTCCATGAGCGGGCGGAAGTACGGGGACTGCGCCTTGAACGCCTCCGGCGTGGCCGAGCGCCCCGCCTTGTACTCGGGGTAGATCTCGTCGCGGAATGTCTTGCCGGGAGGGTCCCACGCGACGATCACCCGCGAGGGCTTCTCCTCCTCGATCACCTTGATCGTCATGGCCGCCAGCCCGTACAGGGCGTTGGTGGGCGTGCCGTCCTCCCGCGTGATGCTCTCGGGCAGGGCGAAGAACGCCCTGAAGGCCAGGCTGTAGCCGTCGATGAGCAGGATCTCGCCCGAGGGGTTGATGGCGTCCGTGCTCACGCGGGCGAGTCTATCCGGCAGGGGTCACGTACCCGTGGGGGAATCCCTGATCGGTGGGTATTGTCCCGCTCTCGTCTACGTGGAGGACCCGTGGGAGTCACGCCAAGCGCCCAGTTCAGCATCACCATGCGCATCGAGCTCGAGACCGGCCGGCCCGGCCTTGCCGCAGAGGTGGCCAAGGCCATCAGCGACCAGGGCGC
>JBJTJN010000070.1:0-8336 GCA_046095485.1 Actinomycetota bacterium
CGGCGCGACCCGCCCCGGCGCGACCGTCCCCGGCGCGCACCTCTCCTACGCGAACCTGACCGACGCGAACCTCACCGACGCGAACCTCTCCTCCGCGGACCTCGGCGGGGCGGACCTCTGGGGGGCGAACCTCACCGGTGCGATCCTGAAGGGCGTGGGCTACTCCAACACCACCTGCCCCAACGGCATCGTGACCAACACCGGCTGCTGACCGGCTGACTCCCTCCACGCGGACTCCCCATGCGCCTCCGCACCTCCGCCATCCTCGCCACCACCGCCGCGGCCACGTCACTTGCCCTGCTCGCAGGATGCGGAGGCAGCGCGTCTGAGGCCACCACATCCACGGCGACCTCCACGACCGACGCACGCCAGGCGGGGGCGGCGGGGAAGCGGCCGAGCTGCTACCCGATGTGCCGGGGCGCGGAACTCATGAACGCGAACCTCTCCACAGCAGACCTCACCCGCGCGAACCTCTCCGGCGCAAACCTCTCCGGCGCGAACCTCTCGGGCGCAAGCCTCTCCGGCGCGAACCTCTTGGCCGCAAGCCTCTCCGGCGCGAACCTCTCGGGCGCGCTCCTCAGACTCGCGAACCTCTCCGGCGCGAACCTCAAGGGTGCGGACCTCACCGACGCGAACCTCTCCGGTGCGATCTGGGCCAACACCACCTGCCCCGATGGCACGGTGACCAGCACCGGCTGCTGACCGGCTGACTTCCCTCCCCAAGGACTCCCCATACGCCTTCGCACCACCGCCGTCCTCGCCACCGCCGCCGCGGCCACGTCAGTCGCCCTGCTCGCAGGATGCGCCGGCAGCGCGTCTGAGGCGACCACGTCCACGGCGACCTCCACGGCCGCCGTACGCAAGGCGGCGCCGCGGGCGGTGAGCAGGCCGGCGTGCCTCCCGAACTGCGCGAACGCAGACCTCCGCGGCGTGACCCTGTTAAGTACGGAGGACCTCGTCAGGGCCGACTTCTCAGGGGCGGATCTCAGCGACGCAGACCTCCATCCTGGTCCGTTTCTCTACCGCACGAATTTCACGGGCGCGAACCTGTCCCGCGCGCGTGTGCTCAACGGGCAGTTCCAGATGGTGAACTTCGAAGGTGCGAACCTCACGGGCGTGACCTTCGGGGAGATGACCGGTATCGGCGCGAACTTCACCGACGCGAACCTCACCGACGCGATGTTCATCCACGTGCGGGCCGGTCAGGTGAACTTCACCGGCGCGAACCTCACCGGCGCGCGCATACGCGATACGGGCTTCGGCAGGCCAACCTTTTCCAACACCACCTGTCCCGACGGCACCGTGACCAACACCGGCTGCTGGCCGAGGTGAGCGATGCAGCGCCCCACCCCGATCCAACTGGGCACTACCCGAGGTTCTGCCACACCAGCTGCGACACGCCCTGGACGGTCGCGATGCCGTAGAGGAACCCCGGGGAGTCCTCCTCGGCCACGGTCGGTGCCACGCCGGTGCCCGCGGGGTTCAGCGTGGTGAGCACCGTGATCACGTAGTCGCGGCCCTGGCCGCGCACCCACCCGGTGCTGTTCACCTGCCATGGGCACTGCGCGGGGGCGGCGGTGCAGGTGGGGAGCGGCTTCCAGCCGTTCTTGCGCGCCACCGATACCCCGGGCACCTGCTGGGCGTAGGCCGGTGCGTCGCAGGCGGTGCCCCACGGGCCGCATGTGATGCCCCAGCTCTGGCCGGGCTCCACCTGCCGCATGAGCCCCTGGGCGTAGGCGCGGGCGCGGGGCCCCAGAACGGCCTTCGGGGGGCGGGGCTTCTGGTAGAGGCCGTACGCCAGCACGCGCATCAGCCGCACCTGGTCGGTGGCCGAGGTGGTGGTGTTGCCCCAGCCGTAGTACGTGGGCGTCTGGCAGCCGACGCGCGTGCGCGGCATGCCGATCAGGTCGTTGAATCGCCCGAAGGCCGTGCACCCGCCCCCGAAGAAGAAGAGCCCCGTGGCGGCGTCGTTGCTGCTCGCCGTGATCATGTCGGTCATGAGGTACTTGACCGAGTACGGGATGCCCTGGGGGATCGCCGTGCCGGTGTCCTCGTAGCGGCGCAGCCACCCCGACAGGATGTCCACCTTCTGGATGCTGGCGGTGTACTGCGGCGCTGGTCCGGTGGACACCGCGTGCGTCGTGCCGGTTGCCTTGTCGAACACCGCGACCTGCACCACGCCCTGGCGCGTCTGCAGGTACTCGCGCACGCCGTCGAGGGGGCCCGCAAGTGCGGCGGCCGGGGCGATGAACAGGGCGATGATGAGCGCCGCGAGGCGGGTAGGGCGGCCGCGCATGGGCTTAAGGGTACCCGCAGGACGGGAAATCCCGGCCGCTCACCCATGTCGGGAGTGGGCCATCGCTCAGGCCCCGACGGCGAGAAGGGCGATGCCGCCCGCGCGGACGTATCGTCACGGGGTGCCTCCTGCCAGCAAGTCCCTGCACGCACGCACCGTGGCCGTCGGCTGCACGCGGTGACCACGAAGTGGCCGATCCCCGGCGGCGACGGCTGGTCGCAGGATCAGCGCCGCGAGTACTGGGAGGGGGAGCACCGCGACAACGACTACGCGGATGTCTTCAGCATCTCCCAGGACGAGGTGGTGATCGCGCCCTGCCTTGATGTCGTGCGCCGCCGCGGCGCCCGCAGCGTGATGGTGGTGGGGTGCGGGTCGAACGTGGCACTGCAGCAGGCCGTGGCCGATCGGGCTCCCGGCGTGCAGAGGGTGACGTGCGTGGACTTCCCCGGAGTGGTGCAGGTGGCTGCCGCGCGCACCGATGACCCGCGCATCGAGTACGTGGGCGCCGACGTGGGGCGGGACGGTTGCGGCGTCACGGCCGATGTGGCGCTGAGCATCAATTCGGTGCTGTCGGACAGCGACGCCGAGAACCGGGCGATCCTGCGATCCATCCGTGCGGCACTGCCCGAGGGCGGCGCGCTGGCCGGCACGTTCCCCACCATCCTCACGGTGGTGGACCTGGGGTGGCTGCAGCCCGGCCACGCGCTGCTCGACCAGGTGGACATGGCGGAGAACCGCTTCACCGAGCGCATCCAGGGGCTGACGCAGATCTTCTACACGCCGGTGCGCCTGCGCATGGTGATGGCCGAGGCCGGGCTGCGCGTGGACCGCATGGAGGTGCTGTTCCTCGACTCACCCGGGCTCGCCGACCAGGCGCGTGGCTACTACGAACTGGGTGACGATCCGGACATCGTGGCGTGGGAGCTCTTCGTGGAGGCTACGGCCGTCTAGGTCGGGCCCCGGCCCGCGCTATGGAGCGACCGGCCACTCCGAGGACGCCCCGAAGGCGTCGCTGTAGGCCGTGCGTGGGTTGCCCGCCGTCACGGGCTGCAGCGGGTCAACGGCGATGCGCCGCACCAGCACCACCTGAGCGCGACGCATGACGGCCGGGGTGATCCCACGGTTGCGGGCCACCGCGCTCTGCACCGTGAGGCGCGTGCCCTTGGCACCCGGCCAGGCGACGGCTGGCGCGTTCGATGCCGTGCGCAGCGTGGTGGCGCCGAACGTTGACCCCGCCATCTGCATCAGGCGCTTGCCAGTGACGGGGTCGCGCAGCATCACGGTGGTGCGCACCCTGCACGCGGTGGCCGGGTTGCTGGCCACCACAAGGGGCGCGCTCACCACGTAGGCCCTGCGGGTTGGGTCGTACGCGAGCGTGCGCGTGCCGGCCTGGCGGACGTTGCCCTCGCACGGCGTGCGGTAGTTGGCGATGAAGGGATTGGTGCCCGACGATCCCGCGAGGGTCACCGCGCCGAAAGCGATGTCCCGGGCGAAGAAGCCCACCACCGTGCTTGAGGCATTGGAGGCGCTGGCCACGCCGGTGCCGCGGTTGGTGCCCGGTCCACCGGTGCCCGTGGCCCAGGCCACCGTGCCGCCGGGCTGCACCCGCGCAGTGATCACGTTGCTGCCCTGCGCCACCGGCAGCGGCGTGCTGCCGAACGTGGCATCGGTGTCCGAGTAGTAGCCGGTGAGGGTGGCCGAGCCATCGGGCTGGGTGGCGATTGCCTGGCCGCGGTCATTGCCCGTGCCGCCGCCACGGATCGCCCACGCGAACCGGCCCTGCGGCGTCACCCGCGCCACGAAGATGTCGTTGCCCCCTGAGGTGCCGAGTGCGGTGCTGCCAAAGCCAGCGGTGGCGCTGGTGAAGAAGCCCGTCACCATGGACGATCCGTCGGCGAGCGCCGACACGCCCATGCCCCAGTCCACGCCCGTGCCGCCGGCAGAGGTGGCCCACGTCACGCTGCCGCCCGCGGTCACCTTGGCCACGTAGGCGTCCTTGTCACCGGCGCTCGTGAGCACCGTCCCGCCCAGGGTCATGGTGCCGGTGAACAGCCCGGTCACCACCGCGCCACCCGTCGGCAGCGCGGACACCCCGTAGGCACCGTCGTCGCCGGTGGGGGAGGCCCCGGGGATCGCCCACGCCACCGTGCCATTGGGCATCACCCGGGCGATGAAGGCGTCCCAGCCCCCGGCGCTCGTGAGGGTGGTCGATCCCAGCGTCACCCGGCCGTTGAACTCGCCCACCACGATCGTCGATCCATCAGCCAGCGCCGCCACCGACCTTGCACCGGCCTTCTGGCCTGTCGCTCCGGCCGTGCCGGGGATGGCCCAGGCAATGGCGCCGGCTGGCGTGAGCTTCGTGATGAAGGCGTCCCAGCCCGTGGACCCGCCTCCTCCGGTGAGCGTGGTGGACCCGAAGGTGGCCGGTCCCACGAACTTGCCCACCATCACGGATGACCCGTCGGGAAGCGCGGCGACCCCGGTGGCTTCATCGGCCCCGGCGCCGCCCATGCGCGTGGCCCACTGGAATGCCCCGCGCTCGCTGACGCCGGTGGCGAACGCATCGGTGCCCGACGCCCCTGCGCGCGTGAGCGTGGTGGCCCCGAACGCGGTCGTGGGGCTGCCGAGGTTGCCCACCACCACGGATGACCCTTTCGGGCCGCTGGCGACCGCCGTGCTCCAGTCGGTGCCCGTGCCTGAGGCCGTGGTGGCCCAGGGCACGCCCACCCCCGTGGGCAGGGCGGCCGCCCACGCCTGGGCGGCACCGGCGGCAGTTGTGCCACCCGCAAGGGCGACCAGCGAAAGGGCGATGCGCCGCGTGCTCATGGGATGGCCAGCACCACCGCGGCGATGATCGCCCCCGCGGCGCTGACGATGGGGATGAGCACCGCGGCGACGATGCCCGTGAAGGTCCAGCCCGGTCCCTGCTTCATCGGGCGAGCCTACCCTGCGCTGGCAGCCGGCAAGCGCACGGCGATGAAGTCGAGCAGCCACAGCGACTGAAGCAGCGCCCGCGCGTAGTCGGCATCGGCGATGCCATCCGCGATCTCGCCGATGCTGCGCGTGCCGTCCATGCGCACCAACAGCGCCATCTGCTGCTCATCGAGGGGCACGGCCCAGTCGCTGCGGGCGATGCCCTCATCGGTCACGGCGCAGCGGTAGCGCAGGCCGGGCACGTACTCGAGGGCATCCGCTGATGCGAAGTCGACCACGTACGTCGACTCCGGGCGCTCCGGGCGGCATGCGGTGAAGAAGTGGCAGCCGTTGCGCCAGTTGATGCGCTCCATCACGGCCCACTGGCGCTGCAGCGGCACCTGCGACACCGCGGCCAGCAGCAGCGGGTCCGTCCCTGCGTGCGGGTAGTAGGGGGCCTTGAGGAACCAGTCGTCGAACACCAGCCCGGCGTCGTCCACCAGGGCCAGGCAGTCGTCCACGGTGTAGTCGCGGTCGCGCGCGTGCAGGAACGTGTCCACGATGCCGGCGTCGAAGTCGAGGTCGGGTGCGATGGCCAGGTAGCCCTGCATGGGGTGGTCGGGCGGCAGGGCGCCGATCAGTGCCTTCACCACCTCGAGCGAGGCCGCGTCCTGCTGCAGGCCCAGGTCGTGGCAGGCCGCCTGCATCATCTCCACCCCCAGGCGCCCGTACTTCGCGTAGAGCATCACCGCCAGCACGCCGTGGGGCCTGAGGCACCGGCCCAGCGCGGCCATGCCCTCGGCGGGGTCGGCCATGTGGTGCAGCACGCCGGTGGAGATGATGAGGTCGAACTCGAGCCCGAGCTCGCCCACCCGCTCGATGGGCAGCTGGTGCAGCTGGAGGTTGCCGAGTGAGTGGGCCTCGCCGAGGCGGCGCTGGTGGGCGAGGGAGGGCTCGCTCACGTCGATGCCCGTCACGCGCGCCTGCGGGTTGGTGAAGGCGATCACCGCCGCCTGGTTGGCGCCGCACCCGGCGATGAGGATGTCCAGGTCGGGGCGCGGCTCGCGGTCGGGCCACAGCACGGGCTGCGCATGGCTGGGGTCGAACCACTGCCAGTTGCCGTCGAGCCAGGCCGCGAGGTCGCTGATGGGCTCGGGGTACACCCAGCGCTCGTACTGGCGGGATACGGCGTCGTCGAGTGGGTCGGTGGTCATGGCGTGGCGGGGCGGCCCCGGGTGGAGCGTGGCGGGGCGAGCCCCACGCTAGCCCACGTGGTTGCGCCGCCGCATTAGGCTGCGCGCACTTCCTCGCAACCGGAGATCCCCGCCATGCGCCTCCCCACCATCGTCCTGCTCGCGTCCGCTGCCCTTGCGCCTGCCGTGCTTGCCGGGTGCGGGGGCTCCGGTGATGCCGACACCGCGCCAGCAGCTACCTCCCCCGCAGTCACCACCTCCGCCGCAGTCACCACCTCCGCCGCGCGCCAGGCCGCGCCCGAGCCCGTGTGCTCCAGCAACACCCACAAGAACGGCACCAAGGTGACCGCCTGGGTGGTGCGCGTGGTCAACGAGCTGCCCGCCCCGGTGTCGCTGAGGGCCACCGACTGGACCTGCGGCAACTGGTGGTTCCACCACCTCGTGCCCAGCCAGTTCGACGGCGCGGTGGCGGCGGGCGGTGGGGGCGCGGTGGAGAACACGCTGATGAAGGCCTCGAAGACCCCCGGGTTCGCGCTGGTGGTGAGCAACGAGGCCGGTGCGGAGATCGGTCGCTTCGCCATCAACCAGGTTGAGAAGGACGGCATTCGCGAGGGGCTCGTGAGCGTCGGCGGCAGCCCCTTTGGCCTCACCGCGACCATGCCGGGTGGGGCGGCATCGGGTGGCGTGCCCGTGATGGTCTCGTCCGACGGCCGTCCCACCAAGACCACCGTCACGCTGTCTGCAGCCGACGCGCAGGCAGCGGGCCAGCCCTGATGCCAGTCGTTGCTAACGTGACCGTACCCGTCCCCGGAGGCCCTCGTTGAACCGTCCGCGTCGAGCCCTCTCGGCCCTTGCGGTTGCCGCCGCGGCCGTCGCCGTGGCATCCGCCCCGGCGTCCGCCGCCATCTGGTCGCCGGTCGGCACCGGCATGAACGGACCGGTCAACGACATCGCCACCGACGCGTCGTCCAACGTGTACGCAGGCGGGCAGTTCACCACCGCCGGCGGAACCGCCGCCAGCAACATCGCCCAGTGGACAGGGTCCGCGTGGTCCGGGCTGTCGACCGGCACGAACGCATCCGTGAAATCCGTGGTGGTGTCGCCGGGCGGGCAGCTGTACGTGGGTGGTTTCTTCACGCAGGCGTCGCTCAACGGGGTGTCCAAAATCGCGCAATGGAACGGCATCTCGTTCCAGCCGCTCACCCAGGGCGTGAACAACTCCGTGTGGGCGATGGCAGCGAACGCCAGCGCCTTCTACGCGGGTGGCGACTTCACCGTGGCCAGCGGCACGGCAACGAACAACATCGGTCGCTGGCAGGCCACGGGATGGTCGTTCCTCGGCGCCAATGCGGCGCTCAACCGCCGCGTGGAGGTGATGGCCTTCGCGCCGAACGGCGACCTGTACGTGGGTGGCGCGTTCGACTCCGCCAACGGCGTTGCCGGAACCGCGCGCATCGCGCGGTGGAACGGCACGCAGTGGCAGTCCGTGGGCGGCGGCATCCACCCGAACATCGGCGCCACGGCCCAACGCTCCTCCGTGCAGGACATGGTGTTTGACGCCCAGGGAAACCTGTACGTGGGCGGGTTCTTCACGGGGGCCGCGGGCGTCGCCACCCCGTCGGTCGCCATGTGGGACGGCGTGCGCTGGCGCGCCGTCGGCACCCCCGCTGCCTTCAACAACACCATCGTGCGCGCCCTGGGCTTCGACTCCACCGGCGCCCTGTACGCCGGCGGCAGTTTCGACCAGATCGGCACCACGTTCGCCGCCAACATCGCCCGGTGGGATGGCTCGGCCTGGGTGCAGGTGGGCAGCGGCATGAATGCCGACGTCTACGCGCTGCACACCGATGCCCGGGGCAACCTGTACGCCGGCGGTGAGTTCACCCAGGCCGACGGGGTGAGCGCAAACCGCATCGCGGTGCTCCCGGCCCCGG
>JBJTJN010000071.1:0-16329 GCA_046095485.1 Actinomycetota bacterium
GGTCTCGTGGCCACGGCGGGGGTGGGCGGCCCGGTCGCCCTCTTGGGGGGGGGGCTCGTGGGGGGGTCGCTGGGGCTCGCCCTGCGCGATTCCGGCGTGGCCGAGGTGCGCGGCTTCGACCCGGCGCCGGGCGCCAGCGACGCAGCCCTGGAGTGCGGGGCCATCACCACGGCCTGTGCCGATGTGGCGTCCGCCGTGGACGGCGCCGAGGTGGTGGTGGTGTGCGCGCCGGTGGGCGAGATCCCCGGCATCGTGGGCCAGGTGCTGGCATCAACCGGCGACGACGTGGCCGTCACGGACGTCGGCTCGGCCAAGAGCGCGGTGCTCGACGGCCTCACCCACGCCCAGCTCGCGCGGTTCTGCGGAGGGCATCCGGTGGCCGGGGACGAGCGATCGGGCGTGGCCCACGCCCGCACCGACCTGTTCGCCGGCGCCACGTGGTTCCTCACGCCCACCGAGGAGACCCGCCCCGACCTGCTCGCGCGGGTGCACGGCATGGTGGCGTCGGTGGGCGCCGTGCCGGTGGCCGTGGACGTGCAGGTGCACGACCACCTCATGGCGCTGGTGTCGCACCTTCCGCACGTGATGGCGTCGGGGCTCATGCGCCAGGCGGCGGGACCCGCGCCGCAGGGGCGCGAGGCCCTGGGGTCGGCGGGGCCGTCGTTCCGCGACCTCACCCGCGTCGCGGGCTCGAGCCCCACGCTGTGGGCGGACATCCTGCTCAGCAACCGCGCGGCGGTGCTCGCTGCCACCCGCAGCCACCGCTCCGAGCTCGCCGAGGTGGAGGCCGCGCTCGAGCGCGGCGACCGCGGCTGGCTCGAGGGGTTCTTCCAGTCGGCCGCCGAGGGCCGCGAGCGCCTGCTGCGCGCCGACGACGCGGTGGTGGGCGAGGTGGTGAGGATCACCGTTGAGGTACCCAACCGCCCGGGGGTGCTCAGCGAGATCGCCACGGTGCTCGGGCACGCGCACATCAACATCGAGGACCTGCACCTGAGCCCGGCGCGTGCGGATGAGCCATCGGGCACCCTCGAGCTCGACGTGGCGGGGGACGACGCCGCGCGCCGGGCCGCCGCCCTCATCGCCGACCGGGGATTCCGGGTCACCGAAGGCGCGTGAGCCCGGCCCGCGAGGGCCTAATCTTCCAGTCGAGGTCGAACGGGACGCGGGAGGCGCGATGGGCATGTTCGGACTGGGCAACCCGGTGATGGTGACGGAGGACGACGCCCTCCCCGGGCGCACCGAGACCATCCGGGTGCCGGCGCAGCACGAGGTGCTGGGCAACCCGCTGCTGCCGCCCTTCCCCGACGGCTTCGAGCAGGTGGTGGTGGGCATGGGGTGCTTCTGGGGCGCCGAGCGCATGTTCTGGCAGCTGCCCGGCGTGTGGACCACCGCCGTGGGCTACGCCGGGGGCTTCACGCGCAACCCGTTGTACGAGGAGGTCTGCACGGGGCGCACGGGGCACACCGAGGTGGTGCTCGCGGTGTTCGATCCCGCGGTCACCTCGTACGGCGAGATGCTCCGCACCTTCTGGGAGGGTCACGACCCCACGCAGGGATTCCGCCAGGGCAACGACGTCGGCACGCAGTACCGCTCGGCCATCTTCGCCATGGACGATCGCCAGCTGCAGGTGGCCGAGTCATCATGCGCGATGTTCCAGGGGGCGCTCGACGCCGCCGGTGCCGGGCGCATTACCACCGAGATCGCCCCGGCCGGGCCCTTCTACTACGCCGAGGGCTACCACCAGCAGTACCTCGCCAAGAACCCGGGTGGCTACTGCGGGCTGGGTGGCACCGGGGTGTCGTGCCCGGTGGGCATCGCCGAGATGGCCTGACGGCACGTGGACGGGCTGGCGCCCCCGCGCCCGCTGCGGGCCGCCGACTTCGACGCGGCGCGCGCGGTGGCCGATGGCTGGTTCGGCCACCCGGTGGGGCTCACGCTCCATCGGTTGTTCTTCGATCAGTTGGGACCGCACGGGGTGTGGATCGCGCGTGACGACGGCGCGCCCGCGGGGTTCCTGCTGGGGCTGATCAGCGCGTCGGAGCCCCACCTGGCCTACGTGCACCTGCATGCGGTCGACCCGGCCTTGAGGGGCCAGGGGGTGGGGGCCGCCCTCTATCGCGAGTTCGGGAAGCGCGCCGCCGAGCAGGGCTGCACGCGCATGCGCGCCCTGGCCGCGCCGCAGCGCGAGGGGTCCATCGCGTTCCATCGCGCGTTGGGGTTCGACGGGCCGCTTGAGGCCGGCTACCTGGGGCCGGGCGAGGACCGCATCGTGTTCGAGCGGGCGCTGCCGATCCCGTGACCCTCTTGCCCGTGCCGCCCGAGGGCGGTGAGCACAGCTGGGTGCGTGAGCACCTGGCCGGCCTCACGTCGGGGCCCGCCGGGCCATCGGGGCGGTTTCGCGGCGGGCAGTCGGCGGCCGATGCCGCGCTCGACGGGTTCGACGTGCGCGGCTATGCGGCGCGGCGCAACGAGGTATGGCCGCCGCAGGCCCGCGGGGCGTCGGGTCTGTCGCCGTGGATCCGCCACGGTCTCATCACCCTGCCGCGCGCCTGGACGCACGTGGACGGCGGCCCGGCGCGCGACGTGGAGAAGTTCCGCGACGAGCTGATGTGGCAGGAGTACGCGCGGCACGTGTACGCGCGGCTCGGTTCCGGCATCGGCCACCCGCTGCGGGCACTTCAGGCGCGCGACCGCGGGTCGTCGCCCGACCAGGTGATCGACCGGCGCATGGCGTGCATCGACCTGGTGGTGGGCGAGCTCGAGGACGACGGCTGGATGGTCAACCAGACCCGCATGTGGCTGGCGTCGCACTGGGCGGTGCGCCACGGGGCGGCGTGGGAACGCGGCGAGCTGTGGATGCGCCGACGGCTGCTCGACGGGTCGCGCGCGGCGAATGCCGTGGGCTGGCAGTGGACGGCCGGCATGGCCACGGGCAAGAGGTACGGGTTCGCGCGCGGGCAGGTGGAGCGCCGCGCGCCGGGCACCTGCGACGGCTGCGCCCTGCGCACGGCGTGCCCCATCGAGCGCTGGCCGGCCGACGACGTGCCGGTGCGTGTGGACCCCGACCCCCGCCTGAGGTCCGACCCCGATCCCGGGGCGACCGCAGGTCCGTCCGCACCTGAGGGCCATGGCGCTCCGGAGGCCGTGTGGATCACCGCCGAGTCGCTGGGCGACGACGACCCGGCGCTCGCGGCCCACCCCGGGCTTCCCGCGGTGTTCGTGTTCGACGAGGGCTACCTCGGGCGGCTGCGACCCGCGCCCAAGCGCCTGGTGTTCATCGCCGAGTGCCTGTCCGACATAGCCACGCGCAGGCCGGTCGAGGTTCACCGGGGCGATCCTGCGCAGGTGCTCGCCGGTCGCGCCGTGGCCGCCACGTTCACGCCCGTGCCCGGCTGGCGGTCGCGCGCCCGCGCCATCGATCCGGTGATCGTGCACCCCTGGCCCTGGCTGCGCCGTCCCGGTGGCGGCAGCGTGGCGTCGTTCAGCGCGTGGCGCGGGGGGTCACGCCGGCCCCGGCGAGGAAGCCCGCGATCACGCGGCTGAGGGTGCCACCGCGCCACGCGAGCGGGCTCTCGGAATCGTCCTCCACCACCAGCTTGGCACCGGGGATCACCTGGGCCCACGTCTCGGCGGTGCGCAGCGGGTGCTCGGGGTCGAGGCGGTCGCGGCTTCCCACCACCAGAGTGGGGCAGGTGATCGCGGCAAGCGCCTGCTGGCCGTTGAACGCCGCGCCACGCGGGGTGCAGCGCAGCGCGGCTGCCACGGCATCGGGGTGGGCGTGGCGCGCCAGGCGCTGGCGCATGACGGTGCGGATGAGATCGAGGCTCGAGGGATCCACCCCCGGGTCGCCGTAGGCCTGCACGAAGCCGTCGGGGCCGCCGTGCTCCAGGCCCATCGCAAGGCGATCCCACCGGGCCGGCTCGCGTGCCGGCACCCCGAGGTGCGCCGGGGTGACGGCCACAAGCGCCAGCACGCGATCCGGGTGCCCCAGCGCCACGGCGGCGGCCACGGCTGCGCCCATCGACATGCCGACCAGCGCCGCCTGTGCCACCCCGCGGTCGTCGAGCACCCGCAGGGCGTCATCGGCCAGTTGCGCGTACCGGTAGTCGTCGGGCGCGGGGGCGGGGGACGACTCCCCGTGCCCCCGTGAGTCGTAGGTGATCACCCGGTAGCCGTCGCGCTCGAGCGCCGTGGACCCATGCACCACGTAGCGCCGCGTGGCCGAGAGGCCGTGCAGCAGGAGGATCGCCGGCCCTTCGCCCTCGTCGTCACCGCGCAGGGTCACGCCGTCGCCCGCGACCTCGAACGCGCTCACGCCGCCTGCTGCAGCACGTCGAACAGGCTCGCCGAGTGGCGCTCCACGAACGCCGGGCCCACGCCCTTCACGGCGAGCAGCGCCGTCTCATCGGCCGGCCGACTGACCGCGATGGTGCGCAGCGCCGCGTCGGCGCACACGGTGTACGCCGGCTTGCCGTCCGCCCGCTCCCGGCGCCACTCGCGCAGCTGCTCGAACAGCGCCTCGTCCTCGGGGGCCATCTGCAGCGCTTCAACCTTGCGTTCCGCATCGGGCGCCCGATCGTCTCGCCGAAGGCGAATAGATCGGCCACCCTCACTCAGGTCGGCCGGCGGGTCGCATACGTCGCAGCATCGTGCTGCCGGGGCGGCAGGCGCGGCGTCGCCGAAGTGGTCGAGGATCACCTGGCGGCGGCACGTGGGCGACTCGATGTAGGCATTGATGGCCCGGTAGGCCGTCCACGCGCGGTCGCGTGCCACGCGGCCGCCGTCGGGTCCGTCGTGCTGGTTGGCGAACCGGATGAGGCGGCCGAGGTCGGCGCGCATGGCCAACAGCACGGCGCGCCCCGGCAGGCCGTCGCGCCCCCCGCGGCCGGCCTCCTGGTAGTAGCCCTCGAGCGAGGTGGGGATCGACCAATGCCACACCCCGCGCACGTCGGAGCGGTCGATGCCCATGCCGAAGGCGTTGGTGGCCGCGATGACATCCGCCTCGCCCGACATGAAGGCGTCCTGGGCGGCGATGCGATCGGCGTCGTCCATTCCGGCGTGGTAGCCGACTGCGCGCAAGCCGCGTGCCTGCAGGCCCTCGGCGACCTCCTCGGTGGCCTTGCGCGTGCCGCAGTACACGATGGCTGGGGTGCCCTCGGGTGCCGCGAGGCCCGCCTCGAGCATGGCCCACTTGCGGGCCACTGCCCCCTTGCCGCCCAGCCTCACCACGTCAAAGGCCAGGTTGGGCCGGTCGAAGCCCGTGCGCACGGTCACGGGGTCGCGCAGCCCCAGGCGCGCCGTGATCTCGTCCGACACCGCGGGGGTGGCGGTAGCCGTGAGGGCCATCACGGCGCGCGGCGCCAGCACCTCGCGCAGTCGGGCGAGCTGCAGGTACTCGGGGCGGAAGTCGTGGCCCCACTCCGACACGCAGTGGGCCTCGTCGATGGCCAGCAGGTCAACCGGGTTGGCCTGCACGGCGCGCGTGAAGGCCTCGTGCGCGAAGCGCTCGGGCGCGCACAGCACGAGCCGCACCTCGCCGCGCTCGATACGCGCGATGGCGTCGTGCATCTCGCGTCCCGACTGCAGGCTGGTCACCATGGCCACGGGCAGGCCGGCCGCGGCGAGGCGGTCGTGCTGGTCCTGGATGAGCGCGATGAGCGGGCTCACCACCACCGTCAGGCCCCCCGAGGCGAACGCCGGGGCCTGGAAGCACAGCGACTTGCCCGACCCGGTGGGCATCACCACCAGGCTGTCCGCGCCGGCGAGCGCGGCCAGGATGGGCCTGTCCTGCCCGGGGCGAAGGGACGTGACCCCCATCTGGTCGAGCACGTCACGCAGCGGGCGCGGGGTGCCCGGCCGCGGCGCCATGGGGGCGTCGAGCGCATCGCGCCGGGCGCGCAGGGGCGCCGCGATGCGCCCGAGCGAGGCCCGGGCCTCGCCCTGCATGTCGCGCCAGTCGTCGCGCAGGGCATCCAGCAGCCGGTCGGCCGTGGAGGCATCGTCGGCACCCAGCGCGCCGGCGGCCTCGGCCCGCGCGACCACCATGGCCAGGTCGGCCACCGGGTCAACGGGAAGGTGCGGCATGGCGCTCACGGGCACGCGAGGGTAGCGCCCTCCCCGGACCCCTAGGATTGGCCCGGATGACCAGCCTCACCTTCCGCCCGGCCACCGCCGTCGCGGGCACGATCGCCGTGCCCCCGGACAAGTCGCTTACCCACCGGGCCTTCCTGCTGGGCGCGATGTCCGACCGACCCGTGGTGGTGGACGACCCCCTCGACTCGGAGGACACCCGCGCCACCCTGCAGGCCGTGCGCGCCATGGGCGCCGGAGTGGAGGGCGACATCGCATCGGGCCGCGTGGTGATCGCCGGGCGCGGGGTGCGCGGCCTCACGCCCCCGCCCGTGATCGACTGCGGCAATGCGGGCACGCTCATGCGCTTTGCCGCGGGAATCATCGTGGGCCAGGCGCCCGGCGAGGTGACGGTGCTCGATGGCGACGGTTCCCTGCGCAGCCGCCCCATGCGCCGGGTGGCCGATCCCCTCGTGGCCATGGGCGCCGCCGTCACGCCGAGCGAGGCCGGCACGCCACCCATGGCCGTGCGACCCGGCCTGCCGCTGCACGGCATGGTGCACGAGCTCCCCATGGCCAGCGCGCAGGTGAAGAGCTGCGTGCTGCTCGCGGGCCTCAATGCCGAGGGCGAGACCTGGGTGCGCGAGCCCGTTCCCTCGCGGGATCACACCGAGCGCATGCTGCGGGCATCCGGCGTGGACGTGCTCGAGCGCGACGGCATGGTGGGGGTGATCGGCCCCGTGGCCGGCCTGGCCCTCCCCGACATGAAGGTGCCGGGCGACTTCTCATCAGCGGCGTTCGCGATCGTGGCGGGCGTGCTGCGGGGCGACCCGGCGGTGCGCGTGACGGGGGTCAACCTCAACCCCGGCCGCACCGGCCTGCTCGAGGTTCTGCGGCGCATGGGCGCGGATGTCACCGTGGATCCGGGCCCCGACGTGGCGGGCGAGCCCTGCGGCGACGTGCTGGTGCGCCGTGCGGGCATGCTGCACGCCACCCAGGTGACCGCCGACGAGGTGCCGTCGATGGTGGACGAGGTGCCGCTGGTGGGGCTGCTTGGCACCCTGGCGGCCGGCACCACCGTGGTGAGCGGCGCAGGCGAGCTGCGCGTGAAGGAGAGCGACCGCATCGCCACAGTGGTGCAGTTGCTGCGCGCCGTGGGCGCGGATGCCGAGGAGCGCGAGGACGGCTTCGTGGTGCGCGGCCAGATGTCCATCCCCGGCGGCGAGGTGCAGTCACACGGCGATCACCGCCTCGCGATGCTGGGGGCGCTCGCCGGCCTGGTGAGCGATGGGGGAGTGACCGTGCACGGCATGGAGGCCGCGGCGGTGTCGTACCCGGGGTTCACCGACGACATGCTCGCGCTGGGCGCGGTGGCCGGGTGATCGTGGCCATCGATGGCCCCGCGGGGGCGGGCAAGAGCACCGTGGCCCGGGCGGTGGCCGACGCCCTGGGCGTGGGCTACCTGGATACCGGCGCCATGTACCGCGCGCTCACGCTGGTGGCGCTGCGCGATGGCGTGGCAATTGACGATGGACCGGCGCTGGCCGATCTCGCCCGCACGCATCCGGTGTCGCTCGAGAACGGCCCCGGCGGCGTGCGCGTGATGATGCGCGGGGATGACGTGACCATGGCCATCCGCGAAGCCGATGTGACCGCCGCGGTGTCCGAGGTGGCCGCGCATCCTGAGGTGCGCAGCGAGATGGTGGCCCGCCAGCGCCAGATAATGGAGCATGGCGACTGGGTGTGCGACGGCCGCGACATCGGCAGCGTGGTGTTCCCCGAGGCCGAGGTGAAGGTGTTCCTCACGGCGTCGGTGGACGAGCGCGCGCGCCGTCGCCATGCCGAACTCGTGGCACGCGGCGAGCGCGTGGACCTGCGCGTGATCCGCGACGACGTCGAGCGCCGCGACCATGCCGACTCCTCGCGCGCGGCCAGCCCGCTCGTGGTGGCCGACGGCGCCGCGGTGGTGGACACCACCGGCATAGGCATCGACGAGGTGGTGGCGCGCATCGCGTCGATGGCTCGCGAGGTGGCCGCATGAGCGACGCACCCACGCCCGCCGTCGAGCCCGAGCCCGCCTACGATCGCCTGGCCAATCCGCAGTCGGCCGACGACGTGCGCATCACCGCCTGGTGGTGGTGGATCGGCCGCAACATCCTGTCGGTGTACTTCCGCACCCGGTACCGGGCCAAGAAGGTGCGCGGCAAGCACAACATCCCGCGCAGGGGCGGCATCCTCATCGTGTCCAACCACATGACCAACAACGATCCGTTCCTGGTCGGCTGGTCGGCCATCCCGCGCCGGGCGTTCTACATGGCCAAGTCGGAGCTGTTCGAGAACCGCATCCAGCGCGCTCTCATCGGCACCCTTGGGGCGTTTCCCATCCGCAGGGGCGAGGCCGACCGCACCGCCATGCGCATCGCCAAGGGCCTGCTCGCGCGCGGCGAGTGCGTGATCGTGTTCCCCGAGGGCACCCGCTCGCGCGACCAGCGACTGCGCAACCCCTATCCGGGCGCCGCGTCTCTTGGCCTGCCCGATGACGTCACGGTCATCCCCGCGGCCATCTGGGGAATCCAGGAGAAGCACGGCCCCTCACGGGTCATCTTCGGCCCGCCGGTGTCGAAGGAGGGGATCGAGGGATCGCGGGGCCAGCGCGCCGGGGAGCTCGCGCGGCGCATGATGGCCGCCATCGCCGAACTGCTGCCCGAGATCGGCGGTCCGGTGCAGGACCCTCCCACCACCCTCGCCACGACGGACGACGAATGAGCGACGGCCCCGGCGACGGCGCACAGCCCGGCCGCACCCCGCGGGCATCGCGCCCTGGCATGCCCGACCGCCCGCTGGGGCGCGAGCGGCATGCCCCGCGCGGCAGCACGGTGGCCCTTGGCCAGCCGGTGGTGGCCGTGGTGGGCTACCCGAACGTCGGTAAGTCCACGTTGTTCAACCGGCTCACGGGTCGCCGCGAGGCGGTGGTCGACTCCAAGCCGGGTGCCACGCGCGACCGGCGCCAGGGCGGTGCCGAGTGGAACGGCGTGCAGTTCCAGGTGCTCGACACCGGGGGAATCGACGAGGCCGATGAGTCCACCATGGCCCGCGACATCTCGGCGCAGGCGATCAGGGCCATCGACGAGTCGGACCTCATCCTGTTCGTGGTGGACGCCGCGGTGGGCGCCACGCCGGGCGACCTCGAGGTGGCCGAGCGCCTGCGCAGGTCGCACCGCCCGGTGATCGTGGTGGCCAACAAGTGCGACAACGCCGATGCCGAGATGCGCGCCCAGGACCTCTGGGGGCTCGGGCTCGGCGAGGTGGTGACGGTGTCGGCACTGCACGGGCGCAACATCGGCGACTTCCTCGACCTGCTCGTGGAGAGCCTGCCCGAGGTGGAGCCGCCCGACGAATCGATCGCGCGCCTGCCGGCCTTCTGCATCATGGGCCGCCCGAACGTGGGGAAGAGCTCCATCCTCAACGCGCTGCTGGGCGAGGAGCGCATGATCGTGCAGGACCTCCCCGGCACCACGCGCGATCCCGTGGACACCATCGTCGACTGGGACGGACAGGAGATCGTGCTCATCGACACCGCGGGCCTCCGGCGTCGCGGGCGCATGCGCGAGCGGGTGGAGGTGTACAGCCAGCAGCGCGCGCTGGAGTCGGCCGAGCGCTCTGACGTGGCGATCGTGGTGGCCGATGCCACCGAGGGCATCACCGAGGCCGACCTCGCCGCCTGCGACCAGGCGGCCCAGAACCACTGCGCCACGCTGCTGGTGCTCAACAAGTGGGACCTCGCGCAGCCCGACCTCACCGACCTCGCAGGCCGCGTGCGGCGCAAGAGCCGGCAGCACCCACCCATCGTGGCGTGCTCGGCCGTCACGGGGGAGGGCATCGACCGCATCATCCCGCAGGCCATGAAGCTGTATGAGAAGAGCTGCACGCGGCTGTCCACGCACGAGCTCAACGAGGCGCTGCGCGAGCTGGCCGAGGAGCGCCCCGGGCCGCGCAAGGGCAAGCGGCGCCTCTCGATGAGGGTCCTCGTGCAGACCGGCGTGGCCCCGCCGGTGTTCCGGCTCGAGGTCAACGACCGCACGCTCATGACCCGCGACTACGGTTTCTGGCTCGAGAACCGCCTGCGCGACCGCTTCGACCTGGCGGGCGTGCCGGTGGACATCGAGGTGAGGAGCCGCCGGTGAGCGACGTGGTGGTGATCGGCGCGGGAGCCTGGGGATGCACCTTCGCGCGCGTGGCCAGCGAGGCCGGGGCGCGGGTGGCGCTGGCCTGCCACACGGCCGAGCAGGCCATGGTGCTGCGCGAGACCCGCCACGACCGCGTGCACCTGGGTGATGTCGCGCTGCCCGATGACGTGGTGGTCACCCACGTGGCCGACCCGACCGCGCTCGATGGCGCATCGATGGTGATCATCGCCCTGCCCAGCCGCGTGGTGGCCGCCGAGGCCGCCGCGCTCGGCCCGCGAATCCCCGCCGGAGCCGGCGTGCTGTCGCTCACCAAGGGGCTCGAGCCCGGAACCGGCCGCGTGCTGTCGGATGTCTGGGCCGATGCCGCCCCGGGAGTGCCGTTCGCCGTGCTGTCAGGGCCCAACCACGCCGAGGAGATCGCGCAGGGGCAGCCCGCGGCCGCCGTGGTGAGCGGCGACCCCGCATTGGCTGCCCGCGTGCAGCAGGTGGTGTCGGGTCCGGCATTCCGCGTGTACGTGAACGATGACCTGGTGGGCGTGGAGCTCTGCGGGGCGGCCAAGAACGTCATCGCGCTGGCCGCGGGAATGTCCGACGGCCTGGGGTTCGGCGACAACGCCAAGGCGGCGCTCATCACCCGCGGCCTCGCCGAGATGACCCGCCTGGGGCGCGCTGCCGGCGCCACGGACGCCACGTTCCGCGGCCTGGCCGGAATGGGCGACCTCGTCGCCACGTGCACCAGCCGCCACAGCCGCAATCGCCGTGCGGGGGAGATGATCGCCCGCGGCATGCCCGCAGACGCGGTGGAACAGGAGATCGGGCAGGTGGTGGAGGGCCTTGCCACGGCCCGCGCGCTGCTCACGCGCGCCGAGGCCGCTGGCGTGGAGCTGCCGATATCCGAGCAGGTGGCGGCCGCGGCATTCGACGGGCGCCCACCTGCGGAATGCCTGCGCAATCTCATGGCCCGGGCCCCATCGTCAGAGGGCTGAGCGGGGCGGTATGTGCCGTCACAACCTTGCGCGTGTTCTGAACCGAGCCTTTACCGGCTCGTTGCGGGTGCGTTGCCAGACCGTTCTACCTTTACGCACGTAACCGGTCGACGGAGGTTCCCTGCAGATGAGCACGTCCACCCGCACGCGGCACATGCGACGCGCGGTCATGCCCGTAGTCGCCATCGCCGCGGCCGGCGCCGCCGTCGGCGGCATCGCCGTCCTCTCGGGGTGCGGCAGCACCGCATCCGCCGGTTCCGCGCCGGCGTCGATCGCGGGCTACATCCCGGCCTCCAGCCCGCTCTACGTGCAGGTGTCCACCGACACCGCCGGCACGCAGTGGACCAACCTCACCCGCCTCGGCACGCTCTTCCCGGGCTTCGGCGACATGCGCGCCGAGCTCGACAAGGCGCTCGCCCGCGAGGGCATCGCGTGGGACACCGATCTCAAGCCCCTGCTCGGCGAGGCGGCCGCGGTGGCCGTCACCGACGTGCCTGACGTCGAGTCGGTCGCCAAGGGGGCGCTCACCGACCCCGCCGGCGCAGCGGGACGGGCCGCCGCCACGGCCGCAGACCAGCCGATGATGGCGGTGCTGCAGATCGCCCCCGGCAAGTCCGCGGATATCAAGGCGCTCATCACCAAGGCGCCCGGCGGCATGAAGGAGACCGGCACCCAGGACGGCGCCACGCTCTACGCCGACGCCACCATGGGCAGCTACGCGGCCGTTACGGATGAGTCGCTCATCCTCGGTTCCACCGCCGACGTGGTGAAGAAGGCGCTCGAGGTGAAGGCGGCAGGCGGCGAGGCCGCGCTCTCGGGCGTGTTCCGCTTCAACGAGGCCCTGTCGCTGCTGCCCGACGACGTGTTCGCCATGGGCTACGTGAACGTCGAGGAGGCCGGCAACGCGGCGTCCGAGATCATCCCGAACGTCGGTGACCTGGCCGGCGGGCAGATCACCGGGGCCGCGGCCATGTCGGTCACGGCCCAGCCGGACGGCCTGCGCATGAAGGCCGTGCTCGTGGACGCGCCGCAGGCGGCGCAGCAGACGCCGTACACGCCCACGCTCACATCCCAGGCCCCGGCCGACGCCGTGGCCTACCTCGGGTTCAACCGCCTCGCCGACACCGTGCAGCGCGCCGTGTCAGCCGCGTCCAGCGCAGGGTCGGAGGACACCAAGAAGCAGGTCGACGCCCTCACGGCGCAGCTTCCGCTGCTGCTGGGCGTGAACGCCGACGACCTCCGCAACCTCACCGGTGGCGAGCACGCCGTGGTGGTGGGCGGCGCCGGCAAGACGCCCGAGGCCGCGCTCGCGCTGCAGGTGAAGAGCGGCGCCCAGGCCACCGAGAGCCTCAGCGCGCTGTCGAAGTCGGTGCCGGTGGTGCTGCGGCAGTTCGGCCCCGACGACGCCAAGATCGGCAAGGCCACCCCGTTCGCCGAGAACGGCGTGAAGGGCCAGGTCATCCCAGCCGACGACATGTCGGTGGCGTGGGGCGTGCGCGGCGACCTCGCCGCGATCGGCAACGGCGCCAAGGCCGTCACCTCGGTGCTGGCCCCGCGCAGCGCGGCCAACTCGCTCGCGGCAACGCCGGCCTTCAAGGCCGCCATGCAGGGCATGCCCGACCAGGTGACCGGCCTCGCATACGTGGACGTTCGCAAGGCGGTGCCGATCCTCGCGGCCAATGGGGCCTTCGACGGCAAGGATGGTGCGCGCATGCGCGCGAACATCGCGCCGCTCACCCAGATCGCCGCGTGGGCCACCGCGGGCGAGACGCCCACCGTCGAGGTGTACGTCGGGATGGGGAAGTAAGGCTGCCCCAGAGCCGCCCGGCCTCTGCCTCTGGTCGGCCACGCACTGCCGCTGATGCGGGTTCGTCCGGGTTCCACCCCTTTCGGGGCGGCGTGGGCTCGCGGCTGACGTAAGGGGTCGGCCGGCGATCGGTGGCATGTTTCCGTGGGCTTCCCTGCCCGTTGGTAGGGTGCCGCGCTGGATCCAAAGGCAAGGAGCCGCATGAGCGAGTACCTCTTCACCTCGGAGTCGGTCACCGAGGGTCATCCCGACAAGATCGCCGACCAGATCTCGGACGGCGTTCTGGACGCCATGCTCGCGCAGGACCCCCTGTCCCGCGTGGCATGCGAGACCCTCATCACCACCGGCCAGGTGATGGTGGCCGGCGAGGTGACGACGTCCGCGCAGGTGGACATCCCCGCCGTGGTGCGCGACACCATCGCGCACATCGGGTACGTCGACTCGAACGACGGCTTCGACGCGGCCACATGCGGAATCTCGGTGGCGCTCGACAAGCAGAGCCCGGACATCGCGCAGGGAGTGGACACCGCGTTCGAGAAGCGCGCGCACGGGGAAGAGGACCGCTACGACGAGCAGGGTGCCGGCGACCAGGGCCTGATGTTCGGGTTCGCCTGCGACGAGACCCCGGTGCTCATGCCGCTGCCCATCGTGCTGTCGCACCGCATCGTGGAGCGCATGGCGGCCCTGCGCCGATCGTCGATGCCCTTCCTGCTGCCCGACGGCAAGTCGCAGGTGAGCGTGCGCTACGACGGCACCACCCCCGTGGGCGTGGAGGCTGTGGTGGTATCGAGCCAGCACAAGCCGGACGTCTCGCAGGAACTGCTGCATGACGAGATCACCCGCGAGGTCGTGAAGCCGGTGCTCGAGGACTTCGGCGTATGGAACGACGACATCACCTTCTACATCAACCCGACCGGCCGCTTCGTGGTGGGTGGACCCATGGGTGACGTCGGCCTGACCGGCCGAAAGATCATCGTGGACACCTACGGCGGCATGTCGCGCCACGGCGGCGGCGCATTCTCGGGCAAGGACCCCTCCAAGGTCGACCGCTCCGCCGCCTACGCCGCGCGCTGGGTGGCCAAGAACGTGGTGGCCGCGGGCTTCGCCAAGCGCGCCGAGGTGCAGGTGGCCTACGCCATCGGCGTGGCGCACCCGGTCTCGGTGAACGTGCAGACGTTCGGCACGGGCACCCGGACCGACGAGGAGATCCTCACGTGGATCGGCGAAAAGTTCGACCTGCGCCCGGGGGCCATCATCGACCACCTCGACCTTCGCCGGCCGATCTACCAGAAGACCGCCGCCTACGGTCACTTCGGGCGCACCGAGCCCGAGTTCACCTGGGAGAACACGGCCATCGGGGACGAGCAGGCTGGCTGATCCGGCGAACGGGGGGGCGGCCGCGCAGGTCGTCCCCCTCGTCGCCGCTCGCGCCCTCGACAGGGCGCTCGACTACTCCGTGCCCGCTGACCTCGACGCGCGGGCCGTTCCCGGCGCGCTCGTGGCCGTGCGCCTCGGTCGCCGTGCGGTGCTGGGCGTGGTGGTGGGCCGTGATGCCCCCACGCACGAGGGCACGCTGCAGCCCGTGGCGGGCGTGGTGGACGCCCCGGCGGTGCCGCCCGACCTGATCGCCCTGGCCCGGTGGGTGGCCGCCCGCACGCTCGCGCCGCTGGGTGCCTGCCTGCGCCTGGTGCTGCCGCCGGGATCGGAAGGGGCGCTGCGCCGCGGCCCGGATGGCACGTGGCGCCTGGGCGCGCCCACCGGCCAGGGGCGCGAGCGCATCGTGGCCCGCGCGGTGGATGGCGCGGCCGACCCCGGGGGGCGCAAGGGGGCGGTGCTGGCCGAGCTGCGATCGGCGGGTGGCACGCTGCCGGCCGCCGAACTCGTGCGCATGGCGGGCACCACCATGCCCACGCTGCGCCGCATGGTCGATGAGGGCGTGATCACCCTCGATGCGGAGCGGGCCGACGCCAGCGGGCTCAACTGGTTCGGCGCGCCGCCGCCCCCTGACGCGCCGCCCGACCTCACGCCAGAGCAGCAGTCCGCAGTGACGCGCATCACCGCAGGGCTGGGATCGGCCGAGAGCGACGCCCTGCTGCTGCACGGGGTGACGGGCTCGGGCAAGACCGAGGTGTACCTGCGGGCCATCGCGCGGGCACGTGACCTGGGCCTCGGGTCGCTGGTGCTGGTGCCCGAGATCGCGCTCACCCCGCAGTTCCTCGGGCGGCTGCGCGCGCGCCTGGGCGAGCGGGTTGCGGTGTGGCACTCGGCGCTGGCGCCAGCCGAGCGCGCCGCGGAGTACCGGCGCATCGCATCGGGCGACGCCGACGTGGTGCTGGGCGCGCGCAGCGCGGTGTTCGCGCCGATACCGCGCCTCGGCCTGGTGGTGGTGGACGAGGAGCACGATTCCTCGTACAAGCAGGACGCCACGCCGCGCTACGACGCCCGGCAGGTGGCGTACCGCCGGGCGATCGACTGCGGGGCGGTGCTGGTGTACGGCAGCGCCACGCCGCGGCCTGAGGCCTGGCATGCGCTCGAGCATGTGACCCTGGCCCGCCGGGCCGACGGCGCCGACATGCCGCCCATCCAGGTGGTGGACATGCGCACGCAGCCGGCCGGCCCGGTGTCGCGGCCGCTGGCCAAGGCGCTGCAGGAGGCCGGCGAGCGCGGCGAGAAGGCGATCATCCTGCTCAACCGCCGGGGCTTCTCGCGCACCACGCTGTGCCGCTCGTGCGGGTGGATCGCCCGGTGTCCCGACTGCGACGTGCCCATGGTGCTGCACCGCGAGAGCGACGATGATCGCCTGGTGTGCCACCACTGCGGCCTGGAGCGCGTGCCGCCCACCACCTGCCCGTCGTGCCGGTCGGTGGATGTGGGCCGGCAGGGGTCGGGCACCCAGGCGCTGGAGGACGCCCTGGCGCGCATCGTCCCCGACACCCGGCTGGTGCGCCTGGACGCCGACAACGCCGCGCGCCGCGGCGGCATCGTGGGGCTGCTCGACGAGTTCTCGCGCCCCGGCCCGGCGATCCTGCTCGGTACCCAGATGGTGGCCAAGGGGCACGACCTGCCCGCCGTCACGGTGGCGGGCATCCTCGACGCCGACGCCGCCCTGCAGCGCGCGGACTTCCGCGCCGAGGAGCGAGCGTTCTCGCTCATCGTGCAGCTGGCAGGCCGCGCGGGTCGCCGCAAGGGGGAGGATTCCACCGTGGTGGTGCAGGCATGGGAGCCCGCGGCACGCGCCGTGCAGCTCGGCGCCCGGCACGCGGTGGAGGAGTTCCTGGAC
>JBJTJN010000072.1:0-10045 GCA_046095485.1 Actinomycetota bacterium
GACGTGATCCGCGCGCGGTGCGGCGACGCCCTTACGGGCGACCCGGTGGTGAGCGATTCCGACCGCTCGGTGCTGCGCGCCTACGAGCACACGCTGCGCCAGGCCGAGGGCGCCTAGACCAGCGCCAGCACCTCGCGCCAGCGATCCACGCAGGCGTCCCAGGTCCAGGTGTCGGCGAAGGCACGGCCGCTCTCGCCCATGGCCTGCCGCTCGGCGGGGTTGGCCGCCAGGCGCGCAAGCTGCCGCGCATAGGTGTCGGGACCGGTGTAGAGCAGCCCGCCGCCCGAACGTGCGGTCTGGCCCGCCACCACCTGCGCGCGGGCGTAGCCGAGCGTGGGCCGGCGCGCGCGCCAGGCCTCCAGGGCCACCAGCGACAGGCTCTCGTAGGGCGAGGGCAGAACCACCACCTCGGCGGCGGCCAGAAGATCGGCGCGCTCGTCGTCGGTGATGAACCCGGTGGTGGTGACCCACGGGGGAATGTCCATGCCGGGGGCTTCGCGGCCCGCCAGCACCAAGCCCAGAGTTCCGGGAGGAGCCGTGCGCCCATCAGCCCGGCCGGCGCTGGCACCGCTTCCGCGCGAACGATCGCCGGCACCACGGGCACTGGCGTCCGCGGCCTCGCGGATCGCAGCTTCGACGTAGCCGCGGTGCGCACGGATGAGGGCGTCCACGCCCTTGGCGGCGTCCACCCGGCCCAGGTACAGCGCGAAGCGCGGGGGCAGCGCCCACCGCCGGCGCGCGCGGTCGGCATCGCCGTCGGGCGAGGGATCGAGCCCGGTGCCCACCACCACGCCGGGGGTGTCGTGCACCTCGGCGGTGTCCACCACCAGCTGCCGCTCCTCGGGCGTCATGAACGCCAGGGCCTTCGCCATGCGAATCACCCCGCGCGTGAGCGTGAACCTGAGCATGGGCTCCTCATGCGCCAGCGGAACCAGCACGGCCCGGTCGCGCACCAGCGGCATGGCCAGCTGCGAAGTGGCATAGAGGTACGTCCAGCAGGCGACGGCGTCGTATGAGTTTTCATGCTGGGAGCGACCCCGGTGCCTGACACCTTGTTCGCTCAGCGCGCTCAACATGTCACGCGAGACCGGGCCCTGGGCCATCGCCCATTCGGCCTCCAGTGCCGGGTCGCCGGGGTCGAGGCCCAGGTGGCGCACCAGGTCGGCCGATCGCTGCGGGTCGGGGGGGTCCACCGCGAAGCGGCGCACCTCCACGCCGTCGTCGTCGGTGACGCCCTCCGGGTAGAAGGGATCCCACGCCAGGTAGTCACGCGCGGTGGTGGTGAACACCGTCACGCTCTCGCCGGCGCGCACCAGCGCCCGGGCGGTATCGCGGCAGAGCGCCTCGGCCCCGCCGGCCACCTCGGCGCCGTAGCGCTGCACCACGAAGGCGACGTTCATCGCTCGCCCCGGCGACGGCGCCCGCGAGGCGCCATCAGTCGTCCGCGTCGGGCGGCACGCGCTTCTCGAGGTAGTCGATGCGCGCCTCGAGGCGGCGGATCTCGGCCTGCATGCGATGGCGGTCAGCCTCGAGCTGGGCCAGCAGGTCGGCCAGCGCCGGGGTGATGAGGCGCATCACCGCGCGGCGACTCTCGCCCACGGCCTTGCCGGCCACGCCGTCGCGCGCCGACGGCGTGGGGTCGGCGATGCGCAGTGGCGGCAGCGGCGGCTCGCCCGCAGCGTCGCGCAGCTGCGCCAGCAGCTCGTCGGGGTCGGGCTCAGATGTCATCGCCGCGCACCTGTCGTCACCCCCGTGACAGGCACCGTCCCGGTGCCAGTCACGTATCCCCCGATCGCTGCCGCGCGTGCATCCACAGCGCTCATCAATACGCGCCCTTCTTGAAGAGCACCGCCGGGATGGTGCGCACGAGGATCACCAGGTCGAGCCAGATCGACCAGGTCTCGATGTAATAGAAGTCGAGGCGCACGAGCTCGTCGAACGACAGGTCGGCGCGGCCGCTCACCTGCCACAGGCCGGTCATGCCCGGCAGCACCAGGTAGCGCTTCTTCTGCAGGTCGTCGAGCAGAAGGAAGTCGCGCTCGGGCAGCGGCCTCGGGCCCACCAGCGACATCTCGCCCTTCAGCACGTTGAACAGCTGCGGCAGCTCGTCGATGGAGAACCGGCGCAGCACCTTGCCCACCTTCGTGACGCGCGGGTCATCGGCGATCTTGAACAGCGCGCCGTCGGCCTCGTTGCGGTGCTCCAGGTGGGCCTGCTGCTGGTCGGCGCCCACGCGCATGGTGCGGAACTTCAGGCAGTCGAAGGGGTGCTCCTCCACGCCCATGCGCCGGTTGCGGTAGGTGATGGGGCCGCGGTCCTCAAGCCAAATGGCCGCGGCCGCGATGAGCATGATGGGCGAGAGCAGCACCACGAGCAGCGCGCCCACCACGATGTCGAACGCGCGCTTGGCGAAGAACGCCAGGCCGCTCAGCACCGGCGGGCGCAGCTCGAACAGCGGAAGGCCCGGTGCCGGCACCGCGCGGATGGAGTGCGAGAGCAGCTGCGCGGTGGTGGGCGCCAGGCGCACGGGGATTCCCCGCCGTCGGCACACATCGAGCAGGTCGAGGATCGACTGGTCGCGCCCGGCCTGGCCGGCAAGGATGACCTCGTCGATCTGCGAGGGGTCGAGCAGCAGGTCGAGCTCGCGCGCGGCCGGCGGCTCGTCCTCGGTTCCCACCCCCGCCACCAGCGAGTGCGTGCCCACCACGCGATAGGCGACGCCGTGGCGGTCGGTGCTGCCGCGCGTGATGCTCTCGGCGATGGGCACGGTCATGTCGGCGGCGCCCACGATGAGCGCCCGGCGTTCGAAGTTGGTCCAGTCGAGCACCAGGGCGGTCACGCTGTCCCACGAGGCGCGCAGGATGATCACCAGCAGCGCGATCACGAACCACGACGAGTAGAAGATGTAGAAGGTGTTGAAGCGCCAGCCGCTGGCCAGCACCAGGGCCAGCACGATCACCGTGGCCACCGTGACGGCCGAGAGGATTCGGCTCGACCCCCCGCGCTCCTCGCGCTCGGCGTACAGCCCGTACTTGGCGAACACCAGCACCAGCGTGATGGTCACGAGCGGCAGGGCCTTCTGCTCCACCGACCAGATGGCGCCGGAGTCGACCGGCTGGCCCTGCACGATGAGCTTGAACGCCAGCACCGCGTACAGCCCCAGGAACACCGACGCGATGTCGATGGCCAGGAGCGCCACCACGCTCAGCGCGCGCCGGATGTAATCGCGCCCCTGCCGGCCGCGCAGGATCGGCACGAATCGCACGTCGCGCGATGCCAGGCGCTCCCCGGCCTCCTGCGGCGTGGCGGTGCTGCGACTCGGCGGTGGCGGCGGCGAGCTCACGGGGTCAGGCTACCCCCTATTTCACGCGGACCGTGACCGGCCACGAGCTCTTGGTCTCCTTCGGGCCGCTCGGCACCTCGCCGGTCCACGTGGCGCGGTAGAGCGTGCTCGACGACGGCTTCACGTTCAGCGCGAACGAGCCGTCCTTGCCGGTGGTCACCACCGCGACGTCGGTCCAGGTGTCGCCATTGCGCGTCTGCACCGTCACCTCGGTGGGCTGGCGCGCCGTGCGCACCTGGCCCACCAGCGTGGCCGACCCGCCCCTGGCCACCGGGCGCGAGGACAGCGGCGACATCGGCAGCGAGAACACCCCGGCGGCGGGCTTGGCCTTGCCGTCCTGCTTGAGCAGCCCCGATCCCCACTGGCCGTTGTCCTGGAGGAAGTACCACACGAACATTCCGATGCGCTTGTTGGGGCGCACGCGGCGGTAGGCGTCCTGCAGGTACTGGGCCTGCTCGGCCTCGCTCACGAACATCGAGTACTCGCTCACCTTCACGGTGGCGAAGCCGAACTCCGTGAGCCACAGCTTCTTGCCGCGCAGGTAGGTGCGGTCCACCTCCTGCTGGAAGCGGTTGATGTTGTAGAGGTCGATGTACGACGAGCCCGGGAAGTTGGTGTCGCGCGGCTTGGTGATGGGGTACGGGTGGTGGCTCACGGCGTCCATGGCCGGGCGGCGGCCCGGCAGGCTCACGCCCTTGAGGAAGTCCGACGGGCTGGTGCGGGCGTTGGCGCTCTTCGGGCACGACGACGGGCACTGGTCACCGGCGGGCGAGGTGACGATCCCCGCGATGCGGCTTCCCTTGTCCACCTGCTTGACGTTCGAATAGAAGCTCTTGGCCAGCGCGGTGTAGGTGCCTGTGGACACGTTCGCCCACTTGCCGCCCTGCTTCGTGAACTGCGGGCGCAGGAAGAGCGGGATGTTGGGCTCGTTCCAGATCTCCCAGTCGCGCACGCCGCGCGGGGCGTAGCGGCTGGCCAGCGCATAGGCGAAGTTGCCGTAGTCGCCGGCCTTCAGGGGCCGGCGCGCGTTGTCGGGGAATCGCGTGCTCTTGGCCACGGAGGGGTCGGCGGCCCAGCCGGGCGTGCCCCACACGGTCATGAGCACCCGCACCCCGCGCTGGGCGGCGGAGTCGACGATGGTGTCGTAGGCCGTCCACGTGTAGGCGGGGTCGTTCTGGTCCTTGGGGTTCTTCGGGCGCTTGGTGGCCACCACGTCCCAGCGGACATCCACGCGGATGATCGACGCCCCCATGCGGGTCATGGTCTGCACACGCGACTCGGCGTCCTTGGCGGGCACCTGGTACACGCGGTCATCCTGGATTCCCGCGAGCGGCGAGGTGGCCGGCACGCCCGCCACCGTTCCCTTCACCGCGCTCGGCTGCGCGGCCACGCCCCCGCACCCGGCCAGGGCTCCCGCGGCCAGCACGGCGAGGGCTCCACGGGTGATCATGACCTGGGTTCGCGAGCGTCGCATGCGGCGGAGAGCCTCCAATGGGGAATCGGTCGTCACTGTGGTTGAGGCCCTAGGGCGCAGCGGGAAACGGGCTCACGGCCCCGGAGCGGCCCGCAGGGTATGCAGGCGCCACGACGACCGGCAAGAGCAAGCGGCCCGTCGCGACCGCTTCTCACGAGATCCTTACGGCTCTTAGCGCGTTTCCCCTGCTGGAGGGGCCGTAACCCGTGCCCTCAGGCGGCCGTGCGCGGCGTGATGGCGCGTTCGACGTCGGGCGAGCGCAGCACGGTGCCGTCCTCCAGCGTCACCACGATCTCCTTGCCCTGCTGCAACTGCATGCGCGGCGAAAGGATCTCGATCGAGACGATGCCACCGTCACTCCACACCACGCTGTAGTCCTCGCGCGAGGTGTCCCAGTCGTCATATCCGATCGGTCCCGGGTTCGACTTCCAGATGCGCAGGATGTCGAACCTGTCGTCGTAGTCGACGCGATCAAACGTGTACGGGCCAAAGGTGACGGTCATCGGGCTTTCGGGAGCCGACGTCGCGGGAAGGCGGTGATCACTTCGCCGACTCCGCTGAGAGGGTACTCCACCACCACGAAGAGCCAGCGACTCCCACCGACGTGATCACGCCAGTACCGATGGCGACCGCGCGTGGGGTCCGGGGCGTTCCCATCTGCGTGAGCAACGGCCTCGAGGATCTGTGCTCGGTGTGGTTGATAGAACGACCCGTGGTCCCGTCGGATCTTCCTCATCGACCAGTCCGGCACCACCACGATGCGCCCGAACGCCGGGTCGATCACGAATGCACCCGCAGGAAGGTCCGGGGGCTCACCCACCACTCACGCGGCGGGCGGCAGCGCAGTCCCCGGGTCGAGCAACTCTCGCGCGAGATCGCCCACCGGCATGCCATCGGCCTCGGCCTGGCCCAGCGCGGCGTCCACATCGCCCGCCAACCCAAGCCGCAGGCGGATGGCGGCATCGATCGCCGCGAGCCACTCGCTCACCCGATCGCAGTGCACCAGCACGGCCCCGGGCTCGCGGGCGATCAGCAGGGCCACCTCGTTGGCGAGGTTGGGGATCTCGCCGCGCGCCTGCACGGCGTCCTTCAGCGGGAACCACCGCGTGGCGTAGCCCAGCTGCGCATACTCGGTGAGCGCATGCCGGCTGCGCATGGCCGACACGATCGTGCGCACGCCCTGGTCGTGCCACCAGGCGAGCTCGGCGTTGCGGCGGGCCACGCGATGGCTGCGGCCGCCGCCGCCCGGCCTCTCGGCGATGGCCAGCGAGCCCGGGACGATCCAGGCGTGGACGGGAAGCTTCATGGCGCTCATGGGGCCCTCCGGCGTGGGTGGTGAGATCACCCCCGAGCCTTCACCCGATGCCCGTGACGCCTCCACACCCGCGCGTGCCAACTCGCGCGCGATGGCGTGTTACCTGATCACCACCCGCGCACGACCCCGCACGGTCCCTCAGTCGGGGGTCGCCGCCGCCCTGATCCAATCGGGCACGGGCACGGGGGTGCGCCCCTCGCGCTCGATGCACACGTGCACCAGCTCGCCCTCGGCGCACAGCTCGTCGCCGCGCAGGAACCGGTGACGGCTTCTGAATGATGTGGTGCCCACGCCCCCGACCGATGTCTCGATGGTGATCATGTCGTCGAGGAGCATGCGCTTGTCGAACCGGCAGCGGGTATCGACGATCGGGATTCCCACCCCCTCCTCCAGCAGGCGGGTGAAGGGCCAGTCCATGTCGGCAAGCCACTCGCTGAGGCCGCGGTCCATCCACCGGTAGGCCGCGGTGAAGTGGATCTGGCTCACGTCAACCTCGGCCATCACGATGCGGCGGGTCTCGCGGCGGATGTGCGGCGAGGGGACGCTCATGCGGGGCTGCTGAGGCGGCTCACGGGGCCAGCCTACGCCGCTTTTCCCGCTACGAGCGCCCCGGTGCCTGACACGTAACCGTTCGCGGGGGGAGCAGACGGCGCGCCCGGGCGTTGGTGCAACACGTGCTGCCGGAACATCGGCATGCAATTCCCGTTGCAGAGGAGCAGCTGTGACGTCATATTTCTCAGCCCACCACACCCCCTGAATGCACACCCCAGGCCCCGACACCCTGCGCCTGGCCACCCCCGTGGCCGGTGAGAGCGACGCCGACGCCCGTCGCAGGCTCTGCCTTGCGGCCATGGCCGGCGCGCCGGGCCTGCTGCGCTACGCCGCCCGCTTCGCCCCCTCCCTCGAGGACGCCGAGGACGCCTACCAGCGCGGCATGGAGGTCGCGCTCACCAAGGGGCCCATCGGCACCCAGGACGAGTTCATCGCGTGGCTGCACGTGGTCATCCGCAACGAGGCCACCACCCTGGCCCGCCGCAGCGGCCGCGAGACCCCCGCGGGCGACGACATCGAGGTGGCGGTGGACTCCCGCGCCCACGAGGCCCGCGAGCCCGCCGCGGTGGCCGAGTGGCGCGAGCGCTACCGCACGCTGCAGGACGCCATGACATCCCTCAACGAGGCCGAGCGGGTGTGCCTGCTGCTTCGCACCGCCGGGGTGAGCCGGGCCGAGATCGGATCGATGACCGGCTACACCGACCGCAAGGTGGAGCGCTCCATCGTGCGCGCCCGCAAGCGCCTGCACGCGTGGCACCTCGACCTGGCACGCGGCGAGAAGTGCCAGAAGGTGCAGGACGCCCTGGAGCGCGTGGCCGACCGCGAGGCAGACGATCGCGACCGGCGCATGGTGTCGAAGCACGTGCGCCACTGCGGCGCGTGCCGGGCCACCCTGAGGTCGCGCCGCGAGACCAACGCCGGAATCACCGTGCTGGTGCCCGTGGCCGTGGTGGGCGCGGCGGCGGCGGGCCTCGCCGTGCCCGATCCCAGCCCGGCCATGAGCGTGGTGGAGCGCGGCGCCGCCCGCATGACCGTGTCGGTGGGGCAGGCCTGGCAGGCCATGCTCGACCTCCCCTCCCTCATGAGCGCCCGCATGGGCGCCGGTGCCGTGGCCATCACCGTGGCGGGCTTCGCGGGCGTTCCCATCGTGGCCAAGACCGTGAGCGACGGCCAGCGCCAGGCCACCCAGCCCGTGGCCGCCCAAGTGCGCACCGTCGCCGATGCCTCGGGTGTGAGCACTGTTCCGGGAAGCACTGCAGCGCCGGGGTCCACGGTGGCTGGCACCGACCCATACGGCACTGCGACGGCGCCGAGTGGCACGGGCGCAGCTGGCCCCACCAGCGCCGCGCAGGCCGACGCCATCGCGCAGATGCAGCGCCTGCGGGCGCAGGCCGCGCAGCGGCGACGCGCAGCCGAGGCCAAGGCGCGCAAGGCACGTGAGCAACGGGACGCCGCCGCGCGCGAGCGCGCCGCCCAGCGCCAGAGCGGCGCCGGCAGCGGATCGAGCGGCGCGTCCTCGGGAGCGTCGCCAGGCGCGTCGTCGGGCACCTCATCGAGTCAATCCACCCCCGCCGCGACTCCCGCGGCGCAACCGCAGCTGGAGTTCGGACCATGAGCAATGCACCACGCAGGCCCCGTCCGCGCGCGCTCGCGCGCATCGCCCTGGCGTCCGCTGGCGGCATCGGGCTGGCCCTCGCGGCAGCGCCCGGCGCGCTGGCCACCGACGGCAACCTGTACCCGCAGGGGTCCGGGCCCTTCACCACCGGGTCGATGCTCGCGGCCAGCCAACCGAGCCCAGCGGTGGTGCAGCTGAACGCCGCGGCCACCACGGCCGCGCCCACCGGCACGCACTTTTCAATGGGATGGGGCTGCCCGGTGCCCGGCAGCGAGATCGCCTCGGTGCAGTGGAGCGCGCTGCGCTACGCCGCGGCGTCAAGCGCCGGGCTGCAGGTGGTGGCCAACGGGCAGCCGGTGTGGGCCGAGGGCGACGTCGGCATGCCGCAGTCGCCGGCAGGAGGCCGCGGCTACGGCCTGGGCCTGCCCGGCGGCACCTGCGACGTGAAGCTTGAGCTCGTGCAGGGCGAGCGCCGCCAGCAGCACGCGCGGGTGTGGTGGATCGGCAGCACGGGGGCGGTCATCCGCGACGTCGCGCCGCCCAGCGCCCAGGTGGTGAGCACCCCGGCGGGGTGGCTCAACGCATCGCAGGGCGCCGCGCGCGTGGGCTGGCAGGCGGCCGATAACTTCGGCAGCGATGGCATCACCGGCCAGCGCGTGAAGGTTGCCGGCGAGACCCGCTGGGCCGGAGCGCCCGGCCAGGGCCAGCACGGGGCCGACGTATCGCTGGCCGGGCTTCCCGACGGCGCCCACACCGTGCGCGTGGAGGTTGATGGCGATGGCACCGGCGGCGCGGCATCGGAGAGCACCCTGCGTATCGACCGCACCGCGCCCGACCTGGGCGAGCCCGAAGTGGCCTACACGCCGGGCACCACGCGCGGGCAGCTGGCGTTCTCGGCCCACGATTCCACGAGTGGCCTGCAGGCCGCGCGCGCCGAGGTGAACACCATGCACAACGGCGCCACCACCGGCTCGTGGGTGCAGGTGGCCAGCGTGGGCGCGGGCTCGGCCGGCCAGCGCGTCACCCGCGCGGTGGGCGCGGGCCTCACCGACGGCCTGCACGCGTGGAGGGTGCTGGCGTCCGACCAGGCGGGCAACGCCACGGAGCAGCTGGCGCCCGAGCACATGGTGGTGGACACCCAGCCGCCGCGAATCAACCTGCAGCCCATCCCGCCCGAGTGGACATCCGTGCTTCCGCTGCACATGACCCTGAGCGACAACCTCGACCCGTACATCGGCCTCGGCGACTTCGAGGCCGAGATCAACGCCGCGGGCGACGGCAGCACGCGCGGCGAGTGGATTCCCGTGGCGCAGGAGGCCCTGGCCCCCGGCTACACCCACATGCAGGTGCCGCTCACCGGCCTGGCCGACGGCGTGCACGTGGTGCGCCTGCGGCTGCGAAACGGCGGCCCCTTCGCCCAGACCCTCGTGACCACCCGCCTCAGCCTGGTGCGCACCGACCTCACGCCGCCCGACGTGGCCCGGGCGTCGCTCGTCACCCAGCCCGACGGCAGGGTGAAGATGACCTGGGCCGGCGAGGACGCCCGCTCAGGCGTCGACCGCGTGCGCCTGCAGTGGCTCGACGGCTGGACCTGGCGGATGGTCACGCAGATGCCGGCGTCCGATGGCGCGGGTAGTGCCGGCGGCGTCGGCCAGCTGCACGGGAAGGCGGGTGCCGGGGTCGGGCAGCGGGGCGGGGTCGATGGGGGCGATGCCGCTGCCATCGGACGCCGGCATCTGCGTGACC
>JBJTJN010000073.1:0-4768 GCA_046095485.1 Actinomycetota bacterium
GTCGGGCCTCGAGATGGACGGCGAGCTGATCCAGCTCACGGCCTTCGCGCAGGAGGGCTCCGCCGACGGGACCGACGCGACCGACGCCACCGGCATGCCGGTGAGCCGCATCGCCCGACCGAGCCGCCGCACGCGCTGAGCGGGAGGGGGGTGACAGTCACCCGGGGACAGTCACCGCGCGGTGGCTGTCCCCTAGGCTGCCCACATGCCCCCGAAGGTTCTTGCCCTCGCGATCGCAGTACCCCTTGCCGTCGGAGCCCTCGCCGGGTGCGGAGGGTCGGACGGCGCCACCAGCAGCACTCCCCCGGCATCCACGGCCACCGCGCGCGCGGCCGCCGCCGCGGACTTCACCATGGTGTCGGAGATGCCTGATCCCGTGCCGGTGGGAGCCACCGAGTGGGGCACCGGAAGCGAGTGGGTGCCGCTGGCATCGCCGGGCAACATCAACGGCTCGGCCCAGAACCCCAAGGGCATCGTGCTCACCGCGGCACAACCCGTGGCCGTGCCCATCGAGACCAAGGACAGCCGCGAGCTCACCTTCGTGCTGAAGATCCTCGACGAGCGCGTGACGGTGAAGATGCAGGGGTCGTCGTGCACCGGCCTGCGGCGCGCGGGAGGCACCGTGTTCTCGTCATCGGTGCAGCTGCCCGGGGCCAGGCTCACCTGCACCGGGCCGGGATTCCGGCTGAGGCCCATCCCGCCGCCGGCCTAGGGGCGGGGGCTACCCCAGGCTTCCCTGCGGGCGCACCCACCGGGTGTCGATGCCCGAGACCCCGGTGATGAGGTCAAAGTCGCCGTCGTAGTGCAGCACCGGCACACCAGCCGACTCCGCCGCGACGGCGATGAGCAGGTCGGCATGCCCCACCTGGCGCTGGTGCATGGCGCCGCGCCCGGCGAGCGCCGCGTAGATGTCGATGGCCCGCTCCCACTCGCGCGGCCCGATGGGGCACGACACGAGCACCCCGTACTCCTGGCGCATGCGCTCGAACTCTGGGTGGCTGCGCGCCGAGTAGAGCAACTCCATCACGACCGGGGCGCAGGTGCCGATCTGTCCCCGGCTCACCTGATCGCGGAATTCCGCCATGTCATCGGGACAACGCTTGGCCCACACCCATGCGCTGGTGTCGGCGATGTACCTCAGAAGGTCCGCGGCCTCCGGAGCTCTTTCAGGACCTCCGGGGTGAGGTCGTCGATCGGCAGGTCGCAGAGCCCCTTCAGGGCCTCGCGCCGCACCACGTCGGCCAGGGCCGCGTTGATGGTGTCGGTCGCGGTCGCGGTGCCGAGCACCTGCTGCGCCCGCTGCAGCAGGTCGGCGTCCGCGTTGAACGTCATCCGCTTCACCCGCTTGCCCTCCATGCGACGCCCCCGATGCCATGCCGGCCACCCTAGGAGCCGGCGCCTCGCGTATGCATCGCGGAGTGTGTCAGATATGCATCGGGTGGCGCGGGCGGGTCAGCCGATGCGGTACGTACGGGTGGCGCGCGCTACCGCAGTGGCGCCGCGGCGGGCTTCGGCCGACACGGTCCAGCGCCCCTTGGGCAGGGTGATGCGGCAGGTGACGCTGCGCGTGCGCTTGACCTTGCGCACCGTGCATGTGCCGGTGCGCGCCCGCGCGCCCTTGCGCGTGGCACGGATGACGTTGCGGGGTGCACCCGCCACCGGCCGGAAGGTGGCCGACACCTTGGCTCCCGTGCGCGCCCATGTGGCCTTGAGGCGCTTCGGCGCGGCCGCCGGCGACGAGCCGCCGCCGCCCGAGGCATCCGCAGGCGCCTTCAGCACGGTGGCGGCACTCATAAAGCCAGCCTGCGTGAGGCCCACTTCGAAGGTGGCCGACACGCGGCACCTCAGCGCCTTGCCCGTCAGGTCGCGCGCAGGAACGTAGATGGCCCCGTCGGCTCCGGCGATCCTCGTGCCGTCAAGCCACCAGGACACCGTCTGAGATCGCACCGCGCCCAGGCCCGTGGCCTGCACCGAGAGGGCGCACCGGTGGTCGGTGCCCACCACGCCCGACCCCTCCACGGATGCCCGCGCGAGGTCGTCGACGCCGGTGCCGACCCGCGCCAGGGATCCGCCCGTGAACGCCACCCACATGCTGCCATCCGATGCGGTGGTCATGCCGATGGGACCGCCCGCACCCGGCACCCCGGAGGCGAACGATCCTCGGGCCGTACCGTCGGTTGACATGCGCGCCACCGTGCGCGTGCCGCCCGGGGTCGTGAAATACCAGACGTTGCCGTCGGCCCCGGCCGCGAGGGCGTCGGCGAAACTACCGCCCGCGGTGCCATACGAGGACGACGATCCGGCGCCGGGCGTCCAGGCCCTCAGCGCATTGGTGAAATAGTCGGCGGTCCACACCTGGCGATCGGGCCCCTCGGCGACCCCGTACGTCACTCCTGCTCCGGGCACGGTGGTGAACGTGCCGTCCGACTGCACTCGCCCGACGGCCGCGCCCGTGTTGTGGACGAAGTACACGCCCGAGGTGGCCGAGACGATCCCCGTCATGAACCACCCGGTGCCGGCGGTGAAGAACGCGCCGTCGGTGCCTGATGTCGACACCCGGGCGAAGTGGTTCGCGAGGGGGGAGACGGACGTGTCGGTCATTCCCACCCACAGGTTGCCGTCGGGCCCGGTGGCAATCCCCTTGAACACGCTGCCGCCGAGCGGGGTGAGGGGGAAGCTGGTCACCTGCCCCTCGGGGGTGACGCGGATGAGCAGGTTGGCGCCGGGGGCCGTGGTCCACAGGTTGCCGTCTGGCCCCGCCGTAAGGCCCACCAACCCGGTGCCCGCGTCGGGAACGGTCACATAGCTGGCCTCGCCCGAGAGGGTCATCCTGAGCAGGCGGTCATTGGTTGTATCGAGCATCCAGAGGTTGCCGTCTGGCCCCGACACCGCTCCGCTCAGGTCATGGCCCACGGAGAACGACCGCACCTCGCCGGCGGGAGCCGCGTGCATGGCTGCGGGCCCGACCAGCAGGGCGGTGGCCGCGGCGGCCGCGAGCAGTGCACGGGTGCGGGGAATCAGGGGCTCCTTACGTCGAGGGGCGTCGGGAAGTCGCTCGCAAATGGTACCGCAGCCCCTGCCCGGTGCCGTGATGCCGGGCGCCGTGACGCCCGGTGCCCGCGCGCCCTACGGCGCGAGCGTCAGCACCGCCGGCGGGTTGCCGTCCTTCGGGTCGGACGGGCAGTCGATGGAGATCTGGGCGGTGGACGCCTCGCCCGTGGAAGGATTGGCGTATGTGAGCGCCACGCCACCGGGCGGTGTCGCCGGGCCGCATGCCGTGACCGACTCCGTGCCGAATACCCATGAACGCGCCACGGCGAAGGTGCTCCTGCCCCTCTCAGCGATGATGATGGTGCGCTTGACGTATCGCTGGGCCAGGGGCAGCGCCGCGGGCTCATTCCTGCCGCGCTGGGTCACCGACAGCGTCAGCAGCGGGCCTGGGGTGAGCGTGTTCCAGTCGGAGTCATCCTGGCTCCAGTAGGTGCGCGGGCGCAGGCGCAGCGTGGTGGACTCCCCATCGGCCACGGTGGCCACCTGCGCGGCGGGCTTCGACTCCCACGGGCCGCGGGGATCCTGCGGGGTCACCTGAACGTCCACCGGCAGGGAGTTCTTCACCACCAGCGGAAGCTCGTACGTGAGGTCGGCCTTGCGGATGGGAGCCGTGGCCGTGGTGCCGGTGCTCGCCGCGGTCGCGGTGCTCGCCGCAGTGGCGGTGCTGGACGCCGCGGGCTCGGATGACGACCCGCAGCCAGCCACGGCGAGAGTGGCGGCCGCCACTCCTGCGGCGGCGACGAGCGTGAGGGTGCGCGGGGAGATGGTCATGCCTGCAGGCTAGATGATGCCCCCGCACCCGGGCAGCGCCGGCGTGGGGCCCGCGGTCCGGGTGCACCCACCCGATCCGCGGGACCCTGCCGGTGCGTGGCCGGTGCTACTCGTGCCCGCCCGACATCATGGCGGCGTAGTCGGCCTCGAGCTGCTGGCGCTCCAGGCTCTTCACCTCGCGGTCCATCTTCTTGATGGCGCGCGAGAAGGCCTTGTCGATGGCCTTGTCCAGCTGCCAGTCACCCACCACCAGCAGGGCGACCTCGCCCGGCTCGAGGTACTCGCCGAGCTCCTTGACGTCCTTGCGGGACATCCCCTTGAGGAAGTGACCGCCGAGGCCGCCGGCCAGGGCGCCCACGCCGGCGCTGGCAAGGATTGACGGCGGGAACAGGATGCCCACCACGGCACCCACCGCTGCGCCGCCCCATGCGCCCTTGCGCGTGGCGGTCTCGTCCTTGTTCACGTGGATCTTGCCGTCGGGGTCGCGACGGATCACCGCGGCGTCGAAGCTGCCGATCACCTTGGCCGCGTGGAGCTCCTTCACCACGTCGTAGTCGGCCTGGGCATCGGCCTCGTCGCCGTAAACGGCGAGGAAGATAAAGGTGTTGTCGTCATCGGCCATATGTGGCCTCCTTGTGCGTTGTACCTGCGGAATCTGCGCAGGGGCAATTGGTAGCAGCCCGGCGGCTACCCGGGGGTCGGGTTTCCCTATTGCTACTTGTCCGCTACTCGTCCGCTACTCGTCCTCTACTAGTGCCCGCCGGCCATCATGGCGGCGTAGTCGGCCTCGAGCTGCTTGCGCTCCAGGCCATTCACCTGCCGGGCCATCGTCTGCGGGACATCCCCTTGAGGAAGTGGCCGGTGAGCCCGGCGGCCAGGGCGCCGAGCACGGCGGTGGCCGGGATTGACGACGGGAAGATGATGCCCACCACGGCGCCCACCACGG
>JBJTJN010000074.1:0-19871 GCA_046095485.1 Actinomycetota bacterium
GCGTTCTCGCTCATCGTGCAGCTGGCAGGCCGCGCGGGTCGCCGCAAGGGGGAGGATTCCACCGTGGTGGTGCAGGCATGGGAGCCCGCGGCACGCGCCGTGCAGCTCGGCGCCCGGCACGCGGTGGAGGAGTTCCTGGACGGCGAGGTGCAGCGGCGCGAGACCCGCGGCATGCCCCCGCACGGGCACCTGCTGCGCGTGGTGGTGGAGGGGGAGTCCAAGCAGCGGGTGGCCGAGGTGGCCGACGAGATGGCCGAGGCGCTGGCACAGGTCGACCCGTCCATCGCCGTGCGCGGCCCATCGCGCCTGCACCGGCTGCGTGGGCGCAGCCGCCGGGCGATCCTGCTGCAGGCCCGGCGTTCGTCGTCGCTCACCGCGGCCACGCGCCACGTGCTCGATGCCCCGGGGGGGCCGGCGTCGCACTCGGGGGTGCGCATCGGGGTGGACGTCGACCCGCAGGACACCTGAAAACGGCCCCGCGTTACCGCTACCTTTCCCCCGGCCGAATCACCTACACGAGGACCTTCCGATGCCTGCCCCGCGAATCTTCGCGTCCCAGTCCGAGCCCCGCGCCCAGTGGACCCACGTCCTGGCGTCCGTACTCGCCCTGTGCGGCACCGATCACCGCACGGCGCTCATGCGGGAGTTCCTCGATGAGGACATCGAGGGCGTCGACACGGCGATCGTGCGCGAGTTCGCGCCGGCCGGCGATGACGTCATCGACATCGTGGTGCAGCACCGCGACAAGGCCTGGGCGCTCGTCATCCAGACATCGCTGACGTTCCAGGGCGACATCACAGACCGCCTGAAGCTCGCTGCGGGGGCCATGCCGGACTACGGTCGCGTCATCGTGATGGGCATCACCGCCGACCGCAAGCCGGGCCCCTACATGGATGCCGTTGCCGCCTCGGGCGCCGAGACGCGCTACTGCTCGTGGCTGCGCGTGCGCGACTGGGTGCAGGAGCGCCCGGAGCGCGGCAAGGCCGAGGGCGTGGACCTCGCCGTGCTGCAGCAGGCCGAGTACTACCTCACGCCCAACGTGGCCGAGCTCTACCGCCTCGAGGACATCGTGCCCACCGTGCCGCTCGAGGCCCGCGAGGCCGCCACCGCGGCGTTCTTCGGGCTCAACGACCTCTCGCCGGCCCCGCGCATCGACCAGGCGCCCGACGGCGCCACGGCGATCTTCCCGCGCACCGGCGACACCAAGGCCGAGCTGATCATCCGCAGTGGGTCGGCCCGCCTGGCCCTCAAGGGCCAGGGCGACGTGGCCATCGGGTCGGACGCCGACTGGCAGGCCGCCGCATCGGGCTCCCTGGCCGTGGCCCGGCGCATCCTCCCGAGGAAGAGGTAGTCATCACGGCCGGCGCGGGCGCCACCCAGGGCATCGTCGCCGGCCGCTGGGCCGTCGGCGAGCCCATCGCCCGCGGCGGCCAGGCCACCGTGCACCGCGCCACCCACGTGCCGCTGGGGCACGAGGTGGCGATCAAGCTCTTCCACCCGCACGTGTGGGACGACCCGGCGTTCCGCGTGCGCTTCCGCCGGGAGTGCGAGGCGCTCACCGCGCTGGAGCACCCCAACGTGATTCCCGTGCTCGACGCCGGAGAGTCGGACGACACGGGATGGATCGTCATGCACCTCGCGCGCGGCGGCACGCTGGCCGACCGGTTGGCGCAGGGGCCGCTGCATCCCGATGAGGCGCTGGCGATACTGCGGCAGGTGGCGTCGGCCCTCGACGCCGCGCACGCCGAGGGGCGCCTGCACCGCGACGTGAAGCCCGAGAACGTGCTGCTCGAGCCCGACGGCCACGCATGGCTCGCCGACTTCGGCGTGGCCCGCGCGGTGGGCAACACCACCACGGTGCCCGGGCAGATGATCGGCACGGCCGCCTACATGGCGCCCGAGGTGATCGGCGGCGGCCGCGCCCGCCCTGCTGCCGACCTCTACGCGTTCGCCTGCATGGCGTTCGAGTGCCTCACGGGCCGCCGGCCGTTCCCGGACGGCGAGGTGGGCACGGTGTTGTTCGCGCACCTCGAGCGCACCCCGCCACGTGCCCGTTCGATACGCCCCGACCTTCCCCGCCGCGCCGAGAAGGCGCTGCAGGCGGGCCTGGCCAAGGACCCCCGCGACCGCCCGCGCAGCGCCACCGCGCTGGTGGATGCCCTGGATGCCGCCATGCCACGCCCCGACGCCACCATGCCCTACGGGGCACTGGCGTCAGCCGGAGCGCAGCAATCGCACGCCATGCACGCATCTCGCGACGCACGCGTATCCCAGGCGGCGTCCAAGGCGCGCCGGGGACTGGGGTTCGCGTCGCTTGCGGCGGCATCGGTGCTGCTGGTGGGCGGAGCGGTGGGCGCGTTCGCGCTGATGAGCGCATCGGGCCCCGAGGCCACGACGGCGCCGGCCCGTCCGCCCCTGCCGGCGATCCCGACGCCCGACGGCGAGGTGACCGGTAGCGAGGCCCCGCGCGGCGCGGTGCCGGGCGCCACGGCGGCCGACCGCGTGGCGGCGACCTCGCTGGACGACGCCAGCGCGTTCGCGGTGGATGCCGGCACCGGTCGGTCGGCAGCGGGCATCGCAGCGGCAACGGTCGCGGCGCTGGAAGCACGCGGCCTCGACGTGGTGCAGGTGGACCTGGAGGGCGACGGCACGGCGGTGATCGCCCGCGCGAAGGGCGACTTCCTGCAGCTGGGTGACACCTGGGCCATCGCCGAGGTACCCGGAGCCCGCGCAGGTGCCCCCGACCGCGTCCTGGTGCTGAGGGGAACCAACGGAGCCCCGGCGAGGTACGCCGACGCGTTGTCGGAGTCCCGCCCGGCCTCGTTGCTCGCCCCGCGTTAGGGCTCCAAACCTCTCGGCCACGACGGGCATGCCCCGGGTCGGGGTGTTTCCTTCGGTCGCAAATCGGAAGTGCAAGGACTCGGGGCTCCGCCCCGAGGCCATGGCATCGTTTTGTCTTCCCTACGGAAACACCCCGACCCGGGGCGTGCCCTCTCATCCAGAGCTACGTCGCCTGCGGATTCGCACTGTCCGCCGACCGTCCTGAGCGCGCTCGGCCCACCTCCTCGGTGGTAGCCTGAGGCCATGGCGCGCCGTTCCTTCGAGGACCCCGAGCGCGAGGCCGCGCGCCTCGCAGCGCTGGAATTCATCCGCCAGTACGGAGACCCGGTGCTGCGCACGCCCGCCGAGCGCGTGGAGGTATTCGACGAGGCGCTGGTGGCCGAGGCGCACGAGATGGTGCGCCTCATGGACGACGGCCGCGGGGTGGGGCTGGCGGCGCCGCAGCTGGGGCGCCTGCGCAGGCTCATCGTGGTGCAGCCGTACGAGGACCAGCCCGCGCATGCGCTGGTGAACCCCGAGGTCATCAGCCGCAGCGACGAGGAGGACATCGCCACCGAGGGGTGCCTCTCGATCGGCGAGGTGAACGTCGAGGTGCCGCGCGCGGTGGAGATCCGCATCAGGGCGCAGGACCTCAACGGCACCGAGTTCGAGGCCGACCTCGAGGGCTTCGCCGCGCGCGTGGTGCAGCACGAGATCGACCACCTCGACGGCATCCTCATCCTCGACCGCGCCACGCCCGAGGACCGCCGGGCCGCCCTCGCCGAGCTGCGCGAGTCGCTGCTCCCGAGCGCCTAGCGCCCCTTCCCATGAGGGTCATGTTCGCGGGCAGCCCCGCGCCCGCCGTGCCGGTGCTGCAGGCGCTCATCAACTCGCCCCACGAGGTGGTGCTGGCCATCACGCGCGAGGATCGCCCGCGCGGCCGCGGGCGCACGCCGGTTCCCACCCCGGTGGGCGAGGCCGCGGACGATGCCGGCATCGCCACCCTCAAGCCGGCCAGCATCAACGCCCCGGAGGCGCTCGAGGTGATGCGCCAGGTCGATGCCGGGGCGCTGGTGGTGGCCGCGTTCGGGCAGATACTCAAGGACGATGTGCTGGACGGCTGGCCATGCGTCAATGTGCACTACTCGCTGCTGCCGCTGTACCGCGGCGCGGCGCCAGTTGAGCGCCAGCTGATGGATGGGGTGGAGGAGACCGGCACCACGATCATGCTCATGGATGCCGGCCTCGACACCGGGCCGATCATCGAGGCCGTGCCCGTGCCGCTCGCCCGTGACGACGACGCCGGGGCGCTGCTGATGAAGATGGCCGAGGCATCCGGCCCCGCGGTGGTGCGGGCGCTCGATGCCATCGAGGCGGGCACCCTCCTGAGCACGCCGCAGCCGGCTGAGGGATCGTCGCTGGCGCCCAAGATCACCGATGAGGATCGCCCCATCAACCCGTCGCGCACGGCCGTGGAGATCCGAAACCAGGTGCGTGCCCTCTCGCCGCACATCGGCGCCACGCTGGGCATCGACGGCCAGCAGTTCAAGGTGTGGAAGGTGAAGCCCACCAACGCGGCGGCGGTGCCCGGGCTGGTGCGCGACTCCGGCAGGCTGGTGCTGGGCACGGCATCGGGAGGCCTGGAGATCGTTGAGCTGCAGCCGCCCGGCAAGGCCCGCATGCACGCCGACGCCTTCCTGAGGGGGTACCGCGGTGAGCTCGCGCTCACGTCCGCGTAACCCGCGCGAGCAGCGCGCCCAGGCAGCGCCGGCGCGGCGCATCGCGCTGGGTGTGCTGCGCCGCGTGGACGAGGGCGCCTACGCCGACCGGGCGCTCACGGCCGAGTGCGCCCGCGCGCGGGTGGACCCCCGCGACCGCCAGCAGGCGCAGCGCCTCGCCTACGGCGCGGTGCAGATGCGGCGCCTTCTCGACTGGCTCATCGACGGCGTGGCCGAGAAGCCCGACCGCATCGAGCCCGAGGTGCGCGACGTGCTGCGCCTCGGCGCATACGAGATCATCTCGTCCGACGGCACCCCCGACTTCGCGGCCGTCAATGAGGCGGCCACGCTTGCGCGGTCGCTCCCCGGCCCGCGCGGCAAGGGGTCTGCGCGCGCCGGCCTGGTCAATGCGATCCTGAGGCGCATCGCCGATGACGGCGCGGCGCGAATCGCGGGCATCGACCCCGCCGACATCGCGCTGCGCCATTCGTTCCCGGACTGGATCGCCCGGGGGCTCGTGGAGTCGCTCGGCCCGGAGGATGCCGAGGCCGTGATGGCGGCCGCCAACATGGCGCCCGAGTCGGCCGTGCGCTGGAACACCCTGCGGGGGTCGCGCGAGGATATCGAGGCGGAGCTCCCGCCCTGGCTGCCCGACCCGCTCATCCCCGAGGCCATGGTGCTGCAGGCGCCGTTCGCCCTCGAGCACTCCGCCGCATGGGCGGAGGGCCGGGTGATGGCCCAGAGCCGGGCGTCGATGATTCCGGCGCGGGCGCTCATGCCCCAGCCGGGCGAGCGGGTGCTCGACCTCTGCGCGGCTCCTGGCGCCAAGGCCACCCAGTTGGCGGCCCTGGCCGGAGGCGAGGCCGAGATCGTGGCGGTGGAGCTGCACCCGGCCCGCGCCCGGGCGCTGCGCGACACCGCCGATCGCATGGGCGCCACGATGACCGTGCTGGAGGGCGACGGGCGCGAGGTCGAACTGCCCGGCGGGCCGTTCGACGCCGTGCTCGTGGACGCCCCGTGCACGGGTACCGGCGTGCTGGCGTCGCGTCCCGACGCCCGTTGGCGCCGGCGCGAGGAGGCCCTGGCCCCGCTGGTGGAGATACAGCAGGGGCTGCTGGCCCGGGCGCTCGAGGTGGTGCGCCCCGGCGGGCGGGTGGTGTACTCCACCTGCAGCCTGCTGCGGCAGGAGGATGAGGACGTGGTGCAGGCATCCGGGGCCGAGGTGGACGACCTCTCGGGGGAGTTCCCGGACATGGCGTCTCCTCTGCTGCCAGGCACGCTTCGCCTGCTGCCCCACGTGCACGGCACCGATGGCTTCTTCGTGGCCAGGCTCCGGGGCCGATAACCTGCCGCCGATGCCCGAGATGCCCGCCACTCCCGCGGTGTGCCCCTCGCTGATGTCCGCAGATCCCCTGCGGCTCGGCGAGCAGGTGGCCGCGCTGCTTGACGCCGGCGCCCGCGTGTTCCACGTGGACGTCATGGACGGCCGCTTCGTGCCAAACCTCATGCTCGGCACCGAGACCACCCGCGGCGTTGCCGCGCTGGTGCGCCCGCGCGGCGGCCTGGTGGACGTCCACCTCATGGTCGAGACCCCCCGCGAGGCCATCGGCTGGTACGCCCCGCACGCCGACATGGTGAGCGTGCACGTGGAGGCCGACCCGCACCCCCACCAGCTGCTCACCGAGATCCGCGAGGCCGGCTGCCTCGCGGGGCTCGCCATCAACCCGGGCACCCCGCTCGAGATGGTGGCGCCGCTGGTGGAGCGCCTCGACTACGTCAACTGCATGGGAGTGAACCCCGGCTTCAGCGGCCAGTCGTTCATCCCCGATACCCTCGGCCGCCTCGGCGCGCTGCGCGACATGCTGCCCGCGCGCGTTGCCGTGCAGGTTGATGGCGGCATCGGACCCGCGAACATCGCGGATGCCCGGGCGTCCGGCGCCGACCTGCTGGTGTCCGCGTCGGCCATCTTCGGGGCCGACGACCCTGTGGCCTCCTACGACGACCTGGCGGAGCGGGTCGCATCGGCGTGAGCCCTCCCGGGCGCCCCAGCACCGCCGAGCGCACCCAGCTCATCCGTGCATGCGAGCTCGCGCAGCGGGCGCGCGGGCACGTGAGCCCCAATCCGTCGGTGGGCGCGGTGATCATTCGTGGCGATCAGGTCGTGGGGGAGGGCTGGCACGACGGTCCTGGCCTGCCGCACGCCGAGCCCGTGGCAATCGCCGCCGCGGGTGACGCCGCCAGCGGCGCCACGCTGGTGTGCACGCTCGAGCCCTGCAGCCACACCGGCCGTACCGGACCCTGCACGCAGGCCATCATCGACGCCGGCATCGCGCGGGTGGTGGTGGGTGCGCTCGACCCCCTCGAGAGGACCCGCGGCGAGGGCGTGCGGGTGCTGCAGGATGCCGGCATCGATGTGGCGGTGGCCGACGGGGACGACGCCGTGCGCGCCCGTGAGGCCGCATCGGCATTCCTCACCTGGGCGGCCACGGGGCGGCCCGAGGTGCTGCTGAAGATGGCGGCGTCGCTCGATGGCCGCGTGGCCACGCGCACGGGTAACACGCGGTGGATATCCGGCCCCGAGGCCCGGGCACTGGTGCACCGCTGGCGCGCCGAGAGCGACGCCGTGGCGGTGGGCATCGGCACCGCCGTGGCCGACGACCCCATGCTCACCGCGCGGGACGTCCCGGTGCCCGATGGCCGCGTGGCGCTGCGCGTGGTGCTCGACCCCCACGCGCGGCTTTCCACGGATTGCGCGCTGCTCGCGAGCACCGATGAGGCCCCGGTGCTGGTGGTGGCCGGGGCGGCTGCTGATGCCGGGCGGGTGGATGCCCTGCGCGCCGCCGGGGCCGAGGTGGACGTGACCGACGCCGACCATGGAGCCGACTACCTGGCGCAGGCACTCGACGCGCTGGGTCATCGCGATGTGCAATCGGTGCTGGTGGAGGGCGGGCCCACGGTGGCCGGGGCCATGCTCGATGCCGACCTGGTGGATGTGCTGGCCTGGGTGGTGGCACCCATGGTGATCGGCGGCGACGGGGCGCCCGTGGCCGCGCGCGGCCATGGCGCCGACCAGATCGCCGATGCCCCGCGCATCCGATCGCCCCGCGTGGAGCGCCTCGGCGATGATGTACTGGTGATGGGCCGGTTGCGGCCCGTTCCCGGGGAGGGCTGATCGCATGTTCACGGGTCTGGTGGAGGAGATGGGCACGGTGCGCGAGCGCACGCCCAGCACCGCGGGCGCACGGCTGGTGATCGGCTGCGACGCCGTGCGCGACGGCCTGGCCATCGGCGACTCGGTATCGGTGAACGGCGCGTGCCTCACCGTGGTGGAGATGGGCGACGACTGGTTTGCCGTCGACTGCGTGGAGGAGACCCTCAGGCGCACCTCGGTGGGCGATCGCGAGCCCGGTGACCGGGTGAACCTCGAGCGCGCGATGCGCGTGGGGGATCGCCTCGGCGGCCACATCGTGCAGGGGCACGTGGACGGCACCGGCACCGTGAGCGGCACCACGCCCGAGGGCGACGGGGTGCTGATGTCGGTGGCGGCCCCGGATGAGGTGCTGCGCTACGTGGTGGAGAAGGGCAGCATCACCGTGGATGGCGTGAGCCTCACGGTGGCCACGCGTGAGCCCGACGGATTCACCATCGCGCTGATCCCGCACACCATGGAGATGACCACCCTCGGCCCGCAGGCCGTGGGCCGAAGGGTCAACCTCGAGGCCGACGTGGTGGCAAAGTACGTGGAGGCGCTCGTGCGCCCGCACACCGATGGGGGAGGACCCTCCTGAGCAGCACCCAGACCACGCCGTTCTCCTCCATCGAGGAGGCCATCGAGGACATCCGCGCCGGCCGCATGGTCGTGGTGGTCGACTCCGAGGACCGCGAGAACGAGGGCGACCTGGTGATCGCCGGCCAGTTCGCCACGCCGGACGCCGTGAACTTCATGATCACCCACGGCCGCGGGCTGGTGTGCCTGGCGCTCACCGAAGAGCGCTGCGAGCAGCTGGGGCTCATGCAGCAGGTGAAGCGCAACGAGACGCCGCTGGGCACGGCCTTCACCGAGAGCATCGAGGCGCGCGAGGGCATCACCACGGGCATCAGCGCTCCCGACCGATCGCGCACGATCATGGTGGCCATCGATCCGGAGTCGTCGGCCGGCGACCTGGTGAAGCCCGGCCACGTGTTCCCGCTGCGGGCGAAGTCCGGCGGGGTGCTGGAGCGCGCCGGCCACACCGAGGCGGCTGTCGACCTGGCGCGCATGGCGGGCCTCATCCCCGCCGGGGTGATCTGCGAGATCATGAAGGACGACGGCGAGATGGCCCGGGTGGACGACCTCATCGGCTACGCCCGGCAGCACGGGCTGAAGATGGTCACCATCACCGACCTCATCGAGCACCGCCGTCGCACGGAGCGGCTCATCGAGCGCGGCGCGGCGGTGCCGCTGCCCACCGAGTTCGGCGAGTTCACCGCCGTGGGGTACACGTCGCTGGTGGACGGCAAGCACCACATGGCCCTGGTGAAGGGCGATGTCGCGGGCAAGCAGGACGTCCTGGTGCGCGTGCACTCCGAGTGCATGACCGGCGACGTGTTCGGGTCGCTGCGCTGCGACTGCGGCGACCAGCTGCATGCCGCGCTGCGGATGATCGAGGCCGAGGGCCAGGGCGTGCTGCTGTACATCGCCCAGGAGGGCCGCGGCATCGGGCTCATCAACAAGCTCCGCGCCTACGAGCTGCAGGACGCCGGACGCGACACCGTGGAGGCCAACATCGAGCTGGGCTTCCCGGCCGACCTGCGTGACTACGGCATCGGCGCGCAGATCCTCGTCGACCTGGGGCTCAGCACCATCCGGCAGCTCACGAACAACCCCAAGAAGATCGTGGGGCTCGAGGGCTACGGGCTCAAGGTGGTGGAGCGGGTGCCCATCGAGGTGGAGCCCGGCGACCACAACGCGCGCTACCTGCAGACCAAGCGCGACAAGATGGGCCACATGCTGCACCACAACGGGCTCGACCTCGACGAGTCCGCTTCCTAGGGCGACAGCCGCGTGGATGTGCGTGCCGTCGCTCCCCGATGGCCTGTCGGGCCATGGTCCGTCCGCGGCGAGGGGCCAGTCTCAGCCCTTCGCTGAGACCGCCCCCCGGTGGTCGCGGGCTAGCAGCCCTTCACGGACGCCGCCCACTTGGGGTCTGCGCCAGCGCCGGTGCGCTCGAGGGATACGCAGGCGGGAATCGGCTCGGACTGGTGGTACTGAAGGATCTTCCACTGGCCGTCGGTGAGCACCCACGTGCTGGTTGCCAACGCGGGAATGGGCTTGCTGCTGCCGCCCGCGCGCGTCACGACGTAGGTGAACTCGGTGACGTCCACGGCTGTCGTGGGCGAGAGAACCGCCACGGCCTCCTTGGTGATGTCCACCGTGGTCGTGCGATTGGCCAGTTCCGACTTGAAGAGCGTCTTCATCTTCTCGATCGAGCCAGGGCCGGATGCGATGGCCGTGCCGTTGCCGCTGATCGCGATGGGAATGCCATCGCCAACCCATGCCGCGTGGTCACCATCGAGATGGGACTTCAGCCACTCTGCTTCTGCGGCGGGCTTGGCCCATGTGGCCATCATCGCGTTGTTGGCGGCAGTGACGTCCTTCGCGATCTGCTCGCGGGTCGCCTGGTCGAGAGTTTCGCTTGATGAGGCGGACTCACTCGATGACGAGCAGCCGGTGAGCACGAGCCCTGCGCTCGCGCACACGACGAGCGTCGCAATTGCTGTCTTCTTCATGGAACTGCTCTAGCGTTGAGAAGTATCGCACCGAGCGTACTGCCTGAGGGTCCGGACCGTGCGAAGACGTTGCGGGGCTCGTCTCCGTCGCCTCAGCCATCCGCGGCCGCCCCGGGGCGCCCCTCAGTTGGTTCCACGAGGCCCGTGGGGCTACCCTTGTGAGAGGGTTACTCCACGAAAGGACCTCCCATGAACCGTCGCTCCATCATGAGCGCGGCCGCGACCGCCGGGGTCGTTGCCGCCGCGGTGGCCATCGCCGGCCCCGCCTCTGCCGGCGTCAGCTCCGGCGCCTGCACCCCGGCGCAGCTCGGCAACGCCTCGGTGAGCACGTACGCGATCCCCACGTTCGGGGGTGATCCGTTCCTCATCGCCACCGCCGGTAGCGGTGCCACCGGGTCGCTGGTGTTCACGGCGCGCGGCGGCAACAGCGTGCAGCGCTACACGCCCGCCACCAACGCCTTCTCGGTGCTCACCACCACCAACGTGCAGTCGCCCCAGGGCATCACCGTTGCCGCTGATGGCAGCACGTGGTTCACCAACGGCGGCCAGGCCGCCAACAGCATCGGGAAGATCGACGCCAGCGGCACGGCCGCCAGTTATGCGATCCCCACGGCCAACGCCAACCCGTGGGGCATCACGCAGGGCAGCGACGGCAACATGTGGTTCACCGAGTACAACGCCAGCAAGGTGGGTCGCATCACCCCGGCCGGCGTGATCACGGAGTTCCCCTCGCCCGTGCAGACCCCGCTGCAGATCGTGTCGGGCAGCGACGGCCGCCTGTGGACCGGCGACTTCGAGGGCAACAGCATCGCCGCCACGTCCACCTCGGGCGCGTTCCAGATCTACAACCTCGACAACGACGTCCAGCTCAACGGCATGACGGTGGGGCCGGACGGCAACGTGTGGTTCCTCGACCAGCAGTACTCCAACCCCGCGGTCGGCGTGATCACGCCGCTGGGTATCTCGCAGGAGTTCCCGAACGGGGTGGCCAACGCCGCGCCCGCGCAGATCGCGCCGGGCCCCGCCGGGTCGAACACCCTGTGGTTCACGCAGGGCAACGGCAACATCGGCAAGGTCACCACGGCGGGCGTGGTCACCTCGTACCCGGCCACCAGCACGCAGGCGAACCCGAACGGCATCGTCACGGGTCCCGACGGCGCGCTGTGGTTCACCGAGGGCGGCTGCTCGGCGCTGGGGCGCATCACCACCGCACCGCGCGTGTTCGGCACGATGAACTCGCGTCCGAGCACCATGCGCCGCGGCAAGACCTACACCATCAAGGCGAACCTCAGCGCCAAGGGCAAGGTGCAGGTGCGCATCGTCGGCAACGGCAAGAGCCGCGTGCTGGTGAACGCCACGGGCAAGAAGGGCGTCACCAACGTGAAGGTGACCGTGCCCAAGAGCCTGCCGAAGGCCTTCCTCGGCAAGGTGACCCTGGTGATGAACTCCTGGCCGGGCAGCACGGCCAACAAGGCCGCGCAGACCGCGCCCGTCACGGTCAAGTAGCGCGCATGACCCCTAGCTGATCCGCACCACCGTGCCGTCCGTGGTCACCGCGACCGCGGCGGCACGGTGGCGGGCCAGCAGGGGGGCGGCATCATCGGGCCCGGCGAGGATCACCGCCTTGGTGAGGGCCTCGGCCAGCCATGCCTGCGGGGCGATCACGCTCACCTGGGCCACGGGGGCGTCGGTGGGGATTCCCGTGGAGGGGTCGATGAGGTGATGCACCTCGGTGCCGTCGCTTCGCACCCACCGCCGGCGGTTGGTGCCGCTGGTGCACAGGCCGCCCTGCGCCAGGGACACCTCGGCCACGCCGGGTAGATCGGGTCCATCGGGATGCTGGATGCGCAGGCGCCACTCGCCCGAGGGGCCGCGCCCGCGCACGCGGATGTCGCCACCCAGGTTCACCAGGGCGCCCTCCGCGCCGCGACGCATGAGCCCGGCGCTCACCATGTCGGCGGCGAGCCCCTTGCCGATGCCGCCGGGGTCGAATGCCCTCCCGGCCGGCACCACAACGGTGCCCGCCCGCTCATCGATGCGCAGGCCCTGGGTGGCGGGGCGCACGCGGGGGGTGAGCGCCACCGTGGCCCGCGGCGCACCCGGGGCAGTGAGCGAGAGGTGGTCACGGTCGTAGCCCAGGGCCACGATCTCGGTGCCGAGCAGGGGATCGAAGCGCCCCGCGGTGAGGCGCTCCGCCCGCACGGCGCGGCGGGCCAGCATGAGCAGCTCGGGCGACACCGGCACGGCCTGGCCCGCCCGGGCGTTGAGCCGGCTGAGCTCGCTGCCGGCGTCGAAGCGGGTCCACGCCGCCTCGAGGGCGCGCACCTGCTGCTCCGCCCAGGCGACATCCTGTAGGTCTCCTCCCACCACGAGCACGCGGCAGTCGGATCCCATGGCGCGGAAGCGGGCGTCGCCCCGTGGGGCGTCACCCGCTTCCGCGTGGGTCACTTCGACGAGTTGGAGTCGTCGTCCGGGCCGTCGGAGGAGTCCTCGCAGTCCTGCACCGAGGAGTTGCTCGGGCCCACGCACACCTCGAAGTAGGTGGGGCCGCCCGACTGGCCACCGGCCTGCACGTCCACCCAGGTGCTGCCGTTATTGCCGCTCACGCCGGCCTCGGAGCCGCCCCACTTGCCCCAGCCCCCGCCGCTGCCGCCGGAGTTGGTGATGGAGTAGCCCTGCGACTTCAGCTGCGACTCGTAGTCGCTGGTGACGGCCGACGCGGCGGTGCCGCTGATCGAGTAGCGCGTGTACTGCGCACCGTTCTTGCCGTCGCTCTCCAGCTGCTGTGCGCCTGAGGGCGCCGTGAGGTTCGGGCCGCCCGACGACGGGGCGGATGCCGCCGTGGTGGTGGCGGGCTGTGCGGCCTCGGTGGTGGCCGGCGGCGCAGCCTCGGTGGTGGCGGGCGGTGCCGCCTCGGTTGTCGTGGCCGGCGTGGATGAGTCGTCGCCGCCAAAGCAGCCCGCAAGGGCGATGGTGCTGAGGGCGACGAGGGATCCGGCGGCGATCTGGCGCTTCACGGGGGCCTCCATGGCATCGATTGAGAGTAAGACTACGCATGACCCCCGGCGCCTGCCTCGCGCGTTCCAGCCGCGCGTCCGCGGTTCGGGCCACGGGCCGGTCGGGGTGATGCCGCCGGTTATCCTGCGCGCGATGCCCGCGGCACGCCGATCACGCCCCGCACCCGCCATCGGATGGGGCGCCTGGACCCTTCGCGTGGTCGTGCTGGCGGTGGTGTTCGGCGGCAGTGACGCCATATCGAGCCTCACGTCCGCGCCCGGGTCGGGCATCGCCGGAATCTGGGTGCCCGGGGGCATCGCGCTGGCGGGGCTGCTGCTCGGGGGCATCTCGCTGTGGCCGTCGCTGGTCATCGGCGGCCTCGCCGCTGCGCCCGCATACGGGGTGATCGGGGCTTCGACGGTGCCCGTGGTGTTGGCGAACACCGCCGCGGTGGTGGTGGCCGCGTGGGCAATCCGCCGCCTCGGGACCAACCTGCGCCTCGGGCGCATCGGGGACGTCGCACGCTTCATGCTCGGATCGCTGGTGGGCGCACTGCCGATGGGCGCGGTGGGCGTGGCGTCGCTCATCGCCCTCGGGCCGGCCGAGAAGGGTCCGCTCGGCAGCGTGGTGAGCCTGTGGCTGCTTTCCACCGCGACCGGCTTCGTGGTCGTGGGCGCGGCGATCACCGTGCTCTGGTCGCGGCGCGATGACGCCCCGCAGGCGGCCCGCCTCGTGGAGGCCATCGGTGGGCTGGTCCTCGTGGCGGCGCTGTCGTATGCGGTGTTCGTGGACGAGTGGGGTGGCCTCAGCCTGCTGCTGCTGCTCGCGGCGTCGGTGACGGCGGCGCGGGGAGGCCCCCGGGCGGCCGCCCTGGCGTCGCTCATCGTCTTCTCCAGTGCGGCGAGCGCCGTCCTGACCGGTGGCGGGCCCTTCGGCGGCGATACCGTCACGTCGAGGTCGCTCACCTACCAGACGGCCGTCCTCGTGATGGCCGTCGGCATGCAGGGGCTCGGCGCCCTCGGGTCGCGTGAGTCGGGCGCCGCGCCCGGGAGGCCGGGCACGCTGCTGGCCATCGGGCTCCTGGGCGCCGGGGGCCTTGCGCTCGGAGTGGCCGAGGGCATCGTCACCCCCGAGGTCATCCTGCTGGCCCCGAAGCCGCAGGTGACGCTGATCAGCCTGCTGATGGGCTTGGTGGTGGTGGTGGGGGCGATCGCGGGAACGGGCGCCGGCGGGCACGCGCAGGCCCTCCGGCGGGCGGACGGGCGGTGGTGGGCATTCGGCGTGCTGGCCGGGGTGGCGCTGTTCGGCACCGAGGAGCTCTTCCTCATGTCGCTCGCCACCATCGACGTGACGCGCGCCGTGGTGCTGGCCAGCCTCGCCCCGGTGATCCTGCTCATCGTCGCGATGGCCCGGCGCCAGGTTCCCGTCTCTGCCGCGGTGGTAGGCAGCATCGTCGTGGTGATCCTCGGCTTCTACGCCATCGCGCCCGGTGAAGGGTGGCTCTCGGGGTTCGAGGAAGCTGGCGTGTGGTTCGGCCTGGGGTCGTCGGTCAGCGCGGCAGTGCTGCTGGTGGCCCTGTACGAGTGCCGCCGCACCGCGGGCACGGGGCCCACCGTGGTGGTGACGTTCGCGGTCGGCGCCCTCAGCGCCGCGGTGCTGTGCGCGGCAACCGGAACCCTGCCGGGCCCCGACGTGTGGGGCCGCGAGGACATCATGGGCAGCGTTCTCTACGTGGGCATCGTGGGCACGCTGGTGCCCGTGGTGCTCGCCACGTGGGCGGTGCCGGTACTGGGCGCGGCATGGGTGTCACTGTTCGAGGTGCTGGCCCCGCCCATCGCCGTGGTGGCCGCGCTCGCCTGGGGGGAGTCCACCGTCGGCACCTGGCAGGCGCTCGGCATCGTGCTGCTGCTCATCGGCATCGCCCTCGGCGCGCGGGCGCACTCAGGCGGGCACGGCGATGCCGCGCCTGCCATCGGATCGGCTCCGGGGCCTCCCTAACCAAGGGGGATGCGCACCGGAACGCCACCGATGGATCCCGTGTACGCGCGCTCGCCCCGGCGGGCGAGGTACAGCGTGCCGTCCCACGCGCCGGGGCCGTTCACCCGTATCGCGCCCTGGAAGCTGCGGCCGTTGAACCGCAGCGTGCCCGTGATGGTCACCCCGCGCACGGCGCTGAAGCGTGAGTAGCCGATCTGCGAACCCAGGAGGTCGAGGGGGCGGGCGGTGCCGCCGCGGATTCCCGGGAGCCGGTCGAGGCCCGCACCCGTGGCGGCGTCCATGGCGTCCACGCCGTCGCGCACCGCCATGCGCGCGGCATGCGCCACGCGCCCGGCGGTGCCGCGGGCGCCGCTCGGGCTCACCGCGCCGAGGTCGGCGGGGGGCACGGGCACGGGGTAGGGAGTGGGCGACTCCCGGTTGCAGGCGGTGGTGGACACCCGCCGGCCCGCGAGCAGGTTGGCCAGCTGGTTGTCGGCGCAGGTGGTGTTGCCGAGCACCGAGTGCCCCGCGCCGGGTACCGGCAGCAAGTACGACCCGGGCGCCCGCGCGGCCACGGCCTCGGCCGATGCCGTGGGCGTGCGCATGTCCTGTCCGCCGGCCAGGAGCAGCGTGGGCACCTGTGGCAGGGGGCCGGGCTGCAGGGGATCGGTGGCGGCTTCCGGCCACGCCGTGCAGCCGTTGGCGGTGGAGTCGGGCAGCGCGTTGGCGGCGCTGAAGGGCGCGAACAGGGCGGCGCTGGAATCCGCGTTGGCCTGCGCGATGGCCGGCCGCTGGCCCAGCGGCGTGGCGGAGGTCCAGGGGAGCCGGCTGTCCTCGCAGGTGGTGGCCCAGAACAGCGCGGATGAGATCTCGGTGGGCGGAGGCGGCGTGCCGCTGCTCGCCGCGATGGTGAGGATGCGCATCATGGGTGACGCGTCGCCCGTGGCGGCCGCCCGCGCGGCGCCCGGCCACAGCCGGCGCAGCCCGATGTCCAGGTCTCCGGCCGCGAGGAGGGCCGGAAGATCACCCTGGTTCCCGGGCCCGCCGAGGCTCGATCGCACCACCGACCCCGACAGCGTGGTACGGCGCCCGCGGAGCGCCGTGGATGCCGTGCGCGCCACCAGCGTTGATACGTCTGCCACGGGATCGCTGGTGATGCCCCGGCATCGCCGTCCCGCGCAGAGGGCAGGCAGCACGGCATTGGTGGATGCGAAGAACGGCGCATCGAGGCCATTGAAGGTGGCGGGATCCACCACCGAGTCGAGCACGAGGTGGCTCACGCGGGTGGGGAACATCTGCGCGTAGTACTGCGTCACGTAGGTGCCGTACGACACCCCGCCGAGCGCGAACGCCTCGATCCCGAGGCCCGCGCGGAGGTCATCGATGTCGAGGGCGCTCTCGCGCGATCCATAGAACGCCCGGTTGGGTCCCACTTGCCCGGCGCACGTGCCGACGGCCGCGGGGGTCTCGGTGGCGCCCCGGGCGTCGAGCGCGCGGCAGCGAAGCGCCGCCTTGCCCGTGCCGCGCTGGTCGAACATCACGTAGTCCCAGCCGGGGATTGCCAGGGCCACCGGGTCGTCGGGGCTCACGGGCGTGCCGGCCTGGCCGGGCCCACCCGCCAGCAGCACGAACGTGCCCTTGCGCGCGGTGCGCGCCGGAAGGCGCTCCACGTGCAGCGACAGCGTGCCCTTCGCGGGATCCGCCCGGTCGAGCGGCACCACGAGCGTGCCGCACTGCACCGCCGGGCGACCGGGGCACCTGGTGAAGTCGATCGGTGCCGCCGTTGCCGTGCCCGCGAGCAGGGCGGCCATCGCCGTGGTGGCGACGGCGATGAGCATGCGCAGGCGGGTCACCGGGCGAGTGTGGCACACCGCATGCCTCGCACCCGGGGCGCGTGGCATGTACCGCGAGGGGGCACGGGCGGCCGGGGCGCCGCGTACCCTGTGCGCCGATGGCACGCACTGATCCCGCTCCGCCCGCCGAGACCCTGGCGGTGGATGACATCCGCATCGCCGCCGTGGTAGCGGGCTTCCACCGCGCCGTGGCCGAGGCGCTTCTCGATGGCGCGATCGAGCGCCTCGGCGAGAGCGGCCTGGCCGCCGACCGGGTGGACGTGCACTGGATCCCCGGCGCGTACGAGGCGCCGGCCGCCGCCGCCGCGCTGGCGGCCACCGGGCGCTACGCGGCCATCATGGCGCTGGGCGCGGTGATCCGCGGGGAGACCGCCCACTTCGAGTACGTGTGCGATGCCGCGGCCAGCGGGCTCATGCGGGTGTCGCTCGACACCGGCGTGCCGTGTGCCTTCGGCATCCTCACCTGCGACACCAAGGCGCAGGCCGAGGCGCGCGCGGGCGGCGACAAGGGGAACAAGGGCGACGAGGCCGCGGACGCGGTCGTCGCGATGATCAACCTGCTGGCGTCCGCCCGGGCGATGGGCCCGGGAGGGGCGAGCCGGTCCTAGGCGCCGGAGACGGCCTTCTGCACCTTGCCGGCCTTCAGGCAGCGGGTGCAGACGTACGCGCGGGTGGGCGTGCCGTTCACGACGATGCGCACCTTCTGGAGGTTCGGGTCGAAGCGACGGGACGTCGCGCGCATGGAGTGGCTGCGGTTGTTCCCGAAGGCGGGACCCTTACCGCAGGACGTGCAGACCTTCGCCATGTCGACTGGTTACCTCGAGTAGGAGAAACGGAGCGGCACCGGGTGCCGCGACCCGGGCACGATGCCACAACGCGGCCCGGGTTGCCAGCGTGAGCGTGCCGGAGGGCGCATTCGGGCTGCGGCGGGCATCCGAGGGCGTGGCCGCGCGCGCCCATCGGCCGGGGTCGGCGTGGTGGTGGGCGCCCGTGGATGAGCTGGCCGGCGTGGGCACCGCCACGGCGGAGCGCGCCGCGGCAATCGGCATCCGGGGCATCGGCGACCTGGCGGAGCACCTGCCGGCGCGCTACCTGTCGTACGACGCCGCCCGCCCCATCTCCGGCCTGGCCGACGGCGAGGAGGCCACGATCCGCGTGGTGCTCGACTCCATCGCCGTGGTGCCCACCCGCCGCCGCGGCCTGAGGATCGTGCGCGCGAAGGTGCACGACGACTCGGGCACGATCTCGGCCGTGTGGTTCAACCAGGCGTACCTCACCGGCGTGCTCGCCCCCGGTGACGAGCTGATGATCCGCGGCAAGGTGTCGCTCAAGCCGCAGCGCCAGGTGACCGTGAAGGCCCACGAGGTGCTGGGCGGCTCCACGTCGGAGGGCCTGCACACCGAGGGGCTCGTGCCGGTGTACCCGGCCACCGAGGCCCTGCCCGCGCGCCGCCTGCGCGAGATGGTGGACTCCGCGCGGCCCTACCTGCGTGCGGCACCCGAGATCCTTCCGTCATGGATGCGCGCGCGGCTGGCGCTGCCCACGCGGGCCGACGCGCTTGCCGCCATGCACTTCCCGCGCACCGCCCGCGAGCCGCGCACCGCCCGCCGACGGCTGGCATTCGAGGAACTGCTGGTGCTGCAACTGGGGCTCATCGCCGTGCGCCGCCATGAAGAGGTCGCGCGCCGCGCCCTGCCGCTCGTGCCCACTGGCGAGGTGACCGATCGCGTGCGCGAGGGGCTGCCCTTCACGCTCACCACCGAGCAGGAGCGGGTGGCACGCCAGGTATCGCGCGATATCCGGCGCGATCGGCCCATGCGGCGGCTGCTGCAGGGCGAGGTGGGCGCGGGCAAGACCGTGGTTGCCGCCCTGGCCTGCGCCCAGGCCGTGGAGGCCGGCGCCCAGGCGGCGATCCTCGTGCCCACCGAGACCCTGGCCGAGCAGCACCTGCGCACGCTCGATGCCCTGCTGGCACCGGCGGGCATCGCGCCGGTGCTCATCACCGGCAACGTGCCGCGCGCCGAGCGCGACCGGCGCGAGATGGCGGTGGCCACGGGCACGGCGCAGGTGGTGGTGGGCACGCAGGCCCTGCTGGTGGGCGGGGTGTCATTCCACCGCCTTGGCCTTGTGGTGGTGGACGAGCAGCACCGCTTCGGCGTGGAGCAGCGCCAGGCGCTGGCCGAGCGCGTGGGATCCGGCGCCGATGCCGCGCACCTGCTCTACATGACCGCCACGCCCATCCCGCGCACGCTGGCCCTCACGGCCTATGGCGACCTGCGGGTGTCAGCAATCCGCGGGCGGCCGCCGGGGCGCCAGGAGATCGCCACGCGCTGGGTGCACGAGGATGAGCGCGAGGACGCCTACGAGCAGGTGCGCGCCGAGTTGCGTCGGGGCCGCCAGGCCTACGTGATCTGCCCGATGGTGGACCAGGGGGATGAGGGCACGGCCGCGCGCTCGGCGGTGGAGGAGGCCCGCCGCCTGGCCGACGGGCCGTTCCGCGACTTCCGGGTGGGCCTGGCCCACGGCGCGCAGAAGCCGGATGAGCGCCGCGCGGCCATGGCGGCGTTCGCCGCGGGCGAAACCGACCTGCTGGTGGCCACCACCGTGGTGGAGGTGGGCATCGACGTGCCCAACGCCACCGTGATGGTGGTGGAGGACGCCGACAGGTTCGGGCTGGCGCAGCTGCACCAGTTGCGCGGGCGCGTGGGGCGCGGCGAGCACCCGGGCACGTGCCTGG
>JBJTJN010000075.1:0-9734 GCA_046095485.1 Actinomycetota bacterium
CGGGCGAAGGCCGCGCACACCGGCCACTGGCCGGCTCCCCACTTCACGAAGAGCACCGCGGCGCGGTAGTCCTGCTCGGCCTCGGTGGCGGCGGCGGGGTCGCCGGTGCCGCCCATGGCCTCCCAGGTGCTCTGCATGAACTGGTACTTGCCGCGGAACTGACCGCCTCCGCCGATGGAGCGCGGGTTGCCGCCCGACTCGCACTGGGCGATGCGCTCGAGCACCGCGCGCGAGGGGCCGCCGGGCACGGCCGGCCACCTGCCGTTGCGGGGCGTGGTGGCCGTGGTGGCACCCGGCGCGATCGCCGCCCTGGAGTCGCGCTCGCGGCGCGACGACGCGGCGCGCTCGCGGCCCTCCGCGCGCGCCAGCACCCGGCGGGCCTTCGCGAGTGCCGCGGCACGCGATGCCCGCAGGCCCTCGAGGTCTGCGCGGTGGCTCGCGGCCTCGTCGCGTGCCTCGCGCGCGATGGCCTCCTCGCGGCTGCGGTCGCGCTCGATCAATGCCACCTCGCGGCGGTCGGCCCGCAGGCGGGCCACCAGCCGGGCGTCCTCACGGGCGGTGCGCTCGGCACCTGCCTGCTCCGATGCCAGGGCCGCCAGGCCACCGCTCGAGAGGAACACGGTGAGCAGCGGGTCGGCGTCGCCATCGCGGTAGATGTCGCGCAGGCGCTTGGCCAGCACGGCCTGACCCGCGCGGTGCGCACTCGCGCGAGTGGAGAGCTGCTTGGTGGCGCGCGCGAGACGCCCCGTCGCCTTCGCAAGCCGGTCGGCGGCCCTGCGCTCGGCTGTGCGTGCCGTGGCGATGGCGCGATCGGCCTCGATCACCTGCTGTTCGAGGGTCCGTATAGACGCGCGCGCGGCATCGGCCCCCGGGGCAGCGGCCGCGGGGGCGAGGGCCACCAGCCCGCAGAGGGCGGCGGCGCCGATGGCGATAAGGGCGCGCATCGCGAGATGGAGAAGATTCGGCCGGCGGCCCCGGATGGAACCGCCGGCCGGGCCTTATTCGGCCCCGAGGGCCTCTAGCCCTGCGGGAGCTCCCCGATGTTGCGCAGCACGCCGACCGTGGGGGCCATGGTGCGGAAGGCGTCGTCCTTCTGCAGCACGCCCACCACGTACACCGGCAGGTCGGGAATCATGCGGGCCAGGGTGGATGCGGCGTCGCGCGAGCGCGGCACGGCCTTGAAGCACGAGACGAGCACGGCGTCCACGCCGCCCTCCTCGCAGCGCTTGAGCGGGCCGGGCCAGAGCGGGTCGATGATCTCGACGTCCCAGCCGGCCTCGGTGAGCTTCTCCACGGCGACCTCGGTGCCGGGGAAACGGACCTTGCCCTCCTTGTTGAGGACCTCGTCCGTGGGGACTGTGACAAGAAGAAGTTTTGGCATGAGCGGCAGGCTAGACAGCGGCCCGTCGCGCTCGCCCGGTCAACCGCGGGTCGAAGGACCCCCGCAGCGGCTGACGACCGTTCACGTTCGTTACTCATGCAACAGGCGCGGTCGCTGTGTACATTGGATCCATCGCGTCTCGCACGCAAAGACAAGCACCTGCCCGCTGACCCACAGGGAGACACGTTCGATGGCCGTGAAAGCCTCTGACATCCCGGACCTGCCGACTCTTCAGACGATCGGCAACCGCCGTAGCTACCGGTACTACGACCCCAACAGGACGGTCGAGGACTACAAGATCGACATCATGCTCAACGCGGCGCGCCTTGCGTCGTGCCAGGGCAACATCAACTGCACCGAGGCAGTCGTCGTCACCAAGGACTCCGACCTCTGGGACGAGATCGAGGAGTGCGTCTCCGGCTTCAACGTGCAGATCATCAACCAGTCGTCGCACCTGATCTTCTGGTTCACCAACCTCAACGCCTGGTACGGCCGCGCCATCGACGGTCTTTCGACCCTCGCCCTCTCCGGCGCCCTCACCCGCTACCACGGCTGGAACTACGAGTTCTCGATGACGCAGACCATCCCGCGTCTCATGAGCTTCCCGGTGGAGCGCACGGACGACCTGCTGCGCTTCGAGACCGGCCAGCACGTAGCCCAGGCCATGCTCGCCGGCCAGGCCATGGGCGTGGGCTCGATCCTCATCGCCTTCGGCCGCAAGCCGGGCGGCATCCAGAAGGCCTTCGGCCTTCCTGCCCACTACAGCTTCACGTGGGGCCACGCCGTGGGCTACCCGCTCGAGGACTTCAAGGCCGGCGGCCAGCGCGTGCGCCTGAAGTTCGAGGCCCTCTTCAACAACGAGGAGATGGGCAACCCGCGCAAGATGGCCGATGGCCTCGAGGACGCCCTCAAGGAGATCGGGCTCATCCAGGACCAGGCCCCGCTGCCCGGTCGCTTCGAGGAGATCGACGCCCTGGCCGAGCAGTTCGGCCGTGACCCGGGCGTCATCTCATGGCCCGAGAAGGACATCAAGCGCCTCATGGCCGACGATGACTGGGACTTCGGCCCCAACATCAAGGCCCGTGCCCAGTACGTCCTCGACAACGAGGACCTGCCGGAGTACCCGCCGGAGGTCCTCGAGACCTTCCGCAAGATCATGGCCGAGCACGGCATCGACACGACGAAGCTGCTGCCGGACAGCTGATCACCCGATCACGCTGATGGTCCTCGCGGGCCCCGTCACCTCCGGGTGGCGGGGCCCGCGTCGTTCCCGGGGCGACTAGGCTCGCGCCGCACGCACCGACTACCCGATGGAGAGATCACCCCGTGTCGCATGAGTTGAGCAGCCGTCACCGCAACACCCTCGAGAAGCTCCTCGACCACCAGGGCCACGCCAACGTCGAGTGGCGCGAGGTCATCTCGCTTCTCGAGCAGGTGGCCGAGGTGGAGGAGGAGCACAACGGCAAGTACAAGGTGAAGCTCGGCTCCGAGGTGCTGTTCCTGCACCGGCCCAAGCACAAGGATGTCGACCAGCAGATGCTGGTGGACGTGCGCCACCTGCTCGAGCAGGGCGGGGTGGGCCTCACGTAGTGGCCCGGGGGCTACGCTGCGCCTGCTGGCGCCCGTAGCTCAGCTGGATAGAGCACCCGACTTCTAATCGGACGGTCGCAGGTTCGAATCCTGCCGGGCGCGCTCACGCCGGGGCGGGCGCGTAGCCTGCCGCCATGGCGCGGCAGGAACGTGATGATGTGATCGAGCGGCGAGAGAGGATCCTCGCGGCGCTCGCCGCGCATCCCGGCGAGAGGGTTTCGGGAGGCGCCCTGGCGCGCGAGCTTGGGTGCTCACGTGCGGCGGTTCACCGGCATGTGGATGCCCTGCGGGCGGCGGGGGTGCCCATCGATGCCACGCGTGCGGGCTACGTGCTCGACCCGGCGGCCGATCCCGTGGTGCCATCCGCGGTGATGCCGCTGCTGTCGTCGCCCCTGGCGGGGCCGGTCACGTGGACTCCCGAGATCGGGTCGACCAATGACGAGGCGTCGGCGCTCGCCCGGGCGGGGGCGCTGGAGGGCACGGTGATCGGATCCGATCACCAGACGGCGGGGCGGGGGCGCCGCGGGCGGCAATGTGTGGATTCCCCCGGCGAGGCCCTGTTGTTCACCGTCATCCTCAGGCCGAGGGTGAGCCCCGTTGGGGCCGGCATGCTGCCCATCGTCGTGGCGCTGGGGCTGGCCGACGGCCTGGAGGCCTGCGGCGTGCAGGGCGCGGTGATCGCCTGGCCCAATGACGTTCTGGCCGGCGGCACCAAGGTGGCGGGAATCCTGTGCGAGATGTCGGCCGACCAGGAGCGCGTGGGGTGGGCGGTGGCCGGCATGGGCATCAACGTCGGCCCGGTGCCCGACGTGCCCGGCTCGCGGTGGACCCCCGGGTCGCTGGCTGCGCTCGGCACGCGTCCGCGACGCGGCGACCTGCTGGTGGCCGTGCTCGGGGCCATCGGACGGCGCTACCAGGCGTGGCTCGAGCATGGGCCCGACGGCGTGGTGGCCGCGTTCGGGCGACGCGATCACCTGGCGGGCCGTCGCGTGACCGTGGGCACGCCCACGGGCGATGTTTCGGGCGCCGGCTGCGGAATCGATGCCCTCGGGCGCCTCGTCATCGATGTCGCGGGCGAGCAGGTGGCGCTCTCGTCGGGCGAGGTCACCGGCGTCGACCGCGACTGACCGGGAGTGACCGCGGCTGACCACGACCGAGCGCGCCGCGTAGTCTGGCCCGTACGACAACCCCCGAATCGGGAGAGATGGCATGCGTGGACTGAGGAGGACGGCCGCGGGCGTGGCGGCAGTAGCACTGGCCGCCGGCGTCATCGCCGGATGCGGCAGCAGCAGTGACACCGCGAGCACGGCTGCAGCGGAGAGCGTGGCCAGTGAGGCCACGTCGACGACCACGGAGCTCACGCAGGCGGAGTACGTGGCCAAGGCGAACGCCATCTGCAGGAAGATCGATGACGTCACGAGCACGCTGGGCGACAACGCGGACACCGAGACTCTGGAGCAGGCGCAGGCCGAGCTCGATAAGGCCGTCGCGGCGGCACGGCAGGGCGTGGCCGAGCTGAAGGGGCTCGTGCCACCGGCTGCGCTCGCGGCTGCCCATGCCACCCTCGTGCAGACCAGCAGCGACGCAACCGAGCTGGGATCGAAGATCATCAGCGCCGCCCTCGCGGGCAACCTCGATGACCCCGCCATCATGGAGGAGGCCAAGCAGGCTGCGTCCCTCGAGAAGAAGCAGCTCGCCGCGGCGAAGGAGCTGGGGCTCTCCGACTGCTTCACGGGCAACGCAGCTGGCGATGCCGATGACAGCGGTGCCGATGACGGGGCGAACGACTAGCCGCTGACGCCCGGCATCACCACCCCGGGAACCGTCGCAGAGCCCCCGGGGTGGGGTTTTCCGAGTTCTTGTATAGATTTCAAAAAAGCCGGTCCCTCGGCGCGTCGTCGAGCGCCTGCGCGCCACGCGCGCCGAGCCACCCCGGCGGCCACTCAATGAAGCGGAGAACCTCTTGAAGACGTCACGTACCGCCGCCATCGTGCTCGGCGCCGTCGCCCTCGGCGGCATCGGATTCGTCGGTTGCGGAAGTTCCGACACGGCGGCCACCACCGCGGCCGCCACGGCCGAGTCCGGTGACGCCGGGCAGCAACTGACCGCCGAGGAGTACGTCAGCGCGGCCAACGCGGTATGCAGTGAAATCAATACCAAGGTGGAGGCGCTCAGCCCGCCCAGCGACCCTGCCGAGCTCAAGGCATACGTCGCGGAGACAGCGACCCTCGCGGCGTCCGCAGCGGAGGGCCTGACCACGCTCGTCCCGCCCGCCGACCTCGAGACCGCACACAAGGCGCTCGTCGAAGCAGCGTTCAACCAGACGGAGTTCGTCAACCAGGTCGCCGCCGAGGTCCCGGACCCCGCGACGGAGGCGGATGTCACCGCGGCGGTGGAGAAGCTCACGGGCGCCGATGCGAAGGCGCTCGATGCCGAGGGCAAGGCTGCGGCGGCTGAGCTCGGTCTCGCCGAGTGCGGGAAGGATCCCGCGGGCGCCGAGGCGGACGCCGACTCGGCGGAGTAGCGCGCCGGTAGCATCGCTGCCGTGAGGGCAGCGGTCTACCACGGGGCGGGACGCCTCACGATCGACGATCACCCGGACCCCTCAGCGGGTCCGGGTGAGATCGTCATCCGCACGCGGGCGTGCGGCATCTGCGGCACGGACCTCATGGAGTGGTACCAGGACACCAAGGCCCCGGTGGTCCTGGGCCATGAGCCGGTGGGCGACGTGGTGCAGGCGGGGGAGGGGGCGCCCTTCAGCGTGGGCGACCGCGTGTTCGTGCACCACCACGTGCCCTGCCTCAAGTGCGATCTCTGCCTCGCGGGGCGCGACACCCTGTGCAATCGCTTCCGGGCCACGCGCATCGATCCGGGCGGCCTGGCCGAGCTCATCCGCGTGCCGGCCGAGAACGTGGACATCGATGTGCACCGCGTGCCCGACGACATGGACGACGAGACCGCAACCCTCATCGAGCCACTCGCATGCATCCTGCGCGGCCAGCGGCTCGCGGGCATCGGGCCCGGATCGCGCGTGGTCGTGGTGGGCGCGGGGTCGATGGGGCTGATGGAGGCGGAGCTGGCGCAGGTGCTGGGCGCGGCGCGGGTGGTGGTGATCGAGCCCAACGTCGATCGCTGGCCGGCTGCGCAGGCGCTCGGCGCCACGGTGCTGGCGTCGTGTGATCCCGATGCCGTGGGCGAGGCCCTCGGGGGTGAGCTCGCGCACCAGGTGATCGTATGCACCCACAGCCATGCGGCGATGAACGACGCCCTGCACCTGGCCGGGCCGGCGGGCGTGGTGCAGTACTTCGCGCCCACGCCCCCCGGAGAGTTGGTGCCGCTCGACCTGGGCGCGGTGTTCTGGCGCGAGGTTCACCTGCAGTCCACGTACTCGGCGGGTCCCGCGGACATCCGCGACGCGCTCGAGCTGCTGGCCACGGGGCGGGTGCGCTGCGAGGGCATCGTCACGCACCACGTGCCGTTCGCCGAGGTGGACGAGGCCTTCCGCCTGGCCCGCACGGGCGAGGCCCTGAAGGTCGTCATCGACTTCTGACGCACGTGGCACCGGGCCGCCGCGGCCCGGTAGGGTTCCCGATCCGCGCGCGGACCGGCGCGCGCTTCCCTTGAACACGGTCACGGAGGACCAATGTCGGAGCTGCAGCTGCCGGAAGGCGTCGAGATCCTGGAGGTCGTCTCCCCTGAGATGGCGGAGATCCTCACCCCGGAGGCGCTGTCGTTCGTAGCCGGACTGCAGCGGGAGTTCAACGACCGCCGCAAGGAGCTCCTGGCCGCCCGCGCCGCCCGCCAGGGCGCGTTCGAGGCCGGCGAGCGCCCGGACTTCCTGCCCGAGACCAAGCACATCCGCGACGACCCCACGTGGCAGATCGCCCCGCTTCCGGACGACCTTCAGGACCGTCGCGTGGAGATCACCGGCCCGGTGGACCGCAAGATGGTCATCAACGCGCTCAACTCGGGCGCCAAGATGTTCATGTCCGACTTCGAGGACTCCAACACGCCCACGTGGCACAACACGATCCTCGGCCAGATCAACCTGCGCGATGCCGTGCGCCGCAGCATCACGTTCGAGTCGCCCGAGGGCAAGAAGTACCAGCTCAACGACCAGATCGCGACGCTGCTGGTGCGCCCCCGCGGATGGCACCTGGACGAGAAGCACGTGCTGGTGGACGGCGAGCCGATGTCGGCCGGCATCTTCGACTTCGGTCTCTTCTTCTTCCACAACGCGAAGGAGCAGCTCAGCCGCGGCACCGGCCCGTACTTCTACCTGCCGAAGATGGAGAGCCACCTCGAGGCCCGCCTCTGGAACGACATCTTCGTGAAGGCGCAGGATGACCTGGGCGTGCCGCAGGGCACGATCAAGGGCTGCGTGCTCATCGAGACCATCCTCGCGGCGTTCGAGATGGAGGAGATCCTCTACGAGCTGCGCGAGCACTCGGCCGGCCTCAACTGCGGCCGCTGGGACTACATCTTCTCGTGCATCAAGAAGTTCCGCACCGACCCGGACTTCGTGCTGGCCGACCGCGCGCTGGTCACCATGACCTCGCGCTTCATGCGCGCCTACTCGCTGCTGGCCATCAAGACCTGCCACAAGCGCGGCGCCCAGGCCATGGGCGGCATGGCGGCGCAGATCCCGATCAAGAACGACCCCGAGGCCAACGAGGCCGCCATCTCGAAGGTGCGCGCCGACAAGGAGCGCGAGGCGGGGGACGGCCACGACGGCACGTGGGTGGCGCACCCCGGCCTGGTGCCGATCGCCATGGACGCCTTCGACGCCGTGCTGGGCGACAAGCCCAACCAGGTGGACCGCCTGCGCGAGGACGTCACGGTCACCGGCGCCGAGCTGCTCGACTTCGAGCCCGAGGGCCCCATCACCGAGGCCGGGCTGCGCACCAACATCAACGTGGGCATCCAGTACCTGGGCGCCTGGCTCGCGGGCGTGGGCTGCGTGCCCATCAACAACCTGATGGAGGACGCCGCCACCGCCGAGATCTCGCGGTCGCAGGTGTGGCAGTGGATCCGCTCGCCCAAGGGCACGCTGGAGGACGGCCGCGACATCGACGTGGACCTGTTCCACCAGGTGCTGGGCGAGGAGCTCGAGAAGGTGAAGGCGCAGTTCGGCGACGTCGGCCGCTATGAGGAGGGCGCCAAGCTCTTCGACCAGATCACGGCCTCGGAGGACTTCGTGGACTTCCTCACGCTGCCGGCGTACCAGATGATCGATTAGCGCTATCCTCCCCCGGCGCCGGGCTCGCCCGGCGTCGTGGTGGGCGTAGCTCAGTCGGTAGAGCTCCTGGTTGTGGTCCAGGCGGTCGTGGGTTCGAGTCCCATCGCTCACCCTGTCTGCTGTTTCGACTCGTGCGGGTGTGGCGGAACTGGTAGACGCGCCAGGTTTAGGACCTGGTGGGGAAACCCGTGGAGGTTCGAGTCCTCTCGCCCGCACTTTTCTTCCTGAACACCCCGAGAATCCGCGAGTACACATGCCCGTAGCAGCCGAAGTCACAGCCCTCGAGGACGACCAGGTCCGCATCGACATCTCGGTGCCCGAGGACGAGGTGCGTAAGCAGTTCGACCGCACCGTCAAGGAGACCTCGGCGCGCATGCGCATCCCGGGGTTCCGGCCGGGCAAGGTGCCCGCCGGCATCGTCATCCAGCGCGTGGGCCGCGAGGGCCTGGTCGCGCAGACGATCGACCGGGCGCTGAACGACTGGTACCGCGAGGCGCTCGCCACCACCGGCATCGACCCCATCGAGTCGCCCGAGGTGGACATGGGCGACGCCACCGAGCAGGGCGTGGCGTTCGCGGTGACCGTGAAGGTGCCGCCGAAGCCGAAGCTGGGTGAGTACAAGGGCCTCGAGGTGATGAAGGAGCCGGCGGAGACCCCCGCTGACGCCATCGAGGAGGAGATCAACCGGGTGCGCGAGCAGGGAGCACGCCTGGAGGACAAGGACGGCACGGCGGGCATCGGCGACTTCGTGGTGGCCGATATCGACGGCACGCTCGACGGCGAGGCGCTGCCCCAGGCCCAGTCGCGCGACCAGCTCGTGGAGCTCGGCACCGACCGCATCCTTCCCGAGTTCACCAACGCCCTCGAGGGCACGAAGGCCGGCGACTCCGTGGCGTTCGACGTCACGTACCCCGAGGACGCCCCTGAGGAGATCCGCGGCAAGACCGTGGCGTACAGCATCACCGTGCAGAAGGTGCAGGAGAAGGTGCTGCCCGAGCTGGACGACGCCCTGGCCGAGACCGTGGGCTTCGCCACCGCCGCCGAGATGCGCGAGGAGATCGAGCAGCGGCTGGCCACGGCTACCGAGCGCGCCGTGGAGGAGCGCTTCCGCCGCCGCGTGATCGACGCCGCCGTCGCGGGCGCCGACTTCCAGGTGCCCGCCGCCATGGTGGAGCGCCGGGTGGAGGAGATCCTCCACGACACCTCGCACCAGCTGCCGCAGGGCATCACGCTCGAGCAGTACCTGGCCATGCAGGGGCAGACGCTCGACCAGGCGCGCGAGGGCCTGCGCACCGACGCCGAGCTGTCGATCCGCCGTGAGCTCGTGGTGGAGGCCATCGCCGACGCCGAGGGCATCACGCTGAGCGACGACGACATCGAGGCGCGCGTGCGGTCGGACGCCGCCGCCGCGGGTCGTGACCCCGAGGAGCTCCTGGAGGCCCTGCGCAGGGCCGGCGGGTGGGACAACCTGCGCGCGGACCTGCGCATCGAGCACGCGGTCGACCTGATCGTGGACCGCGCGCA
>JBJTJN010000076.1:0-15989 GCA_046095485.1 Actinomycetota bacterium
GTGGGGAAGGGCTGCACCGTGGGTCCGTTCGCCTACCTGCGCCCGGGCGTGACCATGGAGGACGGCAGCAAGGCCGGCACCTACGTGGAGATGAAGAACACCCGCCTGGGCGAGAGGTCGAAGGTGCCGCACCTGTCGTACATGGGCGACGCCGACATCGGCGCCGACACCAACATCGGCGCGGGCAACATCACGGCCAACTACGACGGCTTCCGCAAGCACTCCACCACGGTGGGATCGGGCGTGAAGACCGGCAGCGACTGCGTGCTGGTGGCGCCGGTGACCATCGGCGACAAGGCGATGACCGGGGCCGGCTCCATAATCACCGGCGACGTACCGGAGGGCGCGCTGGGAATCGCCCGCGCGCGGCAGGAGAACATCGAGGGATTCACCGCGAAGGCCGAGGCGCGCGCCAAGCGCGCCAAGGAGAAAGACTCCGAGGCGGGGGACGCCTAGTGGGAACCAAGAGCATCGACCGCGACGACTCCAAGCGCCTCATGGTGTTCGCGGGCACGTCCAGCAAGCAGCTGGGCCAGAAGATCGCCGACCGCCTCGGCATCGAGCTGGGCGACGTGCGCATCGAGCGGTTCAAGGACGGCGAGGTGTACGTGCGCTTCGACGAGAGCATCCGCGGCGCCGACATCTTCCTGGTGCAGTCCACGAGCACCCCGGTGAACGAGTCGCTCATGGAGCTGCTCATCATGATCAACGCCGCCAAGCTGGCATCGGCGCACCGCATCACGGCGGTCATGCCTTGGTACGGCTACTCGCGGCAGGACAAGAAGAGCAGCCCGCGCGAGCCCATCACGGCCCGACTGGTGGCGCAGCTGCTGGAGGCCGCGGGGGTGGACCGCGTGCTCACCATGGACCTCCACGCAGGCCAGATACAGGGCTTCTTCCAGATCCCGGTCGACCACATGACGGCCACGCCGATCCTCGCCGACCACTTCAGCGAGCGGCAGTTCGCGGGCGACTTCCCCGAGGGCCTGGTGGTGGTGTCGCCCGACGCCGGCCGCGCCAAGCTGGCCAACCACTTCGCCGAGAAGCTCGGCGCCCGCCTGGCCGTGCTGGCCAAGCAGCGCCCCGAGCACAACGAGGCCGAGATCACCTTCCTCATCGGTGACGTCGACGGCAAGGCCGCGCTGCTGATCGACGACATGATCGACACCGCGGGCACGCTGTGCGCCGGCGCCGACGTGGTGAAGAAGGCCGGGGCCACCAAGGTGCTGGCCGCCGCCACGCACGGAATCTTCTCGGGAGCCGCCTACGAGCGGCTGTCCGACTCGGTGATCGAGGAGATCGTGGTCACCGACACCATCGACATCGCCGACGGCGGTGCCGGCGGAAAGATCCAGGTGCTCTCGGTGGAGCGGATCCTCGCCGACACCATCCACAACGTCTTCTGCGACGAGTCGGTGAGCGAGATCTTCGCGGGTGAGAACCAGCTGTTCTGATCGGGTCCGCGGGGCCCTTCAGCAGGGCGCGATGACCGGCGAGTCCGGGGGCTGGTTGGCCTCCACCACCGACAGCGATGTGCGCATGGCATCGGGCTCGATGGGCGCCACCGGCCCGTAGGGCTGGTCGAGCACCGCGGAGGCGCCCACCAGAAGCGTGATGATGATGACCAGGGCCGCCCCCACGCCGATCCACGCGGCCCTGCCCCGCACGCGCTCGCTCACGCCCACGAGCATCACCACGATGAACACGCCCACGTAGATGGTGATCCAGATGGCCAGCGGCAGCTGGGGTTCTCCCTGCCCGAGCCGGGCGTCGCGCGCGCCGGCGCGGTCGATCATGCTGCTCCACACCGTGGGGAACCATGGCTCCACGGCCGGCGACGTGCGCGGAAGGGCCTCGATGGCCGTGTACAGCTGGCCGATGGCCTCACGGGTGGCGGGCGCGCCCGAGAGATTGCCGGCCTGCATCGCCGGCCACTCGTCGTCGATGATGGACCTCATCACGCACACGGCGGCGTGCTGCGGCGGGTCGGAGATCTCGCCGGGCAGGGGCGCCATGCTGCTGAACAGCGTGGTGTAGGCGGTGGCCTCGGTCTGTGCCGCCGTCTGGGCCGTGCTGCGGTGCCCCAGGGCGAAGAACAGCACCAGCGAGAGCAGCAGGCCCATGGCGCTGCCGATGACGCTCGTGGCGGGCCCGGTGTCGATGGGGCCGTGGTGCCGCCGGATCACCCACACCAGCACGAAGGCCACCGCCAGCACGGCCCACAGGATTGCGACGATCACCAGGGGGTCGGACATCTCAGGCCGCCGCGCGCTCCCGGCATGCGCGGATGATGTCCAGCGCCTCGCCGCGGTCACCGTATCCGCGCACCTCGGTGTCTCCGGGCTCGAGGTCCTTGTAGACGGTGAAGAAGTGCTCGATCTCGTTGAGCAGGTTGGGCGGGATGTCCGTGAGGTCGCGCACGTCCGACCACTGCGGGTCCTTCAGCGGCACGAGGATCACCTTCTCGTCCGGGCCCTTCTCGTCGCTCATGTGGAACACCGCCACCGGGCGGGCGAGTATCCAGCACCCGGGGAACGTGGGCTCGCCCACCAGCACCAGGGCATCGAGCGGGTCGCTGTCCTCGGCGAGGGTGCCCTCGATGTACCCGTAGTCGGCGGGGTACCGCATGGCGGTGAACAGCATGCGGTCGAGCATGATGCGGCCGGTCTCGTCGTCGCGCTCGTACTTGTTGCGCGATCCGCCCGGGATCTCGATCTGCACCATCACGTCGTCCTTGTTCGGCATGGGCGCACTCTGCCAGCCGGGCGCCGGAAAAACCCGGCCGGGCACCTGCACCCGGCGCGGTGTCGTAGCCTCACGGGCATGGCCGCACGCCCGTCACGCCGACACACGCCGCTGGTCGCCCTGCTCGCGCTGGGCACCGCGCTTGCCGGCACCCTCGGCGTGGTGGTGGCCGCCGTGGCGGGGGGCGCCGTCACCGGCGCCGAGCTGATGCCCGATCTGCGCCAGGAGCCGCCCTCGCAGGTGGCGGTGCGGCGCGACAACGGCAAGCCCGTGCTGGTGTTCCGCTCCGCCGTGGCCAACGTGGGGCAGGGGCCCCTGGTCGTGAACGGCCGCCGATCGCGCGGCCAGAAGCTGATGGACGTGAAGCAGGAACTCCGGCGCGCCGATGGGTCGGTGGTGCAGGTGCCCATCAGCGCGCACATGAAGTACCAGCCCGGGTGGCACAGCCACTGGCACGTGCTGGGCTTCAACCGCTTCGACCTGCGCGACCCGGCAACCGGCGCGCGCGTGGCGCTGTCGAACAAGGTGGGCTTCTGCCTCGGCAGTCGCTACCAGGTGACCCCCGAGGTGCCGGGCACCCCGGCGTCGCCGGCCATCAACCACAACTGCGGTCGCTACACGCCGGGCCTCATGCGCATGCGCATGGGCATCGACATCGGGTACGCCGACGACTACGCGGCGTTCGTGGAGTTCCAGTACATCGACCTCACCGGGGTGCGCCCGGGCCGCTACCTGCTGGCCCACCAGGCCGACCCCGACGCCCACCTGCTTGTCGGAGACCGCGCGGACGACACCGCGTATGCGTTGATCGACCTCACGGCGCCCGCCCGCACGGGCGGCCTTCCCGGCGTCGCCGTGGTGGCGACTTCCGTGGGAACGCCCCCGGTGGCACCCTCTTCGTGAGCGCTTTGTAAGCATTCCGCCTGCCCCCGATAAGGAGGTGCGGGAGGCCCTCCCGAATGGACAGTGCAGGCGGGACGATTGGGGTGTGAGGACCTCCCTGACAGCCCCGCTTGCCGCCACCGCGCTCGCCGCGCTGGCAATCGGCGCACCCGCCGCCATGGCGGGCACCACCGGCGCGGCCTGCAGCACGTCGGGCATCACCTACGGGTCCACCACCGACGCCGTCACCTTCAGCTGGTCGCTCGGCACGACCCTGCTGCAGAACGGCACGGCCCGCGTGCAGGTGATGCCGGTGGGCGGCAGCACCTTCACCACGCTGTCCACGGCCACGGTGCGCACGTCCGGCGCGCGCACGGCGGCGGCCAGCGTGGCCACGCCCAGCTACCTCTCGGCGGGCCAGTACGTATGGCGCGTGCAGGTGACCGAGTGGGATGGCGCCACGTTCTCGTGCAACGGGCCCTCATTCCAGGTGACGCGCCTGCCGTCGCCCTCGTTGTCGTTCACGGGGTGGGGCATCACCTCCGATGGCTGGCGTCTTCCCACCTCGGGCCAGACGGTGAACGTGTACGCGGCACCGGGTGACACCTCGTCGGCCACCCCGATGGTGCGCTTCCAGTACGTGGGCGGCAGCTGGAGCACCTATCGCACCGCGCCTGCGGCCATTCCCCCGAGCGACGTCGTGGCCATCCAGGCCTACCGCCGGGCATCCAACTTCATGAGCGGCGCCCCCGTGACCACCCCCATCCGCAAGGACACCCTTGCGCCGGACACCCCGCGCCCGCAGGCCCAGAGCGTGGAGGTGGGGCCGTCGGGTGCGCAGGTCGCCTTCTCCCCGTCCGCCGACTCGGGGTCGGGCGTGGACTACTACGAGTCGGTGCTGATCGATGCCGATGGCGACTGGGGCGGCTGGACCGCCGTGTCGGGGCTCACCGCGCGGGTGCAGGCGGGCACCGCCGGCGGTGCCCTGATGCTGCGGGCATGCGACCGGGTGGGCAATTGCTCGGTTCCGGCCGAGATCGCCCTCACCGAGGCGGGCCAGGCCATCCCGGCCCCGGGTCGTCCCGGGGCGCCCGTGGGCGTGCCCGGCCTCGATGGCGACGTGCCGGCGGACGATGGCGAGGGCGCGGATGGAGCCACCGGCACCCGTCGCGGCGCGCGCGCATCGGCTTCTGCGCGCACGGCGGGCACCCCGCGCATTTCGGCGCTCGTTCCCGGGTCGCCGCGCGGCGGTGCCGGACGGGTGACCGTGGAGCTCAACAGGCCTGCCGAGGTCACCTTCGCCGCCGGCAGCGCGACCATCGCGCGCGCATGGCTGGGCGCCGGGCGCACCCTGGTGCGCCTGCCCGCGCAGCCCACGGCCCGGCGCGTGCTCGTGACCGCCCGCCCGCAGGCGGGGGCCACCGCCGGCGAGGCCGTCACGGCCACGGTGTCGCTGCCGGCAGGCGGTCGCAAGGGGTCCACGGCCCTCGGCACCTCGCGCATGCGCGCGGGCGCCACCGCGGTGCTCTACGACATGGACGACGCCGTGCGCGAGGTGGTGCAGCCCCTCGATGGTGCGGCCGGGCTCACGCACGCGCGCGGCGCGCTGCGACAGGAGCCGTCCACCAGCGGTCTGTTCGCATCGAACGACGATGCATCCCGTATGGCGAAGGTGACCGAGGAGGACCTGCGCGGTTTCTCGGCCGACGAGATCGCCGACGTGCTGCGCGAGGAGATCGCGGCATCCGACAGCCACCTGGTGGCCTTCGACGAGCTCACGCCGTACGAGGCCGACCCGCGCTCGCCGCTGGTGAAGAACGGCCGCATCCCGGCGCCCGACCCCACCTCGCCCGGCGCGCAGCTGGCGCAGGCCCTGATCTCGCTCGACACCCCGTCGCCCTACGGCGGCACGTGGGCCAGCAGGGTGCACGTGTACATCGCACCGGCCGTCACCTCGGCCATCGCCGCCGGCCGCGGCCCCGACCGCAACCTGGGACGCGACCGCAAGGCGCGCTTTCGCACCTACCGCACCGTGATGACCGGCCTCGCCCGCGCGGGCGCGGTGTGGATCGAGGCCTACCACGGCCGCACCAGCCCGCTCACCTCGCTTACCGTGGCCGAATGGCGCACAGCTCCCGCGGCCTTTACCGCCGAGTACCAGCGGGCGGGTGGCGACCCCTCGAAGCTCCACCTGCTTCTCACCGGTGCCGATGCCTACCCGGCCGGGGTCCTGCCGCCGTCGTGCATCACCCCGATGCAGTGCCAGTGGTCGCTGGCCGAGTCCACCGCCGCAGGCCGCGCGATGCTGGCCAATGGGGTGGGCGCCTACCGGCTGGGCGCGCACGCCCGCGCGTGGCTGGCCGAGTGGCAGCAGCGCATGCCGTAATCTGAGGGAGTGCTCGACCGCATAGCGCGCGTATCGCACGCGCACCCTGTCCGGGTCATCATCGTGTCGCTGCTCATCGCGGCGGCGGCTCTCGCCATTGGCTTCTCCCTCATCGGGAACCTCTCGGCGAGCGGGTTCAACGACCCCGACTCCGCGTCGGTGCTCGCGCAGGAGGAGATCGTCGGCGCCACAGGGGCATCTGCGGTGCCCTCGCTGGTGGCCATCGTCGACCCCGGCGCGCCCATCGCGTCGCCCAAGGGCCAGGCCGCGGTCAACCGCGTGGCCACGGTGATGAAGGACGACCCCGACGTGGCGCAGGTGGCCGGGCCATCGCCGCAATCACCCAACCTCACCTCGACGGACGGGTCGAAGGCCGCGCTGCTGGCCTACTTCGGGGACATCAACGAGGACGAGAGCCAGGCGGCCGCGCGGCGCCTCGACGACGAGCTCAGCCAGGTGCCCGGGGTCACGGTGGGCGGGGCGTGGACCGCCGCGGCCGAGACCAGCGCGATCGTGGGAGAGGACCTCCTGCGCGCCGAGCTCATCGCCTTCCCGCTGCTGTTCCTGGTGTCGCTCTGGGTGTTCCGGGGGCTGGTTGCGGCGCTCCTGCCACCGCTCATGGGCGCCCTGGTGATCTTCGGCGGGTTCTTCTTCCTCGGGGTGGGCAATGAGGCCTTTGGCATGTCGGTGTATGCCCTCAACCTCGTGACGGGCCTCGGGCTGGGCCTCGCCATCGACTACAGCCTGCTCATGGTGTCGCGCTACCGCGAGGAGATCGCGGCCCATGGCGCCACGGCAACGGCCTTGGCCAACACGGTGCGCACCGCCGGGAAGAGCGTGGTCTACAGCGCGATCACCGTGGGAGCTGCGCTCGCGGCGCTGATGATCTTCCCCCAGAACTTCCTCTTCTCCATGGGCTTCGGGGGCCTGGTGGTGGCTCTCGTCGCGGCCGTCGTGGCAGTGGGCGTGCTGCCGGCGGTGATGGCCCTGCTCGGCATGCGCATCAACGCGCTGGCCCCGCGCAGGTGGCGCGCGCGCAGCGAGGCCGCCGACAAGGTGGAGCAGTCGGGCGGGTGGTACCGCCTCTCGCACTTCGTGATGCGCCGGCCCGTGGTGGTGGCGCTGGTGAGCGGCGGCTTCATGGTGCTGCTGGCGCTTCCGGCGTTCGGCGTGAAGTTCACGACCACCGATTCGAGCGTGCTGCCGCAGAGCGCCAACGCGCGCCAGGTGGACCAGATGCTCACGCGGGAGTTCCCGAGCGGTAACGGCACTCCGATCTTTCTCTCGGCCCGTGCGCCGGACACCCCGCAGGCATCGCGCCGCCTGCTCGAGGTGACCCGCGAGATCGACGCCATGCCGGCCACCAAGAGCGTGAGCCCGCCGCGGTTCGTGGGCGACCGCACATGGCAGATCGATGCCACATCGAAGTACCGCGCGCTGGACGACCGCACCATCGGCCTGGTGCAGGACATCCAGGCGATCGACGATCCCTACCCCACCAAGGTGGGCGGGTTCACGGCGCTGTTCGTCGACCAGCGCAGCAGCCTGGCCGCGCACCTGCCGTGGGCGGCGCTCATCATCGTTGCGGTCACCATCGTGGCGCTGTTCCTCATGACCGGATCGGTGCTGCTGCCCATCAAGGCCGTGATCATGAACGTGCTCACGCTGGGCGCCACCCTGGGCGTGCTGGTGCTCATCTTCCAGGACGGCAACCTCGAGGGCTTCCTGCAGTACGACAGCCAGGGGGCCGTGGACCTCACCCAGCCCATCCTCATCGGCGCGCTGGCCTTCGGATTGTCCACCGACTACGCGGTGTTCCTGCTCTCGCGCATCAAGGAGATACGCGACAACGGGGGAGGGGAGCGCGAATCGGTGGCGCTGGGGCTGCAGCGCACGGGGCGGGTGGTCACCGCCGCGGCCCTGCTGTTCTGCATCGCCATGGGGGCCTTCGCCACCTCGCGCATCGTCATCATCAAGGAGCTCGGAATCGGCACGGCGGTGGCGGTGGCGCTGGATGCCACCATCGTGCGGGCGCTGCTCGTGCCATCGCTCATGGCCCTTCTCGGCAAGTGGAACTGGTGGGCTCCCGGGCCGCTTCGCCGCCTGCATGCCCGCATCGGGGTGAGAGAGGGCGGCTAAGTCGCTATTGTCCCGCGTCGGTCCGGACCAGACGTCGGAGGATTCACCCAGATGGCGCAGCATGTTCCCCTTTCCGTCAGCACGCGCGAGGCGCGGGGCACCGCCCAGAACCAGCGCCTGCGCAAGGCGGGCCGGGTGCCTGGCGTGCTCTACCAGCCCGGCGGTGACTCCCTGTCGTTCGACGCCGACGAGTACGAGGTGCGCCGGCTCATCCGCCGCGGCGGCATCCGCTCGGCGGTGGTCGACCTGACCATCGACTCCGCCTCCCCGCGCACCGTGCTGTTCAAGACGTGGGACAGCGACCCCGTGCGCGACCAGATCATCCACCTCGACCTGCAGGAAGTGGACCTCTCCGTCGAGGTGGAGGCCGACGTGCCGGTGATCCTCGTGGGCACGCCCCTGGGCGTGCGCGAGGGCGGCATCCTCGACCAGACCAGCCTCACCGTGCGCGTGCGCGCGCTGCCGGATGCCCTTCCGCGCTCCATCGAGTTCGACGTCACCGACGTCGGGCTCGGCGAGTCGGTGCACGCGGGCGACCTGGTCGCCCCCGGCGGCTGCACCATCGTCACCGAGGCCGAGCACGGCATCGCGTCGGTCATGGTGACCCGCGCCGCGCTGGCCGCTGATGAGGAGGAGCTCCTGGAGGGCGCCGAGGGCGGCGACTCCGGCGAGCCCGCGGAGTCCGAGGGCGAGTAGCGGCCCGTGGCGGACGCGGCAGCCGATGCGCCGCCGGTCCGCCTGGTGGTCGGCCTGGGGAACCCGGGCCCGCGGTATGCCCGCACCCGGCACAACGCCGGGCAGCGGGTGGTGGAGCAGCTGGCCGCGCGCCTCGGCGCGGGGCGCTTCGCCGCGCGCTACGCCGGCCAGTTCGCCGAGGCCCGTGGGCCCCACGGGCCCGTGGCCCTGCTGGTCCCCACCACGTACATGAATGACTCGGGAACGTCGGTGGGCCCGGCCGCGGGCACGCTGCACGCCGCGCCGCCACAGGTGCTGGTGGTGCACGACGACATCGACCTTCCCTTCGGCGAGGTGCGCGGCAAGGCCGGCGGCGGGCACGGGGGCCACAACGGCCTGCGGTCGATCGCGCACGGCCTCGGCGGCCCCGGGTTCCTGCGCGTGCGCCTGGGGGTGGGGCGGCCCGCCCCCGGATTCCGCGGCGATGAGGCCGACTGGGTGCTGCGCGCCTTCGACGAGCCCGAGGACCAGGTGGACGCCCTGCTCGCGCGCGGGCTGGAGATGACCGAGGCGGTGCTGGCCGACGGCATGGATGCCGCCATCGCGCGGTTCCATGCGCGGCCTCCGGGGGAGAAGGCACGGGCGCGGGCCGAACGGCGGGCCGAGGCCCAGGGCGCAGCGCCTGACTCCGGGAACCCCGGTGACAGTCACCACGGTGACAGTCACCATCCTGACCCCGGTGACGGTCACCACGGTGACAGTCACCCTGCTGGCGAGCATCCGCAGGAGCCTTCGTGAGCTCGCATCCCATCGACCGGCTCGTTCTCGAGTCACCCGAGGTGTCGCAGGCCGCCGACCGGCTGCTGGCCGGGCAGCCGGCCGGCGAGGTGCGGGTGGGGCGCCCGGCGTGGCCGGTGGTGATGGCCGCCATCGCGCGGCGGGCGGGGCATCCGCTGCTGCTGGTTCCGGCGCGCGACGAGGAGGCCCGCGATCTCGCGGCCGACCTGCAGGCGTTGCTCGGCGACGATCGCGTGGCGCTGTGGCCATCGCGCGGCGCCGTGGCGGGCGGGGCGGTGGGAATCTCGCCGCACCTCACCGGCCAGCGCGCCCGGGCCGCCGGGTTGCTGGGGGCGCCCGGGCAGGTGGTGGTGGCATCGCTGCCGGCGCTGGCCGAGCGCATCCCCGCGCAGTCGGCACGCGCAGGGCGGCTGTCGGTGGCGCGCGGCGAGCGCGTGGAGCAGGACGCCCTGGTCGACCGCCTGTCGGGGATGGGCTACGAGCGCGTGCCCCAGGTGGAGGAGCGCGGCGAGATGGCGGTGCGCGGCGGGCTGGTGGACGTGTACCCGTCCACCGCCGACGGCCCGGTGCGCATCGACTGGTTCGGCGACGAGGTGGAGTCGATCCGCGCGTTCTCGCCCTTCACGCAGAAGACCATCCGGCCGCTCGAGGCCGTGGAGGTGTGGGCCGCGGCCGAGGACCCCGAGGCGCCGCTGGCCGACCCGCTCGACGACCCTGGCCCGGGCGACGCTCGCATCGTGCGCCTGGGCGCGGCTGACTACGGCCGCTCGGTGCGCGACGCCGTGGAGCGCTTCGAGGAGGAGGCCGCGGTGGGCGCGCTGGCCGACCTCGACGCCCTGGTGGCGCGGCTCGGCGCCGACGCCGTGCTCGACCTGGTGGTGCCCGCCGGGTCGGATGACGCCGCGTTCGACGCCCTCGAGGCGCGGTTCCCCACGCGCGGCATGGCCGAGGCCGAGAGCGAGATGGCACGGCTGTCGTCGGGCACCGCCCGCATGGTGGTGTGCTTCGCCCGCCGGGGCGACATGGAGCGCACGCGGGGCCTCATGTCGTCGGTGAAGGCCGTCACCCTCGAGCCCGACGGCCGCATGCCCGGCCCGGGCACGGTGGCCTTCGCCCAGATCCCCCTTCGCACGGGGTTCATCTCGCGGCGCCTCGGGCTGTCGGTGGTGCCCGATGGCGCGCTCATCCGCCGCCGCCGGCCCACGGCGCGCGCGCCGCTCACCGCCGGCAAGCGAATCCAGTCGTTCCTCGACCTGCGCGTGGGCGACCACGTGGTGCACGAGGACCACGGCATCGGTCGCCTCGAGGGCTTCGAGACACGCACGGTGGCCAACGTCACGCGCGACTACCTGGCGCTGGTGTTCGCGGGCGAGGACCGCCTCTACGTTCCCCACGACCACCTGGACAAGGTGTCGCGGTACGTGGGCGCCGACGGCGGGGAGCCCACGCTGTCGAAGCTCGGCGGCAAGTCGTGGGCCACCATGAAGGCCCGCGCGCGCGAGTCGGTGCGTGAGCTCGCAGGCGAGCTCATCACGCTGTACGAGGCCCGCGGCCGCGCCGAGGGCTTCGCGTTCCCCGCCGACGAGGAGCTCTCGCGCGAGCTCGAGCGCAGGTTCCCCTTCCGCGAGACGCCCGACCAGCAGCGCGCCATCGACGAGGTGACCGACGACATGGAGCGCCCCACGCCCATGGACCGCCTGGTGTGCGGGGACGTCGGCTTCGGCAAGACCGAGGTGGCCATGCGCGCGGCCTTCAAGGCCGCCGCCGGTGGCAAGCAGGTGCTGGTGCTCGTGCCCACCACGCTGCTGGCCCAGCAGCACGTGGCCACCTTCCGCGAGCGCTTCGGCGACCTGCCGGTGAGCGTGGACATGGTCAATCGTTTCCGCAGCGCCGCCGAGGTGAAGGAGGTGCTCGGCCGCTACCGCGACGGCGAGCTCGACGTGCTCATCGGCACGCACCGCCTGCTCTCGATGGACGTGCAGCCCAAGGACCTCGGGCTGGTCATCGTGGATGAGGAGCAGCGCTTCGGGGTGTCGCAGAAGGAGGCCCTGCGGCAGCTGCGACTGAAGGTGGACGTGCTCTCGATGAGCGCCACGCCCATCCCGCGCACCCTGCAGATGTCGATGTCGGGGCTGAGGGACATCTCGGTGATCGAGACCCCTCCGTCCGGCCGCCGGCCCATCGCCACGCATGTGGGCGAGTTCGACGAGGACATCATCATCCAGGCGCTCACGCGCGAGAAGGAGCGCGGCGGGCAGTCGTTCTACCTGCACAACCGCGTGGAGACCATCGAGGAGGCCGCCGACCGCGTGCGCCAGATGGCGCCCGGGCTCGAGGTGGTGGTGGCCCACGGCCAGATGAACGAATCGGCGCTCGAGGATGTGATGCTGGCGTTCGTGCGCGGCGAGGGTGATGTGCTGGTGGCCACCAGCATCATCGAGTCCGGCATCGACATCCCGCGCGCCAACACCCTGGTGGTGGAGCGTGCCGACGCCCTGGGGCTCAGCCAGCTGCACCAGATCCGTGGTCGCGTGGGCCGGTCGGACGTGACCGCCCACGCATACCTGTCCTACCCCGATGCGAAGAGCATCACCCGCGACGCCGCCGCCCGGCTGCGCGCCGTGGCCGACTACACCGACCTCGGAAGCGGACTGCGCATCGCCATGCGCGACCTCGAGATCCGCGGCGCGGGCAACCTGCTGGGCGACGAGCAGAGCGGCCACGTGGCCGCCGTGGGCTTCGAGATGTACGTGGACATGCTGCAGGAGGCCATCGCCGAGGGCAGGGGGGAGACGCCCGAGGAGGAGGTGCGCGTGGACATCCCGGTGTCGGCGTACATCCCGGCCGACTACGTGCCGTTCGAGGCCGCGAAGATCGACCTTCACCGGCGCATCGCGCTGGCCCCCGACCCCGAGGCGCTCGCGCGGGTGGAGGCCGAGGTGCAGGACCGCTTCGGCGAGGCGCCGCCGCCCGTGGAGGCCCTGTTCGAGGTGCAGCGACTGAGGATCCTCATGCGCCAGGTGGGCGCCCGCCAGGCCGCCGCGCGATCGGGCCGCATCGTCATCGGACCCGTGCCGCTCGACTCCTCGGCCATGCGCGCGCTTCGCGACGGGGTGGATGGCGCGCTCTACTCCACCGCCGACAGCCTCATCAGCGTGCCGGCCCCGGCCGCGCCGGCCGAGCGCATCGCCGCGGCCATCGCCGCCCTCGAGGCCGTGGCCCTGCCCGCCGCGCAGGCCGCATGAGCTACCTCATCCTGTTCCTCATCGCGGCGGGCTTCGCGATGATCCCCCTGCCGCTCTTCCCCTCGTGGGTGGTGGTGGCGTACATGGTGGTGGAGTTCGACCTGCGCCTGTGGCTGGCAATCCTCATCGGCGCGCTCGGCACCATGGTGGGCCGGGTCATCCTGGTTGCGGTGTCGCGCGTGGCCGGGCACCGCATGCTCGGTCGCTGGTCGCAGCAGAACCTCGAGTACCTGCACGGCAAGCTCGAGAACGCGGCAGGCGACGTGGGCATCGCCGTGCTGCTCGGGGCGTCGCCCCCACCGGCGGGCGTGCTGTTCATCCTCGCCGGCCTCATGCGCGTGCAGCTGTGGCTGGTGGCCGCGTCGGTGTTCATCGGCCGCACCATCGGGTACTGGATCAGCGTGGGCGGCACCAGCCTGGCGGCCGGGGCCCTGGCATCGCAGCTGCGCGACGTGGTGGGCCCCTGGTCGGTGATCCTCGCCGTGGCGATCGTGGTAGGGGTGCTCTTCCTGGCCCTGCGCATCGACTATCGCGCCTTGATCGAGGACCGGAAATTCCGCCTTCACCGCGGACGCCGCTAGAGTCCCGCGCCGTGTCCCGACCCTCGCGCATCGCACTGGCGGCAATCGCCGCCGCATCGCTCTCGGCCGCGGTGCTGGCCGGGTGTGGCGGCACCTCGCTGCCCGATGGCGTGGTGGCCCAGGTGGACGGCCAGGACGTCACGCAGGCCGAGCTCGACCAGTCGATCAACCAGCAGAAGCAGGCCATGGAGCAGCAGGGCCAGACCTTCCCCGAGGCCGGCAGCGAGGAGTACACCGCCCTGCAGCGCCAGGCGCTCGCCGGCATGGTGTTCCAGCGCATCGTGCTGCTCGAGGCCAAGGAGTGCGGCAAGCCCTGCCTGGCCACCCCCGCGCAGATATCCCGCGAGCGCCAGAAGATCGTCAAGCAGAACTTCAGCGGCGACCCCACGAAGTTCAAGGACTTCCTCAAGGAGCAGAAGCTCACCGAGGATGACGTGAACCGCATCATCCGCGTCGGCATCGAGGAGCCGCGGGTGACCGCCCGGGTGACCAAGGGCATCACCTACACCGCGGCCCAGGCGCAGAAGTACTGCACGGCGAATCCGCAGGAGTTCAAGCAGCAGGCCACGCGCGAGGCCTCGCACATCCTCGTGAAGACGAAGGAGGAGGCCGACCGCATCCGCGCCATGGCCAGCACCTCCAACTTCGCCGACCTGGCCGAGCAGTACTCCACCGACCCGGGGTCGAAGTCGCAGGGGGGGAGCCTGGGTGCGATCCAGAAGGGCGCGCTCGTGCCCGAGTTCGAGAAGGCCGCGTTCGCGCTGGGTGACGGGGAGATCTCGCAGCCGGTGAAGACCCAGTTCGGCTGGCACATCATCACGGTGAAGGTGAGCCCCGCGCGGGACATCCCGTGCGACGAGGCCGAGGCCGGCATCATCCGCGACCAGACGGCCATCAAGAAGAACGAGGCCATCCAGAAGTGGCGCGAGAAGGTCACCAAGAAGTGGGAGTCCAAGACCATCTACGCCGACTCCTCGCTGCAGCCCAGCACCGACACCACCGCCGGGTAGGGCTTCCGTGACGCGGATCATCGCCCTCGGGCCGGGTGATCCCGATGCGGTTCCGGCCGCCGCGCTCGCCGCCATCGACGCACTCGCCGCCCTCGACGCACCCGACGACGCCCACCCCGCGGTGATCGTGGGCCCCCCGCTGGGTGACGCCCTGCGCGATGCCGTGGGGGTGACCCCCGCGCCCATGCCCAACCCGCTGCCCGACGCCGCCGTGGTGGTGGCCACCGATGCCGATGCCCATGCGATCGCGGTGGCCAACCCCGAAGCGCACACCCTGCCCGCGCGCGACGCCCTGCGGGCCCGTGCGATTGGCCAGCGGGTGGCCGAGCTGGCGGGGGTGGCATCGCGCCTTCGCGCCGAGTGCCCCTGGGACCGCGTGCAGACCGCCGAGACCATCGTGCCGCACACGGTGGAGGAGGCCTTCGAGGTGGCCGAGGCCGTGGCCGATGGCGACCCCGCCCACCAGGCCGACGAGATCGGCGACCTGCTCTTCCAGTCGGTGTTCCTCTCGGGCCTGCTGGAGGAGGACGGCCATGCCGACCTGGCCACCGTGGCGCGCGGCCAGGCCGACACGCTCATCAGCCGGCACCCGCACGTGTACGGCGACCAGGCCGCGGCCGACGCCGGCGCCGTGGTGGACATCTGGGAGCAGCGCAAGAGGGCCGAGCGCCCTGATGAGGGCATCTTCCATGAGCTGCCGCCGGGCCTGCCGGCCCTGGCCTACGCGGCCAAGGCGCAGAAGCGGGCCGCCAGCGCCGGCTTCGCGTTCCCCGACGTGCAGGCGGCGCTGGCCAAGCTGGACGAGGAGGTGGGCGAAGTGCACGCCGACCCGTCCCAGCACGAGGTGGGGGATGTCATCTTCGCCGCGGTGGCCGTGGCCCGCGCCGCGGGCGTGGACCCCGAGATCGCCGTGCGGGCCGCTGCCGCACGCTTTCGCGAGCGGGTGGAGGGCGCCGCCGCCATGGCCGCCGAGGCCGGGGAGCAGTTCGAGTCGCTGCCGCCGGACGCCCAGCTGGAGTGGTACGCGAGGTTCCGCGCGCGCCCGTAGTATCGGGGAGTAACTCCAGTCGACCCGAAAGGTCCCATGGCCGAGATAACGCGCGTCCACGCCCGGCAGATCCTCGATTCACGCGGGCAGCCCACCGTCGAGGTGGAGGTGGAGCTCTCCACCGGGGCCTGGGGCCGTGCTGCCGTGCCGTCGGGCGCGAGCACCGGCATGCACGAGGCCGTGGAGCTGCGTGACGGCGAGACCTCCGCGTACTCGGGCAAGGGCGTGCTGAAGGCCGTGGCCAACGTGGAGGACGAGCTGTTCGGCGCGCTGGTGGGGCTGGACGCCGCCGACCAGAGCACGGTGGACCGCACCATGACGTCGCTCGACGGCACCCCCAACAAGGGCCGCCTCGGCGCCAACGCGATCCTCGGCTGCTCGCTCGCCGTGGCGCAGGCCGCGGCCAACGACGCCCGCCTGCCGCTGTATCGCTACATCGGCGGCGCGCAGGCGCACCGCATGCCCGTGCCGCTCATGAAC
>JBJTJN010000077.1:0-25799 GCA_046095485.1 Actinomycetota bacterium
GGATTGAGGACGGCTGCGTACGCCGCGTCTTCTTCTGCCTGAAGGCCGCTCGCCACCTCGCGCGGACCGCCCGGCCGTCGCCGTCGACCTCGAAGTTCACCCGCTGGCCCTGGCGCAGCATCCGGAACAGCGATCCGTCGAGCGCACCCCGGGCCAGCACGTACTCGGACCGGTCGGTGTCGCCGAGGATGACGCCCTCCCCGGTCTGGGGGTCGTAGATGCGGACCACGCCTTGCACGTCGGGCTCCCGGGTCAGGGCTTTTGCACCTTGCCCGCCTTGAGGCAGGCGGTGCACACGTGCAGGCGACGGGGGGCCCCGTTCACGACGGCCCGGACCTTCTGGACGTTGGGGTTCCAGCGGCGCTTCGTCCGGCGGTGGGAGTGGCTGAGCTGCATCCCGAAGTGGGGCTGCTTGCCGCAGATCTGGCACACGGACGCCATGGGGGCTCTCTCGATCGTTCCGGACGGGCGGACGAGGAGCGTAGCAGCGCGACCCCGCCACCGGTCACCCCGGCGCTGGGTACGATCCTGCGGCGATGAGCGCGTCAGCGGAGGGAACGGGGTCACCGACGGGCGCGAGCCCGGGGACCGGGGGCGACGGCGTCGCGCTCGCCCGGGTCGTGCACGCCTACCGCGACCTCCTGCGCACCCACCAGGAGGAGCTCAACCGGGCCAACGTGTACCCGGTGCCCGACGGCGACACCGGGACCAACATGGCCCTGACCCTCGAGTCGGTTCTGGACGAGATCGATCCGCCCGACGGGTCGGCGGGGCTCGGTCCGGTCTGCCGGGCGATCGCCCACGGCTCGCTGATGGGCGCCCGGGGCAACTCCGGGGTGATCCTCTCGCAGATCCTGCGCGGGCTGTGCGCGACCTTCGCCGACGCTGGCCGCATCGGCCCGGGCGAGGTGGCGAGCGGCCTGCAGGCCGCAGCCGACGCGGCGTACGCCGCCGTCCTCCATCCGGTCGAGGGGACGATCCTGACCGTCGTGCGGGCCGGGGCCGAGGCCGCGGCGGCGGCCGACCGGGCCGGCACCTGCACGCCCGTGGTCGAGGCGGTGCGGGAGGCGACCTACGCAGCGGTCGCCCGCACCCCGGAGCAGCTCCCCGTGCTCGCCGAGGCGGGGGTGGTCGACGCCGGTGGGCGGGGCCTGGCCCTGCTGTTCGACGCCTGGCTCCACGGGCTCGACGGCCGGGCGCTGCCCGAGCCGAGCGTGACGGCGGCCGCCGCCCCGCTCCCGTCCCGTGCGCCCGCCCCGGCCCGGGGGCAGGGTCCCCGCTACGAGGTGATGTTCCTCCTCGCCTGCGACGCCCCCGACGCCGCCGACCGTGTCGCGGCGTTCCGCACCGCGTGGGACGCACTGGGCGACTCGATCGTCGTGGTCGGCGGCGACGGCGTCTGGAACTGCCACGTGCACACCGACGACATCGGCGCCGTGGTCGAGGCCGGCATCGCGGCCGGCCGCCCGAGCCGCATCCACGTCACCGACCTCTGGGAGCAGGTCGAGGCGCTCGAGGCCGACTGGGTGGCCACGGCCACCGCGCCCCCGACCGCCGCCGCGGTGGTCGCCGTGGCCACCGGCGAGGGGATCGACGCGCTCCTCACCGGCCTCGGGGTGTCGGTCATCGTGCCGGGCGGGCAGTCGATGAACCCGTCGACCCAGGAGATCCTCACGGCGATCGACCGCTGCGCCGGGGGATCGGTCGTGGTGCTGCCCAACAACAAGAACATCGTCCCCGTCGCCGAGCAGGCTGCGGCCCTGGCCGGTCGGCCCGCCCGCGTCGTCCCGACGCGTTCGGTGGTGGAGGCGCTCGCCGCCCTGCTCGACTTCGATCCCGAGGCCGACGCCGACGCGAACGCCGAGGCGATGGCCGCGGCGGCAGCCCGGGTGCGCACGGGGGAGGTCACCCGCGCCGTGCGCGACAGCCGGGCCGAGTGCGGCCCGATCGCGGCCGGCGACTGGATCGGCATCACGCGGGCGGGGATCGGGACCTGCACCGACTCGGCGGTCGGGGCGGTGCGGGGCGTGCTCGACGAGCTGCTCGCTCGCGGGGCCGAGCTGGTCACCGTCCTCGTCGGCGACGGGGTGTCGTCCGCCGAGATCGACGCGGTGCGCGACCACCTCGCCGCCGCCCACCCCGACGTGGAGGTGGAGGTGCACGTCGGCGGGCAGCCGCTCTACCCGTTCCTCGTCGGGGTCGAGTGACGGCGCCGGTCCGGCCGCCGCTCACGCTCCGGGACCTCCGCGCGATCCCGGTCGCCGATCTCAAGCAGGTCGGGCCCCGCTCGGCCGACCGGCTGGAGGGCATGGGGATCGCCACGGTCGGCGACCTCCTCACCCACTACCCGCGCCGCTACCACGACCGCCGCAACCGCCAGGAGATCGGCGCGCTCGAGGCGGGGGAGGAGGCCACGGTCGCGGGCCGGGTCCAGCGGGTGGCGGGCCGGCGGACCCGCAACGGGCGGGCCATGGTGGAGGTCGACGTCTCCGACGGGTCGTCGTCGCTGCGGTGCGTGTTCTTCAACCAGGCGTGGCGTGAGCGCCAGCTCCCCGTCGGCACCGAGGCCGCGGTCTTCGGGAAGGTCGAGCACTACCGGGGTCGCGTGCAGATGACCAACCCGGTCGTCGACGTCCTCGAGGAGCCCGGTGCCCCCGGCGCCGCCACCGGCGTGCTCGTGCCCGTGTACCCGGCGTCGGGCAAGGCCGACGTGCAGTCGTGGCAGATCCGCAAGGCCGTCGGCGAGGCCCTCGACCGGGCCCGGGTGCGCGGCTTCGCCGACCCCCTCGACCCGGCGCTCCGGGAGCGCCTCGGCCTCGTCGACCGTACGACCGCGATCGGGCAGATCCACCGCCCGGCCGCGTTCGACGAGGTCGGTGCGGCGACCCGCCGGCTCACCTTCGACGAGTTCCTGCGCATGCAGGTGGGCCTCGTCGCGCGGAAGCGCCGCGACGAGCGGGAAGGACGGGGGCTCGTGCACCGCACCGACGGTCCCCTCGTCGGGGCCTTCCACGCGGCGCTGCCGTTCCCCCTGACCTCCGGGCAGCGCGCGGCGTTCGACGAGATCCTCGCCGACCTCGCCGCCCCGGCGCCCATGCACCGCCTGCTCCAGGGGGAGGTCGGCTCGGGCAAGACCGTGGTCGCGTGCAGCGCGCTCCTCGTCGCCGTGCAGGGTGGGTACCAGGGGGCGCTGATGGCGCCGACCGAGGTGCTCGCGGAGCAGCACTGGTACACGGTGCGGGCGCTGGTCGCCGACCTCACCGTCCCCGAGCCGGGGAGCCTCCTCGGGGCGCGCCCCCTGCGCATCGAGCTCCTCACCAGCCGGACCCCGGCGGCCGAGCGGCGCCGGATCCTCGACGCGCTCGGCGGGGGCGAGGTCGACCTGCTGATCGGCACCCACGCCCTCATCTCCGAGGGGGTCGCCTTCGCCGCGCTCGGCGTCGCGGTGATCGACGAGCAGCACCGGTTCGGGGTCGAGCAGCGGGCTTTGCTCCGCTCGGGTGCCGGCACCGGGGGCACCACGCCCGACGTGCTCGTGATGACCGCCACCCCGATCCCGCGCACCGCGGCCATGCTGATCTACGGCGACCTCGACCGCTCCGAGCTGCGGGAGCTGCCCCGGGGCCGGGCGCCCATCGCGACCGAGGTGGTCGGTGCCGACCCCGACGCCCGCCGGGCGGTGTACGAGCGGGTCCGGGCCGAGGTCGCGGCCGGGCGCCAGGCCTACGTCGTGTGTCCGCTCGTGGAGGGCTCGGCCAAGCTCGAGGCGAAGGCGGCGACCGAGGAGCACGAGCGGCTCGCGGCCGGCGCCCTCGCCGGTCTCCGCATCGGCCTGCTGCACGGGCAGATGGCCGGCGTCGACAAGGAGTCGACGATGGCCGCCTTCCGTGCCGGCGCCCTCGACGTCCTCGTCGCGACGTCGGTGATCGAGGTCGGGGTCGACGTCCCCAACGCCACCGTGATGGTGGTCGAGGACGCCGACCGGTTCGGCCTGGCGCAGTTGCACCAACTGCGAGGGCGCGTGGGGCGCGGCGAGCACCCGGGCACGTGCCTGGTGTTCGCCGAGCCCGCGGCAGAGGACGGCGTGCGGCGCCTTGAGGCCCTGGTGCAGACGAACGACGGCTTCCGCCTCGCGGACATCGACCTGGACATCCGCGGCGAGGGCAGCATCATGGGCCTGAGGCAGTCGGGTCCCACCGACCTGCGCTTCGCGCGGCTCTCGCGCGACCGGCGCTCGCTGGCCGAGGCCCGGCGCATCGCCAAGGTCACCCTCGAGCGCGACCCCCGGCTCGACCAGCCCGAGCACGTGCTGCTGGGCGAGGCCGTGCGCGCGGCGTTCCCCGACATGCCCCGGCTGCTCGACGCATGAGGGTGATCGCCGGGGAACTCGGGGGCCGCCGGCTCATCGCACCGCGGGGCACGGGAACCCGGCCGACGTCCGACCGCGTGAAGGAGGCCCTGTTCTCGATCGTCGGCCCCGTGGGGGGCGACCGCGTGCTCGATCTGTTCGCGGGGTCGGGGGCGCTGGCCATCGAGGCGCTCTCGCGGGGAGCCGCGTCCGCCACCTGCGTGGATGACGACCGCGGTGCCGCCGAGGCCATCACCGCCAACGCGTCGGTGCTCGGCCTGGGCGACCGGCTGCGCCTCGTGCGCCGAGGGTGGCGCGGGGCCCTGCAGGCGGCCACGGAGTCCGGCGATCTCTTCGACCTGGTGTTCGCCGACCCGCCCTACGACCTGCTGCCGGTGATCGCGGAGGAGATGGGGGACGCCCTGGCCGCCGTGCTCGCCCCGGGTGCGATCGTGGTCATCGAACACGCCCGGGGTGCGATTATTGGGCCCGGCGGGGTTCCGGGCATCGCCGTCGAACGTGAGGACACGCGAAGGTATGGGGATACGGAGATCACCGTGATCTGGACGCCGGGAGCAGGAACATGAGCACCGGAGGGCGAATCGCCCTGTGTCCGGGTACTTACGACCCGGTCACGTACGGACATCTCGACATCATCGAGCGGGCGTCCCGCCTGTTCGACGCGGTCGTGGTGGCCGTCGCCGAAGGATCGAACAAGAAGCAACCGCTTTTCACCGCGGACGAGCGAAAGACCATGGTGCGCACGAGCGTCGAGCATCTCGGGAACGTGGAGGTCACGGGCTTCAACGAGCTGGTGACCTCGCACGCCCTCGCAGTGGGCGCCACGGCGATCCTGAAGGGCGTCCGCAGCGCGGCCGACTTCGACTACGAGTCGCAGATGGCCCAGTTCAACCACCGGCTCGCACCTGAGGTCGAGACGGTTCTCCTGCCCGCATCGCCCGAGTGGGCATTCCTCAGCTCTTCCGGCGTCCGTGAGGCCGCCGCCTGGGGGGCCGACGTGAGTGGATGGGTTCCGCCGCACGTCGCGAAGGCCCTCCTCGACCGTACCGGCCCCACCGCCTGACAAAGGACGACCCCATGGATGTTCTCGCCCTCATCGACAAGCTGGACGACCTCGTGCACAACGCGCGCGCGGTGCCCCTGACGGATCAGGTGCGCATCGACCGCGAGGCCGTGTACGAGATCCTCGACCAGATGCGATCAACCCTGCCTGAGGAGATCAAGCAGGCGCGCTGGATCGTGAAGGAACGCCAGGAGATGCTGGCCGAGGCCAAGCGCGAAGCCGACCGCATCGTGGACGAGGCCAAGGAGAAGGCCGAGCGCCAGGCCTCGCAGCAGGAGGTCGTGAAGCTCGCCGACAAGCAGGCTGCCGACCTTCTCGACGAGGCCCGCCAGCGCGAGCGCGAGGTGCGCCTGGGCGCCGAGGACTACGCCGACGAGGTGCTCGGCACGCTCGAGGTGAACCTCGAGAAGTTCACGGCGGCCGTGCGCCGCGGGCGCGAGCGCCTGCAGGTCAAGTCGGACGACCGCGCGAGCGACGGCCCGTTCGTAACCGACGACTCCGACGCGAGCGACTACTAGGCCATGACGGCCGGGCACCGGGGCGTGCCGGAGGGGGTCGTCGACCTCCGCCGGCTCGATCTGGCGCCCGGCGCCGGCGCCCGGGTTGATGTTCCCGTGGCGCTCGATGACATCACGCTGGGCGGGCAGCCGTACGCACCCGACCCGCGCGTGGTGGACGCCCGGCTCGACGTGGGGTCGTCCGGATCGGGCCTGGGCCTCCGGCTGAGGTTCGCCACCACGCTGACGGGGCCGTGCCAGCGCTGCCTCGCGCCGTCGTCGTTCGGCGTGGAGGTGGACGCCCGCGACTTCCAGGCGTCGGGGCGCGCCGATTCCGACGCGGCCGATGACGACCTCGACTGCGAGTACCTGTCGGGGCCCATGCGCATGGAGCTCGACGTGACGGCATGGGCGCGTGACGCCGTGGCCGAGGTGCTGCCGATGTCCATCCTGTGCCGCGAGGAGTGCGCGGGTCTCTGTGCCCACTGCGGGGCCGATCTCAACGCCGCGCCGTGCGACTGCGTGGACGACGAGGTGGACCCGCGATGGGCCGCGCTGGGCGAGCTGAAGGAGCGGCTCGGCGACCCCGGCGACCCCGACGCATGACCCCGGCGCGCCGGTCGGCTTGCCCGCGCCGCGCGTGAGGCGCTAACCTCCCGCGTCGTTCCGGACCCGGTCCCTACCAGGAGCCACGTTGGCAGTTCCCAAGCGCAAGACTTCCCGTGCCCGTCGTGACAAGCGGCGCGCCACCCATTCGATCCAGGCGACGCGCCTGGGTCGCTGCCCGCGCTGCACGGCTCCGGTGATGCCGCACCATGTCTGCATGGTGTGCGGCCACTACAAGGGCCGCGCGGTCGTCGACACCGGCGCCTGAGCACCGTGTCTGACGTCGTCGTCGCCGTCGATGCGATGGGCGGCGATAAGGCACCTCAGGTTCCCGTCGCAGGTGCGCTCGACGCCGCCCGCGAGGGCATCGGCATCCTGCTCATCGGCGACGAGGCGGCCATCGGCAAGGCGCTCGACCAGCACGACGACGTGCCGTCGAACGTGGAGGTCATCCACGCCGCCGATCGCATCCTCAGCACTGACGACGCCGTCAAGGCGGTGCGCACCAAGCCGGACGCCTCGATGGTGGTGGCCTGTCGCCACGTGCATGAGGGCCGCGCCGGCGCGGTGATCTCCGCGGGCCACACCGGCGGCATGCTGGCGGCCTCCACGCTCATCCTGCGCCGCCTGCCCGGCGTGATCCGCCCCGGGCTCGCGGTGCCCATGCCGTCGATCGCCGGCCCCATCGTGATGATCGACGGCGGCGCCAACGCCGAGTGCAAGCCCGAGTACCTGGCGCAGTTCGCCGTGATGGGCCGCGTGCTCGGTCGCGACATCCTCGACATCGACGACCCCACGGTCGGGCTGCTCACCATCGGGGAGGAGGCCGGCAAGGGCACCGAGCTCGTGCTCGAGGCCTCCGAACTGCTCGAGGGCACGCCGGGGTTCATCGGCAACATCGAGGGCCGCGACATCCCCAGGGGCAAGGCGCGCATCATCATCACCGACGGCTTCACGGGCAACGTGGCGCTGAAGCTCTACGAGGGCACCGCGGCGATGATCTTCCACGAGATCCGCCGGGGGCTCACGTCGAGCGTGCGCGGCAAGGTGGCGGGCGCGCTCGGCATGCCGGTGTTCAAGGACCTGCGCAAGAACATCGACCCCGAGGAGTACGGCAGCGCCTACCTGCTGGGCGTGCGGGGAATCTCGATGATCGGGCACGGCAACACCGGCACCCGCGGCATGGCAAATGGCATCCGCCGCGCCGCGCAGGGCATCAGGGAAGACGTCACCGGCCACATCCAGGCCGGCATCGCCGCCAGCTCCTGATTCGCGCTCCAGGGCGGTGCCCCGGCCGTCCGGACGCGCTGGTACGTTCAGCGTCGTTCACGGACCCGAGTCATGCCCCGAAGGAGCAATGGTGGATCGAGCGCAGGCCCTCTCCGAGCTTCAGTCAATCCTCGTCGAGCAGCTTGGTGTCGACGCATCCGAGGTGGTCGAGACGGCCTCCTTCGCGGAGGACCTCAACGCGGACTCCCTTGACCTGGTCGAGATGATCATGGAGATGGAGGACAAGTTCGGGGTCAAGATCCCCGATGAGGACGCGGAGAAGATCGTCACGGTCGGTGACGCCGTCGACTACATCGTCGCCCGCTCCGGTTCCTGACGGGTCGGGGCCCCGGCCGCGTGACCTCGCGGAGCTCCTCGCGTTGCTCGATTCCGACGCCCGGCGCCTGGCGCTCAGCCACCCGTTCTGGGCGTCCGACTCCCTGCACTCGTACGAGCGCCTGGAGTTCCTGGGCGACTCGGTGCTGGGCGTGATCGTCACCGAGGCGCTCGTGCAGCAGCACCCGCACCGCCTCGAGGGCGACCTCACGTGGATGCGCCAGGCCGTGGTGTCGCGTGATGCCTGCGCCGTGGTGGCCGACGCCTGCGGGCTTCCGCAGGCCATGGTCGACTCCGCGCCCAGGACCCGCCGCGCCGACGCCGTGCGCCTGGCCGACCACCGCAACGTCAAGGCCGCCCTCGCCGAGTCGGTGATCGGGGCGGGATGGCTGCACGTCGGCGAGCCGGCCACGCGGTCGGCGGTGCTCGGGGCCTTCGCCGAGCCGCTGGCGCATGCCCACGAGCGCATACGCGACGCCAAGACCAAGTTGCAGGAGCGCCTGCAGGCCGCGGGCGAGCCGGGCGTGCGCTACGAGATCACGGGTCAGGAGGGATCTCCCCACGACGCCACCTTCCACGCACGCGTGCTGCAGGGCGACCGCGAGCTGGGCACGGGATCGGGGCGCTCCAAGCAGGCCGCCGAGCGCGCGGCCGCCGAGGCCGCGCTGCAGGCGATGGGCGAGGAGGGCTGATCCGGTGCTGAGGCGCCTTCGCATCAAGGGCTTCAAGTCGTTCGCCGATCCGGTCGACCTGGAGTTCGGCCCGGGCATCAACGTGATCGTCGGCCCCAACGGGTCGGGCAAGAGCAACATCTCCGAGGCCGTCGCGTGGGCGCTCGGCGAGCAGCGCTCGGGCAAGCTGCGCGCTCCGGCCATGCAGGACGTCCTGTTCTCGGGCGGCGAGGGCCGCCAGCCCGTGGGACTGGCCGAGGTGGTGGTCACGCTCGAGGGCGGCCTGGGCGAGGGCCCGGCAGAGATGGGCGTGTCGCGCCGCCTCACGCGAGCGGGCGATTCCGGCTACCGCCTGAATGGCTCCAACGCACGGCTGGTGGACGTGCTCGACGCCCTGTCCACCCGCGGCCTCGGTCCGCAGTCGCTGTCGATCATCCGCCAGGGGCAGGTGGAGGCCATCTGCCAGAGCAAGCCCGTGGCGCTCCGTGAAATCCTCGATGAGGCCGCGGGTACCGGGTTGCCCAAGCGCCGCCGCCACCGTGCCGAACTGCGCCTCAAGCACGTGGACGACCACCTGGCCCGCGCACGCGACCTGGCCAACGAGCTGGCCTCGCGGGCGCGTTCGCTGGAGCGCCAGGCACGCGCGGCCGAGCGCGCCGCAGAGGTGGAGCGCGAGCTCGAGCAGTCGCGGCAGGCACTGGCGCACGCGCGGGCGCTCACCGCTGCGCGCGAACTGGCCGGTGCGCGGGATGACCGGGCGGCGCGGGCCGCTGCCGCCACCGCCGCGCGCGAGGGGTTCGATGCCGCCCGCACTGCCGCGCAGCAGGCGGTCACCGATCGCCAGCAGGTGGTGTCCGAGCGCGAGTCGGCGATGCAGTCGGCGGCCCGCATCCGCGGGGTGGCCGAGCGCCTGTCCGGTCGTGCCGAGGTGGCCGAGGGACGCGTTGCGGCAGCCGCGGAGGAGGCCGAGCGCCGCAGGGAGCGCCGCCGCGAGGCGCAGGAGGCCCTCGTGGCCGCCGAGTCAGCCGCACGCGATGCCGAGCAAGCCGTGGAGCGCGCCGAGCGCGACGCCCGCGCGGCCGCGGAACGACTTGAGCAGGCCGAGGCGGCCGACCAGGCCGCAGCCGCGGCGTTGGATTCCGCGCGCGACCACCGGCGCGTGGTCGAGCGCGACGCGCAGGAGCGCGCCGGGGCGGAGGCCCGCATCGTGCGCGCCACCGAGGCGCTGTCCGATCTCGATGGGGCGGGTGGTCCCGACCTCGATCGCATCGAGCGCCGAGCCGGAATCTCACGTGCCCGCAGGGAACGCGACTCCGAGGGCGCCGCGGCGGCGTCACGGGCCGCGGAGGCCGCGCGGTCGGCCCGTGAGGGCGCGGCCAGTCGCGCTGCCCGCCTGGCCGCCGAGGCCACCGCGCTGGCACCCACCGACGACCGCCACGGAGACTCCGTGGTGCTGGGCGACGGCATCGAGGTGCAGGACGGCATGGAGCGCGCCGTGGCGGCAGCCCTTGGCGAGCTGGCCGATGCCCCGCTGGTGGCATCCGTGCGCGAGGGCGCCCGCGCGCTGGAGGACGGCGCGAGCGCCGCCGCGGTGGCGCGTCCCGCTCCCGCCGATGCGCCCGCCCCGCCGGTGCCCGGTGCCAGGCGGCTGTCGCAGATGATCACGGCGTGCCCCGACAGGGCGCGCCCGTGGCTCGATGGGCTGCTGGCCGACGCCTGGCTGGTGGCGTCACTCGACTCCCTGCCCCAGGGCCTGCGCCCGTGCGTGCTCGTCACATCCGACGGCCTGGCCTTCCGGCCGGGCACGGGAATGCTCACGGGCGTGCGCGGCCCATGGGCGGGTCGCGCGCTGCACAAGCGGGCAATCGAGGCGGCCGAGAAGGCATCGGCGCGCCTGGTGGATGCCGAAGACGCCGAGCGTGCGGCCGTGGCGGCTGAGCGCCGGGCCGAGGCCCGCGCGAGGGCCAGCACCCGCTGCGCGCAGAGGTCGGACGTCGCGCTGGAGTCGGCGCGGGCCGAGGACCGCCGCCGTGCCGCTGGGCGCGCCGAGGCCGTTGCGGCGCTCGATGCCGCACGTGCCGAGATGACGCGCCTGGGCTCGGCCCCCGACGGCGCGCCCGTTGACATCGACGCCGCCGAGCAGGCCGCCCGCGCCGCCCGCGAGGCACGCGACGCCGCGCGCGAGGCATCGCGCATGGCCGACGCCGGCGCCACGCAGGAACGCGCCCGGCTCGAGGACATCATCGCCCGCCGTGCGCGCGCCCGGGCCGAGTCCGAGGCGCCCGAGCCCGCGATGGCCGACCACGCCGCGGTGCTGGCCGCCGCGCGCGCCATGGACGCCGTGGCGGTGGCGCTGGCCCCGCGCGCCGACGAGGTGGATGACCGGTCGCGCGCCCTGGCCGCGACCATCACCGAGCTGGCCACAACCGTGCAGGCGGCCCAGCAGGCCCACGAGGCGGCCGAGACGGCGCTCGCGGCCGCGGGCGAGGCCGACCGGGCCGCCGAGGTGGCGCTGGCGGTGTCGGCCGAGCGGGCCCGCGAGGCCGGCGTGGCCGACGACGCCCCGGTGCCGCCCCCGCCGGCCGAGGATGAGGAGCCCGTCGACACCATCGCCGAGCGCGTGGAGGCGCTGTCGATGCGGCGCGAGGGCATGGGCGCGGTGAATCCCCTGGCCGCCGAGGAGCGCGCCGAGCTCGCCGACCGCGAGGCCGAGACCACCGAGCAGATCGGCGACCTCGAGCAGTCGGCCGAGGCCCTGCGCGCACAGATGGCCGAGCTCGACGCCCAGGTGGCCGACGGCTTCGCCGACGTGCTGCGCACCGTGGACGAGCGCTTCCAGGAGGTCGTGGGGCTGCTGTTCCCGGGTGGCACGGGGCGCCTTCGCGTGGTGGACGACGAGGGCGAGGAGGGCGTGCAGGTGGAGGTCGTGCCTGCCGGCAAGCGCGCCCGGTCACTCGCGCTGTTCTCGGGCGGCGAGAAGTCGCTCATCGCCCTGGGCTTCTGCCTGGCCATCGCCATGGCGCGCCCCACGCCGTTCTACCTGCTCGACGAGGTCGAGGCCGCTCTCGACGACGCCAACCTGCGCCGGTTCCTCGGCGTGCTGCGGCGCCTTTCCGGTGAGCGCCAGTTCATCCTCATCACCCACCAGCAGCCCACGGTGGAGGTGGCCGACACCCTGTTCGGCGTCACCATGGGCCGATCGGGCGTGTCGCAGGTGGTGGCGCGCCGCCTCGACCGCGACGCCGAGGGCCCCGCGCGCCCGTGGGTGCGCAGGCAGCTGGCCGAGGTGCGCGCGCCCGAGGCGCCCTCCGCGCAGGCCGGATGACCGCCGGGGCGCCGGACGAGGGCCTCGGCGGCTTCGCCGAGCTCTTCGGGCTGGCCGCACCCGAGCCGGACGACCAGCGCCCCGAAGCGTCGCGCAGGGGCCTCTTCCGGCGCCTGCGCGAGGGCATCGCGTCCAGCCAGTCGCAGGCCATCTCGCCGCAGCTCGCAGGCATTTACCAGTCGAAGATGGTCACCGACGACCTCTGGGACGACCTGGAGGAGGCCCTCATCATGGCCGACTGCGGCATGGCGGCCACCACCGAGATCGTGGACGCCCTGCGCGAGCAGGCGGCGCAGGGGCGCATCACGTCGGGTGAGTCGCTCGGTAACGCCCTCACCACCGAGATCACCCAGCGCCTGGCGCCTGAGCCCGCGCGCATCACCCTTGGCGGCGAGCCCACGGTCATCCTCGTGGTGGGGGTGAACGGCAGCGGCAAGACCACCACCATCGGCAAGCTGGCCAACCGGCTCACCGAGCTCGGGCAGAAGGTGGTGATCGGTGCGGGTGACACCTTCCGGGCGGCCGCCGTGGAGCAGCTCTCGGTGTGGGCCGACCGCGCCGGCGTGGACATCGTCAAGCAGGGCCAGGGCGCCGACCCGGGTGCGGTGGCCTTCGACGCCGTGGCCGCCGGCCGGGCCCGCGGCGCCGACGTGGTGATCATCGACACCGCGGGCCGGCTGCAGACCCAGCACAACCTCATGGAGGAGCTGCGCAAGGTGCACGGGGTCACGGGCAAGGCCATGGACGGCGCCCCGCACCACGTGCTGCTGGTCATCGACTCCACCACGGGCCAGAACGGCCTCTCGCAGGCGCAGCTGTTCTCGGAGGCCGTGCCGGTGACCGGGCTGGTGCTCACCAAGTTCGACGGCGTGGCGCGCGGCGGCATCGTGCTGGCCATCGAGCGCGAGCTGGGAATCCCCGTGGCGCTCATGGGAGTGGGGGAGGGCATCGACGACCTGCAGCCCTTCGACGCCCGGGCCTTCGCCGAGGCCATCTTCTCGCCCGGCTCGGGCGGGGACGCCTAGCGCGATAACCTCCGCGGCCGTGTTCGACGCACTCACCGACAAGCTGCAGGGGGTCTTCTCGGGCCTGAAGGGCCGGGGCAAGCTCACCGAGGCCGACATCGACACGGCCATGCGCGCCATCCGCCTGTCGCTGCTCGAGGCCGACGTCAGCCTGCCCGTGGTGAAGCAGCTCACCACGGCAATCAAGGAGCGGGCCACCGGCGACGAGGTGATGTCGTCGATCACGCCCGACCAGCAGGTGGTGAAGATCGTGAGCGAGGAGCTCACGCGCCTGATGGGCGGCACCAACGTGAGCCTGGCGATGTCGCCCAGCCCGCCCACGGTCATCCTCATGGCGGGCCTGCAGGGATCGGGCAAGACCACCCACACGGCCAAGCTGGCGCGCATGCTGGCCGCCGAGGGCCGGGCGCCGCTCATGGTGGCCTGCGACGTGCGCCGCCCCGCGGCCATGGAGCAGCTCGCGGTGCTGGGCGAGCAGATCGACGTGCCGGTGCACCGCGAGGACGGCGCCACCGACCCGGTGAAGGTGGCCAAGGCCGGCATCGCCGCCGCCAAGCGATCGGGCCGCGACGTGGTGCTGGTGGACACCGCCGGTCGCCTCAGCATCGACGCCGAGATGATGGACGAGCTGGTGGACATCCGCGACGCGGTGAAGCCCACGTCGGTGATCCTCGTGGTGGATGCCATGACCGGCCAGACCGCCGTGGACGTGGCGGTGGCATTCCAGGACGCCGTGCAGTTCGACGGGGTGATCCTCAGCAAGCTCGACGGCGACGCCCGCGGCGGCGCGGCCCTGTCGGTGCGCGCCGTCACCGGAAAGCCCATCCTGTTCGTGGGCACCGGCGAGAAGGTGGACGCCCTCGAGGCCTTCCATCCCGACCGCATGGCGTCGCGCATCCTCGGCATGGGCGACGTGATGAGCCTCATCGAGAAGGCCCAGCAGAACGTGGACGCCGACGACGCCAAGCGCATCGAGGAGAAGATGCGCGGCGGAAACCTGACGCTCGACGACTTCCTCGAGCAGCTGCGTCAGGTGCGGAAGATGGGCCCCATCGGGCAGTTGATGGGCATGATTCCCGGTCTCGGGCAGCAGGCCAAGATGAAGGACGTCGAGATCGACGAGCGGCGCATCGACCGCGTCGAGGCCATCATCAGCAGCATGACCTTGTCCGAGCGCAGCCGGCCCGACATCATCAACGGCAGTCGGCGGCGTCGTATCGCAGAGGGAAGTGGCACCACGGTCCAGGAGGTCAACCAGCTCCTGGCGCAGTTCAAGCAGATGCAGAAGCTCATGAAGCGCATGGGCAAGGGCGGCCTGCCGTCCATGCTCGGCGCCTAACAACGAACCCGACTGGGAGCACAGTGGTCAAGATCCGCCTCGCCCGCGTGGGCAGCAAGAAGAACCCCATCTACCGCGTCGTCGTGAGCGACTCGCGCTCGCCGCGCGATGGCCGCAACATCGAGACCATCGGCCGGTACAACCCGCAGACCGACCCCTCCATCGTGGAGGTCGACCTCGCGCGCGCCGACCACTGGATCGGCAACGGCGCGCAGCCGACGCCCGCGGTGAAGAAGCTCATCTCGATCGTCCGCGAGCGCGGGTGAGCGAGGAGAACGCCACCGAGATGGTCGCCCGCATCGCGCGGGCGATGGTGGAGCATCCCGAGGAGGTCTCGGCCACGCTCGGGGAGGACCGCGGCGAGCCGTGCGTCGACCTGATGGTGGCCGAGAGCGATCGCGGCCAGGTGATCGGCCGCGGCGGACGCGGTGCGCATGCGCTGCGCACGCTGCTGCGGGCCGCCACGGGGCCGCGCAGCGCCGGCGGCCTCGGGCTGAGGGTCGTCGACTAGCGCCATGCCGGACGCGGGCGAGCGGGTCGCCATCGCGCGGCTGGGTCGCCCGCACGGCGTGCGGGGGGCCATCACGGCGCATGCCGATGGGCCCACCCTGGGCACCCTCGGCCCCGGCGACGCCGTGGTCGTGCGCGTGCACGGCCACGACCGCCCGCTGGTGCTGGCGGACCGGCGTGGCGAGGCGCCCAAGGCCATCGTGTCGTTCGAGGGCGTGGACGACCGCGACGCCGCCGCGGCCCTCACCGGCGGCAGCGTGATGGTGGAACCCTCGCGACTGCCCGCCCCGGATGACCCCGACACCTTCTACGTGCGCGACCTCATCGGCTTCGAGGTGCGCTGCGGCGAGCGGCTTGTGGGAACCGTGCGCGACGTCCAGCCCGGGCCTGCCAACGACGCCCTGGCGGTGGTGACCCCCGACGGGGAGATCCTGCTGCCGTTCACGGCCGATGCCGTCACCGCCGTGGACGGCGGCGACCGGCGCATCACCCTGCGCGAGGGCCTTCTGTGAACGTCGACGTGATCACGCTGTTCCCGGAGTGGTTCGACTGGCTGCGCCGGCCACGGCACGTGGCCAACGCGTCGGCCGTGAGCGGGCTGGACATCCGCTGCTTCAACCCGCGCGAGCACACGCCGCTCGGGCAGGGGCAGGTGGACGACGCCCCGTACGGCGGCGGCCCGGGGATGGTGCTGCGGGTGGACGTGATGGCCGCGGCAATGGAGGCCGTCTACGGCATGCCCGCCGAGCAGGTGAAGGGCACGCGTCGCGTGGTGGTGCTCTCGCCGCGCGGGCGTCCCTTCGACGACGCCGTGGCGCGCGAGCTGGCCGCCCTTCCCGACCTCACCCTGCTGTGCGGGCGCTACGAGGGCTTCGACGAGCGCGTGCACGAGCACCTGGCGAACGACTGCATCAGCCTTGGCCCGTTCGTGCTGGCCGGGGGAGAGGTGGCGGCCATGGCCATCATCGACGCCCTCGCACGCCGGCTTCCCGGCGCCCTCGGCAACGACGAGAGCCTCGACCGGGAGTCGTTCTCGCCCGGCATGGAGGGGCAGGTGGAGCACCCGCACTACACGCGGCCGGCGGAGTTCCGGGGCTGGGGAGTGCCCCCCGTGCTGTTGTCCGGCGACCACGCCGCAATCGAGGAATGGCGCCAATCGCTGGTCCGGCCCGCACCCGGCGCCGGGTCGGTGCTATTCTCGCCGCCGCTTTCATCCCAGGAGGACACCCCGGCATGACCGTTATCGAGACCCTTGAGCGCATGCAGCTGCGCGACGACCACCCGGACTTCCGTCCGGGGGACACCGTGCGCGTGCACTTCCAGGTGATCGAGGGCCAGCGTCGCCGCGTTCAGGTGTTCGAGGGCACGGTCATCAAGCGCCAGGGCGCCTCGGCTCGCGAGACCTTCACGGTGCGCAAGCAGAGCTTCGGCGTGGGCGTGGAGCGCACGTTCCCGCTCCACTCGCCGAAGATCGAGAAGATCGAGCGCACCCTCGAGGGTGACGTCCGCCGCGCCAAGCTCTACTACCTGCGCGACCGCGTGGGCAAGAAGGCCCGCGTGCGCGAGAAGGCCACCTGGATGTCGCAGCGCGAGGACGCCGCCGTGGTGGAGGCCGAGCTCGAGGCCCCGGTCACCGAGGTGGAGGAGATCGTGGAGGTCGAGGAGGTCGTGGAGACCCCCGAGGCCGTGGTGGAGGAGACCGTCGTCGAGGTGGACGAGGTCGAGGTGGCCGACGAGGCCGCCGACGAGGAGACCTCCTCCAAGGACTGACCCGGTCGGGTCGGGAGCGCCGGGTGCGTCGGCAGTGACTGCCACCACCTCTCCGCTGCTGGCCCACGACCTGGCACTGGGGCACCCGCTCGTGGCGGGCGCCGACGAGGCCGGCCGCGGGTGCCTGGCGGGCCCCATCGTGGCGGCCGCCGTGTGCTTCGACCTGCTTGCTCTTAGCCCCGATGCCATGAGCGACCTCGCGGCCCTGAACGACTCCAAGCGTCTCACCGCGCGTCGCCGCGCGGCCCTGGTGGGGGTGGTGATGCGCCATGCCCGCCAGGTGGTGGTGGTGTCGGCCAGCGCGCGCACCATCGACGCCCATGGCCTGCACGTCACCAACATGCGCGTCATGCGCGATGCCATCGCGGCCATCTCGCCCGCGCCGGGCGTGGCGCTGGTGGACGGCTTCGACCTCGGCCCTGACGCGCCACCGCACCGCAGGCTGGTGAAGGGCGATGCCACCAGCGCCGCCGTGGCGGCGGCGTCGGTGATCGCCAAGGAGTCGCGTGACCGCCTCATGCGCGGCCCCGCCGCCGCCGCGTACCCCGGATATGGGTTCGAGGGGCACGTGGGCTACATCACCGCCGCGCACACCGAGGCCGTGCAGCGCCTCGGGCCCTGCCCGCTGCACCGCCGGTCGTTCCGGTCGAGTGCCTACGGGGACGACCTCACGCTCTTCGAGTAGCGCCGTCCGGCGTGATGTCCTCGATGCGCGTGATGCGCCAGATGGGGCCATCGGGCACGACGATGATCAGGTCGGGGCGCAGCGCATGCCCGGCGTACGCCGGGTTGCGCGCCTGCCACGCCTGGGCTGCGCGCGCGAGGCGCCCGCGCTGCGCATGGCTGATGGGCGGGGCGTGCGGGTGCACGCTGGTGCGCGTCTTCACCTCGCAGGCCGCCACGATGCCGCGTCGCTCGGCCACGATGTCGATCTCCCCGCCTGCGCCACGCCACCCGCGCGCCAGCACCCGCCACCCGCGGCGGATGAGCCATCGCGCCGCGGCGTCCTCGCCGGCTGCCCCGAGGACGTGATCGGGATGCGCGGGCTCGCGTCTCATGGGCCGATCGTGCACCGCTGCGCGCGCCGTGTGCGTGCCGCATTGCGCCGGAACACGCGCGAAGGCGTGCCGATGTCCGTGTATCGGCGGCGCGCATCGGCAAGACTGCCGGTCGAAGGCAGCACCCGAGACGAACCGATTCCGAGGAGGCCGCATGCCCTTCGAGCTTCCGCCGCTCCCGTACGCGTTCAACGCGCTCGAGCCGCACATCGACGCCACGACCATGGAGATCCACCACGACCGCCACCACAAGGCGTACGTGGACAACGCCAACGCGGCGCTCGCCGGCACCGCGTGGGAGAACTCCAGCGTGGAGGACGTGCTCACGAGCCTCGACCAGATTCCCGAGGACATCCGCATGGCCGTGCGCAACAACGCCGGCGGCCACTACAACCATTCGCTCTTCTGGGAGATCATGGGCCCGGATGGCGGTGGCGCCCCGGGCGGTGCCCTCGGCGCGGCCATCGACTCCACGTTCGGGTCGCTCGACGACCTCAAGGCGAAGGTGAACGACGCCGGGGTCAAGCGCTTCGGATCGGGCTGGACGTGGCTGGTGGTGTCGGGCGGCGCCCTCGAGGTGATGTCCACGCCCAACCAGGACACCCCGCTGTCGGAGGGCAAGGCGCCGATCCTCGGCATCGACGTCTGGGAGCACGCCTACTACCTCGAGTACCAGAACAAGCGCCCGGTGTACCTCGAGGCGTGGTGGAACGTGGTGAACTGGGATGCCGTCGCGGCCCGGTACGACGCCGCCACCTGATCCGGCGGCGATGATGTGACGGATGCGCGCGGGCCTCGACACGGCCCGCGCGCCATCCGCGCGCCCTGCGCGGCCATGCTCGGTGCATGGTCGCCCGCATGGTCAGCCCGGCCCTCCTGGGCCTCGATACCGCCACCGTCGAGGTGGAGGTCGACCTGCGCCCGGGGCTCCCGGGATTCAGCGTGGTCGGCCTGCCCGATGCCGCGGTGCAGGAGGCCCGCGAGCGCGTGCGATCGGGCCTGGTCAACCAGGCGTTCGACCTGCCGGCGCTGCGCATCGTCGCCAACCTCGCGCCCGCCGACCTGAGGAAGGCCGGGCCGCAGTACGACCTCCCCATCGCGCTGGCGGTGCTCTCCGGGTCGGGACAGCTGCGCCCCGGGGCGCTCGCGGGCACGGGGGCCATCGGCGAGCTGGCGCTCGACGGCGCCCTTCGGCCGGTGCCCGGGGCCCTGGTGATGGCCGAGCACGCGGCGCGGCGCGGCTGGCGACAGCTCGTGGTGCCCGAGGCCAACGCGGCCGAGGCGGCGCTGGTGCCGGGAATCCGCGTGCTGGGCGCGCGCGGGCTGCGGCATGCGGTCGACGTGCTGGAGCGCCGGTGCGAGCCGCTCCCCGTTGATGTGGATGCCGATGCCCTGCTCGGCGCCTGCACGCCCGAGGCCGGTGGCGACCTCGCAGAGGTGCGGGGGCAGGGGGACGCCCGCCGGGCGCTCGAGATCGCCGCCGCCGGGGGCCACTCGCTGCTCATGATCGGCCCGCCCGGGGGTGGCAAGACCATGCTCGCGCGGCGCCTGCCGGGAATCATGCCGCGCCTTCGCCTGCATGAGGCCATCGCCATCACGCGCGTGCACTCGGTGGCGGGCCTGCTCGGTGATGGCGAGGCACTGGTCACCCAGCGCCCCTTCCGGGCCCCGCACCACACCATCTCGGCACCCGGCCTGGTGGGCGGCGGCAGGGTGCCGCGGCCGGGGGAGATCACCCTCGCGCACCTCGGGGTGCTCTTCCTCGATGAGGTCTGCGCGTTCTCGCCCGTGGCCATCGACGCCCTGCGCCAACCGCTGGAGGAGGGCCGCATCGACATCACGCGCGCGTCGGGCAGTGCGCGCTTCCCGGCCGAGCCGCTGCTGGTGTGCGCGGGCAACCCCTGCCCCTGCGGCCATGCGGGCGACGCGGCACGCGCCTGCACGTGCGCGCCCGCCGCCGCCGACGCGTACCGGGCCCGGGTATCCGGCCCTGTCGCCGACCGCATCGACCTCCGGGTGGACATGCCGCGACTCGATCGCCACGAGATGCTGGATGACGCCGCGGCGGGAGAGCCCAGCGCGGCGGTGCGCGCGCGGGTCGAGCGCGCGCGCGAGGCGCAGGATGCCCGCGGCCAGCGCGTGCCCAACGCGCGGCTCGGCGCGGCGTCGGCCCGCGAGGCGGCGGCGATGGACCGAGCGGCGCGGTCGCTGCTCGGCACCGCCATCGATCGCCTGGCGCTCACGGCGCGCGGGTGCGATCGGGTAATCCGGGTGGCCCGCACGGTGGCCGACCTTGCGGGCAGCGATCACGTGATGCCCGACCACCTGGCCGAGGCCCTGCGCTATCGCAGCGCCGGGGGCATGGCGTGACCGCCGCGCCCGAGTGGCCCCTGGGGCTCGCATGGATGTCCCACGCGCTCTCACGCGACCTGCAGCGGGCTGCGCGGGTGGCGGGAGGCCCGGACGTCCTCTGGGCCGCTACAGGGCCTCAGATGGCTGCCTGGCTACGCGCAGACGGCGACCTCATCGAGAAGGCCCTGGCCGCGCGGGCGGCGTTCCGGGCCGATGCCGCGCGCGAGGCGCTGGAACGACGGGCAATCGTGCACGTGGCGATCACCGATGCGACGTACCCGCCGCGGCTGCGGCGCATCTTCGATCCACCGTTCGGGCTGTTCGGAATCGGACAGGTGCCGCAGGCGCTCGCCGCGCTCGATGCGGGGCCGGCCATCGCGATCGTGGGGTCCCGCAGGCCCTCCGCCGCAGGGCGACGGATGGCATCGTCGCTGGCGGCCGACCTGGCCGCGCGTGGCGCGGTGATCGTCAGCGGACTTGCCCGGGGCATCGACGCCGCCGCGCACGAGGGCGCGCTCGAGGCCGGTGGCATCACGGTGGCCGTGCTGGGCTCGGCGGTCGACCGCATCCACCCGCGGCGTCACATCGGGCTGGCCGATCGCATCCAGCGCGATGGGGTGGTGCTCAGCGAGTACTGGCCGGGCACCGATCCCATGCCCTGGCGATTCCCGGCCCGCAACCGCATCGTGGCGGGGCTGGGCGACGCCGTGGTGGTGGTGGAGGCCGCCTCGCGCTCAGGCGCGCTCATCACCGCGGACTTCGCCATGGAGAACGGCACGCCCGTGCTGGCGGTGCCCGGCTGGCCCGGGTCCGCGCTGTCGGCGGGCTGCAATGCGCTCATACGCGCGGGTGCGGCGCTGTGCGAGGGGGCCGACGACGTGGTGGCCGAGGTGCCCGGGGGCGCATGGGCCGATGCGCCCGTGGCGCCATCGAGTACCGGGGCCTGCGCGCTGGTGCTGTCGGTGGTGCAGCGGGAGCCCGCGGGGGTGGACCGCATCGCTGCCCAGGCGGGCATCGGGCATGCCGAGGTGGCAGTGGCGCTGGCGGCGCTCGAGATGGACGGCCTGGTGGCGCGCGAGCAGGGCGGGGTGTTCCGGGCCGTGCCCGGAAGGGGGCGTGGGGGTGGGTGCTGAGCCCGCGCTAGCGGCGGGCGGGTGCGGCGGCGTAGTGCTCGAGGATGCGCTCGGCGTTGCTCGCCACCGCTGCGCGAAGTTCCTCGGGGGTGTGCAGCACGGCCTCGCCGCCGTGCTTGGTGATCTCCTTCACCAGCCACTCGTCGCTGGCGTAGGGGATCTCCGCGATGATCGAGCCGTCCGAGAACCGCTCGGCGGACGGGTGCTCCTCGGCCAGCCAGCGCGCGATCGCCGGGCTGCACCACACCCGTGCGATCTGGGCGTGCTGCTCGGCCTGCGCCGACGTTCCCCAGGGCTGGTAGGGCACGGCCTCCACCTCCACGCGCCGGTCGAAGTGCTCGTCAAGCAGCGTGGCGCCACGGATGCGGTCGAGGCGGAACGTGCGCTGCTCGCCGGCCTTGCGGCAGAACGCCACCAGGTACCAGGCGTCGCGCGAGTTCATGAGCATGTGCGGCTCGATCACGCGCTTGGTCACCTCGCCGCGCGACTCGGTCCAGTAGTCGATCTCGATCACCTGGTCCTCGCGCACGGCACGGGCAAGCACCGCGCCCACCGGCTCGCTGGCGGTCTGCACCGCGCCGAGCTCCACGCCCGTGGTGGACGCCTCGCCCACGGCGTCCTCGATCTTGCGTCGGGCCGATGCCAGCGACTCCTCGCCCACGAGGGGCAGGCGCCCGCCGACGAAGTCAAGGGCCCACAGCAGTGCCTTGGCCTCGAGCGGCGAGAGGCGCGCGGGGCGCGAGAACTGGTCGCCGTAGACCTCCTTCTGCACCACCACCTCATCGCCCTCCACCAGGGCGAACAGCGCGTAGCAGCCGCCGCCGAAGTTGATGAGGTTGAGCAGCGTGAGGTCCTCCTCGAGGGCCTCCTGGGTGAGGTTGAGCTCCGATCGCAGGTCCGCGCACGGCACCTCGGCCTCGTACGAGCGCCCGCAGGCGGCGAGCAGGCGGGTCATCAGCGCGAGCAGGCGCGAGATGCGCTCCACGGGCACCACGCGTTCCGCAGGGTCATCGGCCTCGTCCACCGGGGCCGGCTCGGCCGATCGCGGCAGCGGCTTTGCGCGGCGGCGCGGCATGGTGGAGTGGCGGGTGCGCAGCAGTTCGAGGGCGGCCACGGCGGCGTCGCGCAGCGCGGGCGGCTCGAGCACCTGCGCCTCGGCACCCAGGCCCAGCACCCACGAGACGATCTCGCGCTCGCCGCCGTAGTCGGTGCGGAACACCGCCGACCCATCGGCGCGCTCCTCGTACTCGCCCTGGCCGCCGAACATCTGGTCCACCCACCAGGCGATGGTGGGGGAGAGCTCGATCACCGCCGTGCCGATGGGGGCGGCCAGCTGCCAGGGAGCGCGGTCGCGGTAGCGCGAGAGGTCCACCTCGCTGGGGGGCGGGAAGTCGTGCTCGGCGCGGGTCTTGAAGGTGATGCGGCCCTGGATGCGCGAAAGGCGGAAGCACCGGAGGTCCTCCCGGTCGTGCGCGTAGCCCACCAGGTACCAGTTGCCCGCCATGTAGAGCAGGCTGTACGGATCGACCTCGCGGTCGCCCAGGTCGTCGCGGCCGATCGAGTAATACCGGAAGCGGATCGTCTTGCGGCGGCTGATGGCCGACTCGATCTTGATGAGGTGGCTCGACACCTCGGACGTGTGGCGGCTGCCCAGCAGGTTCACCGCCACCGTGCGCGCGGCGTGGTCGTCCAGCGGGCTCGGCCGGCCCAGCGTGAGGTGCTGCAGCGCCAGGCGCAGCGGCTCGGCGTAGGCGAACTGGCCCTCCAGCAGGTACAGGCTGGTGTGCAGCGCGCTGAGCTCGGCCTCGTCGAACTCGATGGGGGGCAGGTAGTAGTTCTCGGGCGGCATCGCGTAGAGGTCGCCCTGGAAGGGGTCGTCGCTGGGGCGCTCGACGGCCAGCTTGAGGCCCACGCCCTCCAGCTCGGACCGGTCGGAGTAGAAGCGGCGCAGGAACGCCTGCTCGCTCATGCCGCCGTAGCCCTCCACCGCCTCGTGGATCTCTTCGGCGGTCACGGGGCGCTGCTGCGCCATCAGGAATGCGACGAGCGAGAGCTGCCGCACCAGCTTGTCGTCATCCCTCTGGCCCAACCGGCCTCTCCTTCGACTGCGGCGCGCTTCGCATGCTAGCCGAGAGAGGGGCCTCTTCGCGCGGTCCGGGGGTGCGGATTGTCGCATGTGGAGCCATGATCGCCACACTTTTCACCGCTGGGTGCGGGTCGTCCATCGGGCCCGCGGCCCGCTCTGGGCGCGTGGTGCGGGTGCTGGACGGCGACACCATCGTGGTGCAGGGCGTGGGCACGGTGCGCTACATCGGCATCGACACGCCCGAGCTGCACCACCCCCGCAAGCCCGTGGAGAGGTTCGCGGCACGTGCCGCGCAGATGAACCGCCGCATGGTGCAGGGGCGCGTGGTGCGGCTGGTCACCGACGTGGAGGAGCGCGACGTGCACGGGCGCCTGCTGGCCTACGTGTATGTCGGTCCTGTCATGGTGAACGCCCGGCTGGTGGCGCTGGGGGCCGCCGAGCAGTTCCCGTTTCCGCCGAACACCCTGCACAGGGCCGAGTTCGCGCGGCTCGAGCGTGAGGCCATGCGTGCGCGACGCGGGCAGTGGGGCCCCGCCGAGGGCGGCCCGCCGTGGGGTGCGGTCAGCCCGGGGGGTTGAAGTTGGCGTGCGACGTCATGCGCCACCTGCCGCCCTGCCAGGTGAACGTCGAGAGCCGCGGGGCCAGCCGGGATGTCACGAGGTCGCCGCTGGCATTCGGCTCCTGCGTGGCGGTGCGCGACCTGATCACCAGGGTGGGGGCGGAGTACTGCGCCATCACATCGGCGATCTGGTACTGCCGTACGTCGGGCATGGCCGCCAGGTAGGTGGCGCGGGTGGCCCACGTGCCGCTGGCCCGCTGGATCATCCAGGCGGGGGAGAGCAGGGCGCCCAGCTTGGCCTGGTCATCGGTCGCCAGGGCCTTGAAGAAGCGGTTCAAGAGCTGCGTGGCCGTGGTGTCGGCATTCGCCAGGCGCACGGGCGCCGGCGCGGACGCGGCGCGCGCGGTGCCGGCGATCGCCTGGGTGGCCGTGATCCCGGTTCCGACGGCCGCCGTGGCGAGCACGGCCACCACCACCGTGCGGGTGCGAGGAGTCATGCGCTCAGCCTACTTGTACGATCGCATCATGACGATCATGGAGCACGACTACGGAATCCCGTCAGAGGACGAGCTGGCGCGCCTCGTGGGCGCCGCCACGCCGCACTTCGCGCTGCAGATCCGTGATCGCGTGGTGGACTACCGCGCCGCGCTGCCCGAGGGTCATCCGCGCATCCCGGAGCTCGACGCCCAGATCGCCCGCCTCGAGCGCCTGGCAATCGACGGTGCCGGTGGCCCCACCGACGAGGCCGACCTGCCCCCGCGGCCGTCGCTCGAGCTTCGCGGCCGCGATCGCGCCTAGCGCGCGCCTGCGTGTCCGGCGATCCGGTGCACCACCTCGCTGAAGGTGCGCAGAATGCGCGCCGTGAGGCCCCAGACGTCCTCGCCCTGCAGCGGGTACCGCAGCGTCTCGATGGTGGGCTGCTCGGGGATGCGCCGGTCGGCGGCCAGCACGTCGGCCAGTGGCACCTCGAGTATGCGTGCGATCTCCGACTGCTCGGGGGTCATGTCGGGGCGCCCGCCCGGATGATGGGCCACCCACGGGCTCACCGTGAAGCCGCTGGCGATCGTGTGCACGTCGTCCAGCGGCCCCAGCACCTCCAGAGCCGTGCGCGGAACGGCGATCTCCTCCTCGGTCTCGCGCAGGGCCGCGCCCAGAAGGTCCACGTCCCCGGTCTCGAACTTGCCGCCCGGCAGGGAGATCTCGCCCTTGTGATGCGCCACGAACTGCGACCGCTTGGTGAGCACCACATGGCCGGCGGCGTCGACGTCGAAGATGATCAGCAGCACCCCGGCGTCCCTGCCGGTGGGATCGAGCGCCACCCGGCCGCGCCCCTCGAGGGCACCGGGCAGCATGCGGGCGAGGTCGGCCGCGGAGAGATCGGAGGGGGCACTCATCGCGGTCGAGTGTACGCCGGGGCACCCGGGGCCCGGCCATGAACGGCGACCTGGACATCGCCCGCATGGAGGGCGACATGATGGCCGCGCGCGAGGCCGCGGTGGGCGTGGCCGGCGTGCCGATGCTGGGCCTCAGAGCCGTGCAGCCCGGCACGGGCGGCCGTGCGTGGCTGGTGGCGCTCGAGGGCCCCGCGTTCCTTTGCCTCGATGATGCCCTCGACCCCGAGGCGTCGATCGCGCGCTTTCGCGACGTTGCCCAGGCGGGCCTGGCCGCCGAGCTGGCCGACGATGCCGTCAACGCCGACGCCCTGCGTGCGTTCCGGGCCCCGGCCGATGCCATGGCCGCGTGGGCCGAGGAGATGCCCGCGGCCGTCGAGGCACTCGGGCGCGCCGCCGATGCGGCCGACGAGCTCGCGGCCTGGCGCGACGACCCGCGG
>JBJTJN010000078.1:0-6217 GCA_046095485.1 Actinomycetota bacterium
GGCGCGTGCGCGCCGGGGCACCCCGGCATCGCCATCGCCCGATGCCCCCTCGCGCCCCGGCGCCACCCCGGCCCAGCAGATGGCCGACACCGCCCGCGAGGGAATGCTCACGCTGGGAATCCGCGACGGCGTGCCCGAGCGCGTGGAGGGCCGCGACTACAAGGTGGTCAAGCTCGCGGCGGGCAAGCCGGTCACCATCACCGGCCGCCTGCTCAACCGCCAAGGCCAGGCCCTGGCCGGGTTCACCATGGTGGCCCGCCAGGGCGGGCGCGACCTCGGCGCCGCCATCACCGGCCCCGACGGCGCGTTCGTCATCACGGCCGTGCCCATCCGCACCGGCCCCATCGACGTCGGCGTGCCCGACGGATCGAAGGTGGTGCCCGTGCCCACCGGCCCCGGCGTGGCCGTGCGGCTGCGCGCCACCGTCACCCTCAGCGCATCGCGCACCGAGGCCAGCGCCAAGGGGGCACCGGTCATCTTCAAGGGGAAGATGTCGCCGGCCCCGGGTGCAGAGGGGGGCCGCAAGGCGATCGTGCTCGAGTGGCTCGACCCGTTCCGCAAGGCGTGGCGTCCGGTGGTGAATGCCCGCGCGGCCGCGGACGGCTCGTTCCAGATCCGCTGGGGCTTCCAGGCGAGCGGCCTCACCGTGCCCTTCCGGGTACGCGTGCCGCGCGAGCGCGGGTGGATGATCGAGCCGGGCACCTCGCCCGTCATCAAGGTAAGGGTGCGATAGAGGTGAGGGTGCGATAGCGTGATGACCACTTCCAATGGTCATGTGAAGGAGGCCACCGTGGCCACGCGCACCATGTCGATCACCGATGTGAAGGCCAACCTGCTCGCGCTCGTCACCGAGGTGGGCGACACCGGCGACGAGATCGTGATCACCCGCAGGGGGCGGCCGGTCGCGCGCCTGGTGCGCGCGGCATCGGAGCACCCGCTCAAGGGATCGCTCGTGCTGCCCGATGACATGGCGGCCTACGACCTCTCCGCGGAGTGGGCGGGCAGCGACCTCGCATGAGCGACGGGTGCGTGCTCGACACCTACCCCTGGCTTCACCTCATCGAGGACACCGGGCGCATCCCCCGCGCGGCCCGCAGGCTGATCGACGCAGGAATCACGCTGCACGTGCCGGCCATGTGCATGTGGGAGGTCGCGATGCTGATCGAGCGAGAACGCGTGACGGTCAACGACCCCGGCATGAGCGCCGAGCGCTGGCTGCGGGCGGCCTTGGCGGCCCCGTACGAGGTCGCACCCCTCACGCCCCGCATCGCGGCCTGTGCTGCCGACCTCGGGCGCGAGGGATTCCACGGCGACCCCGCCGACCGCATGGTCTACGCGACGGCGCGGGTGATGGACCTTCCGCTCATCACGGGTGACGAGCAGATCCATGCGTTCGAGAAGGACCTGCCGCGGCGCAGCCGTCGCCTCGCCGTGTGGGACTGACTCCGGTTGAGACTGGCCTAGCGAACTACCGCGGCGGCAGCCGACCGCGCCGTGGCAGCGGTGCCGCCCACGGGGGTCACGCGCACGCCCGTGGTGGCCCACACGCGCTGGCCCGCGCGCATCGCGCGCGCAGCTGACGCCCCCAGGGCCACCCGCACCGTGGTGCGCGCGGGCAGCGATCCATCTGCGGCCAGCCGCACGGTGGCAACCCCGCGGCCCAGCGTGGCGCCGCGCGCAGAGCGGCGAATCGTCACCGCCGCGCGCACCGTGGCCCCCTGCGGGGCGCGACCGCCAAGCGAGACCGTGACGGGCACGCTCACCCGGCGCGTGCCCTGGCGCAGCACCGTGCGTGCGGCCACTCGGGCGGTCACCGAGGCGGCGTCAGCCTGCGTGGCACCGGCCACCGCCCCCTGCCCGGCCGCCTCGCCTGATCCATTCCCATCGGTCCCGAGCGTGAGCACGTCACGCACCACGCCGTCCACCGACAGGAACTCCGCGGTGAGAAGGGTGTCGGTGGCAGTGATGCGCATGGCGCCGTTCGAACCGCTGTAGTGCGCCCGGCTCTCGGTCACCGCGGTGGCGGGGAAGGCCGTCACCGACTGCCCGCCGATGCCGTTCACCACGTAGGGCAGCCCGCCGGCCTCGAGGCGCTCGTAGTAGTGGTCGTGGCCGTTCAGCACCAGGTCGGCGCCCCACTCGCGGAAGGGCCAGCGCATGCCCGCATACGGGCCACGCCCGCTCGAGGTGTAGGGCGGGTGGTGCACGGCCACCACCTTGAAGGGGGCGCTGGACGCCGCCATGGCCGGCTGCAGCCAGGCCTTCTGCGCGGCCATGTCCGATGCGGTGCGAAGGGCCTCGTCGGAGTCGAGCATGAAGAAGTGCACGGGCCCGATGCGCACGTCGTACCAGCGCTCGTTGCCGGGCAGCGAGAAGTAGTCCAGGTAGTTGGAGATGCCGGCGTCGGAGTATTCGTGGTTGCCCGCGATGGGCCACAGCCGGTTGGTCACCGCCGTGCCGCCCGCGCAGTTGGGCCCGCTGGCCACGCCGGCGAGGAAGCCGCAGTAGTACTTGCCCACCGTGCGGTCGTACTTGCCCGTGCCCGTGCCGCCGGCCGACGAGTAGTAGTTGTCGCCCAGCAGCACCAGGTGGTCGGGGCCCCACCCGGCCACCATCGACGCCACCGCGGCCTGGTTGGCGTTGTCCACGCCCGGATCGCCGATCACGCCGATCTCGGTGGCGCCCAGTGCAGGCGTCGCCGCGGCCGCGAGGGCAGCCGTGCCGAGCGCTACTGCGGCAAGCGCGCGAATGCCACCGCGGCCACGCCGTGCTCGCCCCCCCTGGCCCGAGCGCGTGCAGGCAGCAGCACTCACGGCGCGTACCGCACGATCGGCTGTCCAGCGCCCTCCGACAGCGTGGCGTAGGCGGTACACGAGGCATCCACGGCGATGGCCTCCCCCTGCGGCTCGCGCACGTAGGGGCGGTCGTCGCCCGGCGCAAGCAGCGCGGCACCGATGCCACCGACCGACTGATGCACGCGCACCGCGTCGTAGGTCTTCACCACCACCGTGGTGCCATCCGCGCAGGCATCAGCACCCACCACCCCGCCGTAGGCCATCTCGCCCAGCAGGTGCATTACGCCCGAGCCGGCCGCCACCTGCGCCGCGCTCGCGCGGTACACCCGCGATCGCGCCTCGCGCTTGCTCACCACGTAGAGGTCTCCCGTGGTGCGGTCGGCCACGACGGCCTCGGCGTCACGTGCCCCGTCCGGGTACGAGAGGCGGATCACCTGCGGAGCGACTGTGGCGAGCGTGCTGCCAGCAGGCACGCCCCATACGGACGGCTCGGCCACGCGATACACCCGCACTCCCGACCTCACCGCGGCGTTGTCACCGATGTCGGCGATGAACAGCGCGTCCACGCCGCCCGCCGTGGTGCCAATCGCGATGTCCTCGATATCGGTGGCGCTCACGCCGGCGAGAGGCACGATCGCTCGCGTGGTGCCATCCCACCCCACGGCAAATACCCGGGCTGTGTCGCCGCTGTCGTTGTGGGTCCAGAGCACGTCGTCCTGCGTGCGGCTCCAGGCCAGCCCGGAGGCCTCCACGACGGGTGCTCCCACCGCTCCGAACACCGTGCGGGTCGTGCCCGCAAGACGACCCGGCGCGGGCGCCGGATCGGCGCCAGGTTCCGGCAGCGGGCCTGCGTCGGGCGTGCCGGGGTCCTCTGATGCAGGGGGGTCCGAAGCCGGATCGGGGAGCGCGACTTCATCAGGCGACTCGTCCTCGACGGTCTCAGGGGCATCGTCGTCCGGGCGCAGGGGCGCCCCGACTACCTTGGCGGTCACCGCGCGACCGATCGGCCGTGCAGCGCGCACGGCCACCCGAGCCTCGAGGGCGTCACCGCGCGGCACCTGGCAGTCGACGAGCGCCGCGCGCGCAAGGGGCACTCGCAGATTCACCGCACCGGCCCGAGGCACCACACGAAGAGCCTGCCCCACCACTTGGCCGGTGGACTCCTGCCGCACCGTTACGTCCACGCGAGACGCGCGCCCCGGAATGCCCGACACGCGAACGCGCAGCCACGCTGATGCCGCCCGGCACGCGGGTGCATCGGCCTTCGCCCGCATGCCCTGCAGGGACACCGCTGAGGCCTCGTCCATCACGCCCGGCGCCATCACGAGCGCCGCTGACGACAGCAGGCCTACCGATGCCGCAACGAAGCAGGCGCGGGACGGTCGCTGAGCGTGGCGGAGGGCCATGCGCGCATGCTCCCGCCCCCCGAACGGGTGGCAGCGCCAATCCCCCCGGTTCATACCTTTCCGCAACAAATCTCTTGCGGGCGGATCACGCAGCGCCCCCGCGCACCCGGCCACTAGCCTGAGGGCCATGAGCACCTCAGCCTTCCGCGGCACCGACGACTACATCGCGTCCCCCGACCTGCAGGCGGCGGTGAACGTGGCGGTATCCCTCGAGCGCCCCTTGCTGGTGCGCGGCGAGCCCGGCACCGGCAAGACCCTGCTGGCCGAGGCCGTGGCCGAGTCGCTGGGCATGCGCCTCATCACCTGGCCGGTGAAGAGCACCACCCGCGCGCAGGACGGCCTGTACGTGTACGACACCGTGCAGCGCCTGTACGACAGCCAGTTCGGCGAGGGCGACCCATCGGATGTGGCCAAGTACATCCGCCTGGGGCAGCTGGGCGAGTCGTTCTCGGCACCCGAGCGCGTGGTGCTGGTGATCGACGAGGTCGACAAGGCCGACCTGGAGTTCCCCAACGACCTGCTGTGGGAGCTCGACCGCATGAGCTTCCACATCCCCGAGACCGGCGAGACGGTCGCCGCCGCCAGCCGCCCGGTGGTCATCATCACCTCCAACGCCGAGAAGGAGCTGCCCGACGCCTTCCTGCGCCGGTGCGTGTTCCACTACATCGCGTTCCCCTCGCCTGAGCAGATGGAGCAGATCGTGCGCGTGCACCACCCGAACGTTGACGAGCTGCTGCTGCAGCGCGCCATGGAGGGCTTCTACCTGCTGCGCGAGATGGACGGCCTGCAGAAGCGCCCGAGCACGTCCGAGCTGGTCGACTGGGTGCAGGCGCTCGCGGTGGGCGGCGTGAACCCCGACACGATCGTGGACGAGCTGCCCTTCATGGGCGTGGTGCTCAAGAAGCAGGCCGACCTCGACATCGCCCGCCGGCACATGGCCGTGCGCGCGCGTCGCGCGGCCATGCAGCAGGATCGCTAGGGCCCCACGTGTTCGAGGGCCTCTTCACCGCGCTGCGCGACGAGGGGGTGCCCGTGGCGCTGGACGAGTGGCTCACGCTGCACGACGCCCTCGAGCGCGACCTGCACCAGAGCACGCTGTCGGGCTTCTACCTGATGTCGCGCGCGGTGCTGGTAAAGGATGAATCGCACTACGACGGATTCGACATCGCGTTCGCCCGCTACTTCAGCGGCATCGAGCCCGCCGGCGAGGCCGTGGACGACCGCGTGTGGAAGTGGCTCGAGGAGAACCCGCACTTCCTGCACATCTCGGAAGACCAGCGCGCGCGGCTGGACGCCATGCGCGACCAGCTGGAACTCGATGAGCTGCTCGAGAAGCTGAAGGAGAAGCTCGAGGCCCAGGAGGAGGAGCACCACGGGGGCTCCGAGCACATCGGCACCGGCGGCACCTCGCCCTTCGGCCACTCGGGCTACCACCCGGGGGGAATCCGCATCGGCGGGCAGGGCCGGTGGCGATCGGCGATCCAGACCGCCGGCGACCGCCGCTACCGCGATCTACGCACCGACCACGAGATCGGCGCACGCGACTTCGGCGTGGCGCTCAGGCGCCTGCGCCAGCTCTCCACGCGCCTGGGCGGCCCGGCCACCGAGCTCGACGTGGACGACACCATCCGCCAGACCGCCGACCACGCCGGCCAGCTGCGGCTGTCGTTCCGTCGCCCCCGCCGCAACACCGTGCGCGTGCTGCTCATGCTCGACATCGGCGGGTCGATGGACGACCACATCATGCTGCTCGACCGCCTGTTCACCGCCATGCACCAGGCCAGCCACTTCCGCGACCTGCAGGTGCGGTTCTTCCACAATTGCGTATACGACCGCGTGTACACCGACCCCAGCATGCACCCGAAGAGGTCCGAGAGCACCCTGCATCTTCTCGCCCAGCTCGACCCCGACTACAAGCTGGTGATGGTGGGAGACGCCTGCATGGCGCCCAGCGAACTGGTGCTGCCCGGCGGGGCGATCGACTACCAGTACATGAACGAGGAGCCCGGCGCGGTG
>JBJTJN010000079.1:0-3892 GCA_046095485.1 Actinomycetota bacterium
CACCCCCGCCGAGCGCCGTGCCGCCGGCCGCGCGCTGCGCAAGGTCACGCCCCGGTCCACCCTCGCGGGCTTCACCCCGCCTGCGCGGCGGTTTGATCCGCTGAAGGTGCTGGCCGCGCAGGACAAGGTGCGCATCCAGGAACTCGTACCCATCCGGTATGGGCGCATGTCGGTGTCGCCATTCACCTTCCTCAGGGGTTCCGCCGCCGTGATGGCCCGCGACATCGCCGGCCAGCCCACCACGGGCATCCGCGTGCAGTGCTGCGGCGACTGCCACCTGCTCAACTTCGGCGCGTACGGCACGCCCGAGCGCAACCTGGTGTTCGACGTCAATGACTTCGACGAGACCCTCGAGGCGCCATTCGAGTGGGACACCAAGCGGCTCGCCGCGAGCATCCACGTGGCCGCCCTCGACAACGGGTTCACGGCCAAGGAGGCCCGCACGGCCGTGCTCGCGGCCATGAGCGGCTATCGCACGCGCATGGACGCGCTGGCGGCGATGACCAACCTTGATGTCAGGTACGCCCGCGTGGACATCGCGAGGATCGAGGCCCTCATCACCGATCCCAAGCGTCGCAAAATCTTCAGCGCCAACGTGAGCAAGACCGAGAAGCGCGGAAACCTGCAGGCCCTCATGAAGCTCGGCACCGAGACCAAGGCCGGCCACGTGCGCATCAAGGACCAGCCGCCGCTGGTGCGCCACGTGGCGCTCGAGCGCACCGTGGATGAAACCGTGGAGATCATCAGCGCGCGCTACCGCGACACGCTGTCGGATGACCGCAAGCGGCTGTTCGACCGCTACGTGTTCGCCGACACCGCGCGCAAGGTGGTGGGCGTGGGGTCGGTGGGCACCGATGCCCGCATCGCCCTGCTGATCGGCCGCGACACCGGAGACCCGCTCTTCCTGCAGATGAAGGAGGCCCGGGCGTCGGTGCTGGCGCCGTACGCGGGCGCGAGCCCCTACCGCCACCAGGGGCAGCGCGTGGTGGAGGGCCAGCGCCTCATGCAGGCGGCCAGCGACATGTTCCTCGGGTGGTACACGGGCATCAACCGCAAGCAGTTCTACGTTCGGCAGCTGCGCGACATGAAGGGGTCGGCCAACGTTGCCGAGATGTCCGCGGGCATCCTCGCCGACTACGCCGGGCTCTGCGGGGGCACGCTCGCCCATGCCCACGCCCGCTCAGGCGACGCCTGCGTGATTGCGGGCTACCTCGGCACCGGCACGCAGTTCGACGACGCCATGGCCGACTTCGCGCGCGACTACGCGGCGCAGACCACCGCCGACCACGCCAGGCTGGAGCAGGCGATCGAGGACCAGCGCATCACGGCCGTGATGGGCGTCTAGGGCGTGGCGGCCCGCGCCGAGCGACCGGCGCGCGAGCGACGTCCGAGGTCACGCACGGGACGTGGCCGGGCCGTTGCGGAGATCCTCGCCGAGGAGCGCCCCGTGGTGCCGGTACCGCTCGATCACCGCAACGAGTTCGAGCTGCTGGCGGCCACGATCCTCTCGGCGCAGTGCACCGACAAGATGGTCAACACGGTTACCCCGGCGCTGTTCGCCCGTTACCCCACGCCCGCCGACCTGGCGACGGCCGACATCACCGACGTCGAGGAGATCATCCGGCCCACCGGATTCTTCCATTCGAAGGCGAAGTCGCTCATCGGCATGGCCGCGGCCATCGAGGAGCACTTCGGCGGCGAGATGCCCACCACCATGGACGACCTCATCACCCTCCCCGGCGTGGGGCGCAAGACCGCCAGCGTGCTACTGGGGCACTGGTACGACGAACCCGCCATCGCGGTGGACACCCACGTGCTGAGGCTGGCCCGGCGCCTGGGCCTCACCGACTCGGACGACCCCGTGAAGGTGGAGGCCGACCTCAAGCAGGTGTGGCCACGCGACATGTGGGCCGACACCGGCCTCAGGCTCATCATGCACGGGCGCGAGGTGTGCCCTGCGCGCAGGCCGAAGTGCGGCGAGTGCGCGCTGTGGAACGCCTGCGTGAGCCGCGGGGAGTTCTAGATGCCCTGGGGCGGGGGCGGGTCCTGGCGCTCGCGCAGGAACCGCTCCAGCTCGGCCACCAGCTCGTCGCCGGATGGCAGGTCGCCCTCCTCGAAGTCCACCGGCTCGTCCTCGTCACTCGCCTGCTCCAGCTGCTCCACCAGCTGCTGCAGGCGCGGGTCGCCCGCCACCACCTGGTCCACCTGCTCCTCGAACTCCCGCGCGTTGGCGCGGACGTCCGTGGTGTCGATTGGCACGCCCGTCACGGACGACACGCCCTCGATCAGCGCGAGCTCGGCCTTGTGGTTCACCACGCCGGCGGCGTAGTGCGAGGTGGGCGCCCACAGCGACACGGCCTCGAGGCCGCGCTCGGCGGCCAGCAGGTGCAGCACGCCCACGATGCCCGTGGGTCCGCGGTAGCCGGGCGGACGCGTGTCCATGCCCTGCACCAGGCCCTCCTGGGTGGTCATGACCGTGAGGGTCACATCGCGCGTGTGCGGCACATCGGCCAGCAGCGCGCCGAGGGTGATGAACCTGCGGGCGCCGAGGGCCTCCACGGCGTCCAGCAGCAGGCGGCAGAACGTGGGCCAGCGCATGGAGGGCTCTCCGCCCACCACCAGCACCAGGTCGCGATCGGCGTCCGGGCAGCGCGCCGCCATGATCTCCACCTCGGGCCACGTGAGGCTCGGGTCGTCGCCGGTGAGGTCGATGATCGGCCGGGTCACCTGGAAGTCGTAGAATTCCTCCGGGTCGACGGTGCCGATCTGATCGGCGTGCCGCTGGGCGGCAATGGTGGCGATGGTGGTGGACGCCGCGCTCGCGGCGTCGTTCCACCCGCGAAACGCGGCGATCACCATGGGGTCGCGCAGCGGCGGGTCGGGCGGGGTGATGATCAGGCTTCCTGGCATGCCGTGCATGGTGACAGGTGCGCGGCGTCACGGCCGCGCGTTCGGCACGTGCGGCGGGTAGCGTGGCCCGCGTGAGCCAGCGCGCACCGCATCCCTCGCGCACGCGGGTATTCGCCCTCGCCACGGCGGCGATCGCCGTGGACACCCTGATGTTCAGCGCCATCGTCCCGGCGCTTCCGGTGTACCAGCAGGAGATGGGGCTGTCCGACACCGCCGTGGCCCTCATCTTCGCGGCGTTCCCGGTGGCGCAGCTCATCGTGGCGCTGTTCCTCCCGCGCTGGGTCGACCGCGCCGGTCGGCGCAAGGCACTGGCCGCGGGGGCGGTGCTGCTGGCGCTCTCGGGCGTGGCCTTCGCCTTCACCACCGAGCCGGTCACCTTGGCCATCGCGCGCGCGGTGCAGGGCGGCGCCGCTGCGCTCACGTGGACCGGTGCCCTGGCCGCCGTGAGCGACGTCTACCCCACCAACCAATTGGGCTTCCGGCTCGGCCTGGCGGAGACCGCCGGCGGCGGCGTCGGCCTGCTCGGCCCCCTGCTCTCGGGCGTGCTCATCGACGCCGTGGGCGTGCGCGAGACCTTCCTCATCATCTCCGTCGTCCCGCTGCTGCTGGCCCTGTGCGTGGCGCTCGTGCCCGAGACCGCGAAGCCATCCTCCGCCGTGCCGTCGGTGCTCGCGGGGCTGCGCAGCGTGGCCAGGTCGCGCGGGGCCCGGGCCGGTGCGCTGGCGCTCATCCTGCTCGCGATCGTGGAGGCCATGCTCGAGCCCCTGCTGCCGCTCGACCTGTCCGATCGCCTCGGCCTGTCGTCCAGCGGAATCGGGCTGGTGCTCGCGCTCGGCACCGCCGCGCTGTTCCTGGGGTCGCCCGTGGGCGGGTGGTGGTCCGACCGCGCCGGGCGCCGCCTGCCCCTCGTGGTGGGCGGCATCATCACGGCGGTGGCGCTGCCCTTCGTGGCGCTCGGGCCGCCGTGGTGGGTGACGCTGGC